>NZ_CP095732.1:319166-638333 GCF_020447305.1 Abyssibius alkaniclasticus | reverse complement strand
CACCGCGTCAAAGCGCGGCGCGCTCAGCGCCAGGCGCAGCAATGCAAGCGATTCCGCACGGTTCTCGGTCAGCATCTGTGCCGAGACATTGACCGAATCCTGCCCGGCACTGAAGCGAAAGCGCGCCGCGATGCTTTCGCTGGCCTGTAAGAACGCGCTGGCATCCAGATCGCCGGCACCTTCTTCCAGCAGGCCCATCATCAGCGTTGTAACGCCTTCCTGGCCTTCAGGGTCAAGCACGGCGCCACCGCGAAAATTCAGCTCGATGGCCAGCATGGGGATGGATGGCTCTTCAACCAGCCAGGCCGTTATGCCACCGGGCGAAATGACCTCGACAATATCGTTGGATGCGCGCAGCGGCAGGGCGGACAGCGCCATCAGACCGGCAAGGACAAGGGGGCGTAGCTGGATCATTCTGTGGCCTCTGTGGTCTGGGGCGTGGCTGGGGCGGTCAGATAGGCGGTGACCGAGGCGTTCTTGTTCAGCACCAAAGCGGCTGCGTCCAGAATATCTGCGGCGGTGACGCTTTTCAGAACCTCGGGCCAGGCGGCAACATCGGCCAGGGTCAGCCCGGTGGCCAGGGCTGCGCCATAGGTCTGGGCAAGGTTCAACTGGTCATCCATGCCGTAAATCTCATCGGCAAGCCGCGTGGCCTTTACGCGGGCCAGTTGGGTTTCATCCACCCCTTCGGCCATAAAGCGCGCCAGCACAGCATCCATCGCCGCTTCGGCCTCTTCAAGCGACGTGCCGGGGCGCGGCATGACAAACAGGCCAAATTCATTGGGGTCAAGCGACGTGCCCGCATACCATGCACCCGTTGACAGCGCGATTTCCTGATCGAGCTGCAAACTGCGCCCAAGTTCGGAAGCGATGCCCGCACCGCCCAGAAGATCAGACAGCAGCGACAGCGCCGCGGCCTGCTTTTGCGTATCGCTCGTGCGGTTCGGGGCCAGATAGATGCGCACCAGATAGGGGTTGGCAACGCGCGCATCCTCGAACACAAGGCTGCGCGCGGCAAGTTGCGGGGGTTCTTGCGGGCGAATGCGCGGCGGAATATCGGTGCTTGGGGCCAGCGGGCCGTAATATTGCCGGGCGAGCGCCTCGACCTCGGCGGGGGTCACATCGCCCGCCACAACAAGCACGGCGTTGTTCGGGGCGTAGTAGCGGCTGTAAAAGGCGCGCAGATCATCGACATTCAGCGCCTCGATCTCTTGCCGCCAGCCAATGACCGGAATGCCGTAAGGGTGGTTCATGAACAGCGCGGCGCTGCGGGCCTCGCCCATCAGCGCACCCGGTTCGCTTTCTGTGCGCAACGCGCGTTCTTCCAGCACCACGGCGCGTTCGGTGGCCAGGTTATCGGCCGACAGCACAAGGTTGCGCATCCGGTCGGCTTCCATTTCCATCATCAGGCCAAGCCGGTCGGCGGCCACGCGCTGGTAATAGCCGGTATAGTCTTGCGCGGTGAAGGCGTTGTCATCGCCGCCATTGCTTTCCACCACGGCCGAAAAATCCTGGTCGGGGCGGGTCGCGGTGGGTTTGAACATCAGATGCTCGAAGAAATGCGCAATGCCGGATTTGCCCGGCGGCTCGTCGGCGGCCCCAACCCGATACCACAGCATATGGGTGACAACGGGCGCGCGGTTGTCTTCGATCACCACCGCCTGCAACCCGTTCTCCAGCGTGAAGCTGCTGACGGTTTGCGCGTGAAGCAGCGCAGGAAAGACGGCGCTGATCAGGCCGAGCAGGGGAAACAGGCGCATGGGCATATCCTTTGAATTACCGCTTCAAGATAGCCCTGTGCTGGCAAAGGGCAAGCGGGGCTAACGCGAATGTGTGCGCGGCTTGGCGCCGCGTGACCTGCCCTTGTCGCGATCGCCCCAGATGATCAGCCCGACAACGCCAACAAAAATCAAAACATCGGCGGTGTTGAAGGTGAACGGGTTGTTGATGCCGCAGCAGCTGACATTCAGAAAATCGGCCACGGCGCCAAAAATCACCCTGTCCCACACATTGCCAAGCGCGCCGCCCACCACCAGCCCGGTGGCGGCAGGCAACAGCCAGCCCGATGCGCGGCGTTGCCATATGACCAGCCCGGTCACCAGAACCAGCGCAAGGCCAATCAGCACATAGCGCATCGTGTCACCGCCAAAGCCAAGAAAGCCGAAATTCACCCCCTCGTTCCAGCCCATCTGATAGGTCAGATAGGGCGGAAACATCTCGATCGTATAGAGGTTGGCAAGGTCCATCCAGTCGACCACCCAGATCTTGGCCAGCCGGTCCAGCGCGAAGGCAATGACGGCAAAGAGCAAAATGCGAAGCAGCGGGCGCAGGGTGTTTTGCATGGCGTGTCCTTTTACATCTGCCCCTTCCTACCAAATCGCGGGCCAAGGGCAAGCCTGCGAAAATTTGCGCGCCCATTCGCGCCGAGGCGGAAAAATTCTTGGCCAAATCGCGTAGCGTGCTATCTTCTCCGGAATCACATTTTAGCAGGACCAATTATGTTTATTCGCATTCTGACCGCCATTTCCCTTGGCCATATGGCCTTTTCCGCCCTTCCCGCCCAGGCACAAACACCCGGCGCGCAGGCGCCCGATACGATTGTGGTGCTTGATGTCTCCAACTCCATGTGGGGGCAAATTGACGGCGTTTCGAAAATTGAGATCGCGCGCGAGGTGATCGGCGATCTGGTGACGGAACTGCCACAATCGAGCCGTATCGGTCTTGTCGCCTACGGGCATCGCGAAAAGGCAAGCTGCACCGATATTGAAACGGTGCTGCCCGTCGGCCCGCTGGATGCCGCGGAGTTTTCGGCCGCGGTGAATGCGCTTGTGCCGCGCGGCCGCACCCCGCTTACCGATGCTGTGCGCCATGCCGCGCGCGAAATGGGCTGGCAGGACAGGCCGGCGCGGATCATCCTTGTCTCGGACGGGCTGGAAAGCTGCGAGGCCGATCCTTGCGCGCTGGCCCGTGAACTTGAGGATGCGGGCGTTGATTTTACCGCGCATGTTGTGGGTTTTGATGTGGCCGGAATTGACGACCAGACCCAGCTTTCCTGCCTTGCCGACATCACCGGCGGCCAATACCTGACCGCCAGCAATGCCGATGAGCTGCTGAGCGCGCTGCAAACCGTATCCGAACCGGTTGCCGAGCCGGTTGCGGCACCTGTGTTCATGGATCTTGTGGCCGTGGATTCGGCGGGTAACCTGGTCAGCGATGCGGGCATCCGCTGGACGCTGATCGACATGGCAAGCGAAAACGCCCTTCTGTCGGCCCAGCCCGGCAGTTCTGTGCGCAGCGAACTGCCCGATGGCAACTATCTTGCCCGCGCCGAGTTGAACGGCCAGAGCGGCGTGCTGGAATTTGCCTATACGGTTGAAGGCGATGCGCAGCGTTTCGAAGTGATGCTCAGCGATGCGGTCACGCTTGAAGCCGACAGCCCCGTTGCCCCCGGCGCCGCCGTGCCTGTCACCTGGACCGGCCCCGATGCCAATGGCGACTATCTGGCCATTGCGCCCCTTGGTAGCGATGTCAGCGCGGTTGAAAGCTATGTGCGCACGGTAGATGGCAGCCCCGCTGCTATGGTTGCACCGCTTGTCGCGGGCGCTTACGAAATTCGCTATGTTTCGGCCACGCGCAACGAGGTTCTGGCGGCAATTCCGCTTGTGGTCGATGTGGCCGAAGTGCGCCTGTCTGCCCCTGATGAGGTGGTCGCATCCAGCGGCATTCTGGTCGACTGGGAAGGGCTGAACCTGCCGGGCGATGCCATCATTCTGACCCCGCGCGACGGCGCAGCGGCCAGTGCAGTGGCACAGATACGCACATCCGAAGGCAACCCTGCATTGCTGACCGCGCCAGCGGAACCGGGCAATTACACGTTGCACTATCTTGACAATGCCGGTGTCATCCAGGCAAGCCGCGATATTGCGGTGATCATCCCCGCCACGCTTGCCGCCCCGCCGGTTGTGGTGGCTGGCAGCGAATTTGCGGTAGACTGGACAGGGCCGGACACGCGGAATGACTTCATCACCATCGTTGCGCTTGGTGCCGATGATGATGCGGGCGGCAATTACGCCTATACGCGCGACGGCAACCCCGCGTCTGTGCGCGCCCCCGACCAGCCCGGCGCTTACGAGCTGCGCTATCTGACCGGCGGCGAGCGCGCTGTGATTGCCACCCTGCCAATCACCGTCAGCGAGGCGCAAGCCACGCTTGAAGCGGCCCCCGTCGTTGCGGCAGGCTCGGAGGTGCAGGTCACCTGGACAGGGCCGGACAACCGGAACGATTTCATCAGCGTTGTGCCGGTCGGCACGCCTGAAGGCGAGTTTGACAATTACTCTTACACCCGCGAAGGTAACCCGCTGACCCTGACCATGCCGGAAGCCGAGGGCGCGTTCGAGCTGCGCTATATCACCGGGCAAGACCGTAAGACCCTTGCCAGTCTGCCGATCACCCTTGAAGCCAATGCCGTAACGCTGAACGCCGCGCCCGTGGCACCGGCCGGCTCGGAAATTCAGGTGACATGGGAGGGGCCGGACAACCGGAACGATTTCATCAGCGTTGTGCCGGTCGGCACCCCCGAAGGCGAGTTTGACAATTACACCTATACCCGCGAAGGCAACCCGCTGACCCTGACCCTGCCGGTCGATCCGGGCTCATACGAGCTACGCTACATCACCGGGCAAGACCGCAAGACGCTCGCCAGCCTGCCCCTGACAATCGAGGCGACACCAGCCTCGCTTGCGGCCGAAGCCGTGGCCAATGCCGGGTCCGACATCGAGGTTACATGGGAGGGGCCGGACAATCGCAACGATTTTATCACGATTGTTGCGCAGGGCGCCCCCGAAGGTGCCAATGACAATTACACCTATACGCGCGAGGGTAACCCGCTTGCCGTGCGCAGCCCCGATGCCGCGGGCGCCTATGAAATCCGCTATCTGACAGGGCAGGACCGCAAGACATTGGCCAGCATTCCGCTAACGCTTGTTTCGGTTGAAACCACCCTGTCGGCAATGCCGTCTGCCGTGGCCGGCGCGTATATCGAGGTGACATGGACCGGACCGGACAACCACAACGATTATCTGACCATCGTGCCAGTTGGCACGGATGAAGGGGTTACCGGCAATTATACCTATACCCGCGAAGGCAACCCGATTGCGGTGCAATCCTCCGACTATCCCGGCGCTTACGAAATCCGCTATGTCTCCGGGCAGTCGCGCGAAACGCGGGCCACATTGCCGCTGACCCTGACGGCAGCACAGGTGCGCCTGTCGCCCCCGCCAAGCGGCGGGGCGGGGGCGCGGGTTGAAATTGCATGGGAAGGGCCGGATAACCGCAATGACGCCATTGTCGTTGTGCCCGTCGGTGCGGATGAGGATGATTTCGGCGCCTATGCCTATACCCGCAGCGGCAACCCCGCCGAGGTCAAACTCCCCGCCGAGGTTGGCAGCTACGAGGTGCGCTATTTGTCGGGACAGTCGCGCATTGTGCTGGCCTCGGTGCCGTTCCGCGTGACCGATACGCCGATCACGATGGCCATTGCCGATGACCTGATCGCCGGCTCCGATGCCAGCATCACCTTTACCGGCCCGATGCTGTCCAACGACTACCTGACCATCGTGCCCGTTGGCACGGCGGATGGGGTTTTCACGCAGTATTATTATACCGAGCAAGGCTCGCCCGGATTGCTGACCCTGCCCGATGTGCCGGGCTCATACGAGCTGCGCTATGTCTCGGGCTCTACCGCTGAAACCCTGTCGCGGCAGGTGATCGAGGTCTTCGCGGTCGATATTTACCTCGAAGCGCCCGAAACAGCGGCGGCTGGCAGCAGCCTGCAGGTGCTATGGGACGGGCCGGATAATATGCAGGATTTCATCACGATCGTGCAGGTCGGCGCGGCTGAAGGCAGCTATATCGACTATTTCTATACCGAGGGTGACAGCCCGGCCACGCTGACCGTGCCCGACACGCCCGGTGCCTATGAAATCCGCTATGTTTCAGGGCAGACCGGTGCGACAATGGGCAGCCGCCCGCTGGCGGTTGAATAGCACCGGCAAGCCCGCCGCGCGCCGCGATTTTACAATCGCTGCCCGTGGCGGGCGGTGGCGGCGCGGCAAGGTTGCGCCACTTGCAGCTTTGCGCCCGCGCCGCGCTTCACCCTTGTGCCCGGTTGCAATCTGGTCGGGGCGCTGCGTGCGGATTGGGTAAAGTCCGGGCCGGGAGCAAGGCTTGCAGCGGCGCCAGACCGTCAGTGCGGCCAGGACAAACGGCGCAAAAGCCGCCACCGCCAAGCGGCGGTGCTGGTTGCAAACCAGCTGCGCTGCGCGGCAGGGCTAGCGCAGTTTTTTCGCCAGTTCCGCAGCAATCGCCGCGAAGCCCCGCGCCTGTGCGCTGTCGGGCCGCGCGGCGGCGATGGGTGTGCCGCCATCGCCCGCCAGCCGGATATCAAGGTCCAGCGGCAATGCACCCAGATAGTCCATGCCCTGCGCCTCGGCTTCAGCCCGCGCGCCACCGTGGCCGAAAATCTGCTCCTCATGCCCGCAATTGCGGCAGATATGCGTCGACATATTCTCGATCATCCCCAGCACCGGCACGTCGAGCTTCTTGAACATATCAATGGCCTTGCGCGCATCGAGCAGCGCCACATCCTGCGGGGTGGAGACAATCACCGCGCCTGTCACCTCGTAGCGCTGGCCAAGGGTAAGCTGCACATCGCCCGTGCCCGGTGGCAGGTCGATCAGCAGCACATCCAGCGCGCCCCATTCCACCTGTCCCAGAAGCTGTTGCAGCGCGCCCATCAGCATCGGGCCGCGCCAGATCACCGCCTCGGCCTCGCCAATCATGAAGCCCATCGACATCAGCACAACGCCATGCGCTTGCAGCGGAATGATGGTTTTCCCATCGGGCGATTTCGGGCGCGCATTCACCCCCATCATGCGCGGCTGGCTTGGCCCATAGACATCGGCATCGAGCAGGCCCACCTTCAGCCCCTGCGCCGCCAAAGCGACGGCAAGATTCGAGGAAACGGTCGATTTGCCGACCCCGCCCTTGCCCGAGCCGATGGCGACCAGATGTTTCACACCCGGCACACGCGCCTTGCCAGCACCCTGCTGCGCGGTCGGGTGGCGGCCGATTTTCAGATCGGGCGGCGGGGCTTTCGCCTCATGCGCGGTGAGCAGCACCGAAACCCTGCCCACCCCGTCCATCGCGGCAACGGCGCGTTCGGCCACGGCGCGCAATGGCTCCATTTTCGCGCCGAATTGCGGCGGCACCTCCAGCACGAAGCGCACATCGGCCCCGTCAATCGTCAGCCCGCGCACATAATCGGCGGCGACGATATCCTTGCCGCTATTCGGGTCGATGATTTGTGCCAATGTGGCCAGAATGTCATCGCGGTTCAGGGTCATGCTTTGTCCTACTCGGTCGGTTGTTTCGGGGGCAGCGGCAGCGCCTTGGCCAGTAAATCCCAGCGGTTGCCATACAGGTCTTTGAACACGGCGACCGCGCCATAGGGTTCGTGCCGCGGCTCTTCCTCAAATTCCACACCCATTGCCAGCATATGGGCATGAGCGGTGGCAAAATCATCCACCTCGTAAAACAGCCAGACCCGCCCGCCGCCCTGTGCGCCGATCATCGCAGATTGCTGCGCATTCACAGCGCGCGCCAGCACGAGCTGCGCACCGCCACCGGCAGGTGCAACCACAACCCAGCGCTTGTTGCCCATTGCAATATCCTCGACCAGCTCAAAGCCCAGACAGCGGGTGAACCAGTCGATCGCGCGGTCATAATCCTCGACGATCAGGGAAACCTTGGCGATCTTGCTCATGGCAGGCCAAACTCCGGTGCGGCAGAATAGCGGACAAAACCACCCCGGGCCGGATGCGTAAAACCAAGCTCTGCGGCATGAAGGCACAGGCGTGGGCTTTGCGCGATCTGTTCGGGCGTGGCGTAAAGCGTATCGCCCAGAATGGGGTGGCCAAGCTGCTGCATATGCAGGCGCAGCTGGTGGCTGCGGCCGGTCAGCGGGCGCAGTTCAACCAGCGCGCGGTCGGCACCGCGCTTCAGCACGCGCCAGTCGGTTTGCGCCTTGCGCCCGGTTTCATGGCAGATCATCTGGCGCGGGCGGTTGGGCCAGTCGACAATGATCGGCAGGTCGATATGGCCACTATCCTCGGCAGGGTTGCCCGCCACCAGCGCGATATAGGTTTTTTCCATCGCGCGTTCGGCAAACATCCGGCTGAGCGCGACCTGCGCGGGGTGGCTGCGCGCCACCATAATCAGCCCCGATGTATCGCGGTCCAGCCGATGCACCAGCCGTGCGCCGGGGAATTGCACAATCGCCCGGCTCATCAGGCAATCGGCCAGTTGCGGGCCCTTGCCAGGCACGCTCAGCAATCCGGCGGGTTTGTTCAATATCGCAAACCAGTCATCCATATAGACAACGTCCAGCGGGCCGGTCGGGGGGTCATAATCAAAGGCGCTCATAGGCGCGGGTGTAGCTGATCTGCGGACCGAGTTAAAGCGCTGCTAGGCGCGCCTGATACGCCCGCTGGCCAGCCCGTCAACCAGCAGGTTCGCGGTGCTTTCGCTTAATGCCATCGGAATATCGTAAACCGTGGCCAGCCGGGTCAGCGCCTTCACATCCACATCATGCGGCATGGGGGCCATCGGGTCGATGAAAAACACCATCCCGTCCAGCGCGCCGGTGGCGATCATCGCGCCGATTTGCTGATCCCCGCCAAGCGGGCCGGATTTCAGCCTTGTGATGTTCAGGCTCGGCAGTGCCTCGGCCAGCCGCGCGCCGGTGGTGCCGGTGGCAAAAATCGCGCATTGCGCGAGCGTAGCCTCGTGCCGTTTGGCCCAGGCGACCAGCGCATCCTTGCGCCCGTCATGGGCGACGAGTGAAAGTTGCACGCTCATTTCAGCACCCCCAACAGCCCGGCGGTGCTGTCATCAAGCCCGCCTGCCGCTTCGCCTTGCACATGTGGCAACAGCGCCACGGCAAGCTCTTTGCCCAGTTCCACGCCCCATTGGTCAAACGCGTTGATCCCCCAGATGGCGGCTTCAACAAATACCCGATGCTCGTAAAGCGCGATGATCTGCCCCAGCACGAAGGGCGTGAGTTTCGGATAGGCCAGTGTTACCGAGGGCCGATTGCCCGGGAAGATGCGATGCGCGGCCTGGCGCTCCAACTCCGCCCCGCTTAGCCCCTTGGCCGCCATCAGCGCGCGGGCGGCATCCATATCCCGCCCCAGCATCAGCGCGCGGCTTTGGGCAAGGCAATTGGCGATGAGCAGGTCATGCTGATGCGAAAGCTCCGGCTCGTGGCCTTCGCCGGCAATCAGAAACTCGCAGGGCACAACGGCGGTGCCCTGGTGGATAAGCTGGTAGAATGCGTGCTGCCCGTTGGTGCCCGGCTCGCCCCAGACAACGGGGCCACTGGCGCGGGCCACGGCACGGCCCTCCATCGTTACACCCTTGCCGTTGCTCTCCATGTCGAGCTGTTGCAAATAGGCGGGCAGGCGGCACAGGCGCTGGTCGTAGGGCAGAACGGCGCGCGTGGCATAGCCGCAGATATTACTGTGCCAGATGCCGACCAGCCCCAGCAGCAACGGCAGGTTATCGGCCGGCGCGGCAGTGCGGAAATGCTGGTCCATCGCATGGCCACCGGCCAGAAAATCGGCAAAATTCTGCGGCCCGATCGCCAGCATGATCGGCAGGCCAATCGGCCCCCAAAGCGAATAGCGCCCGCCGACCCAATCCTCGAACCCGAACACGCGATCGGGCGGAATGCCAAAAGCGGAGGTTTTGTCGCGCGCGGTCGAGACCGCCGCCAAATGCCCTTTGCGCCCGCCCAGCCAGGCCTTGGCTGTGGCGGCATTGGTCATGGTTTCAATGGTCGTAAAGGTTTTGGAGGCGACAATGACCAGCGTGCGCGCAGGGTCCAGCCCGGCCAGCACATCGGCAATATCGGCCCCGTCGACATTCGATACAAAATGCACCCGCAGCCGCCCGGCATAGGGCGAAAGCGCGCGTGTGGCCATAGCCGGCCCAAGGTCCGAGCCGCCAATGCCGATATTCACCACATCACTGAAGGGCGCGCCGTCGCTGGCGGTAATCGCGCCGCTTTCCAAAGCCTCGGCAAAGGCCGCCATCCGGCCCAAAGTTGTGTGGATTTCGGGCATCACATCCTGCCCGTCGACCATCACGCGCGCCGATTTCGGGGCGCGCAGGGCGGTGTGCAGCACGGCACGCCCTTCGGTTTGGTTGATCTTTTCGCCCGCAAACATTGCATCGCGCCGCGCGGCCACGCCGGTGTGCGCGGCAAGATCCAGCAGCAGGCCGCGCCCCTCGGCACAAAGGTTTGTCTTGGCATAATCCAGCACCAGCCCGTCGCTTGCCGCCGAAAACCCGCTGAAACGGCCAGCTTCGGTGCAAAGATCGGCAATTTTGCGCCCCTCATGCGCGGCGCGATAGGCCGCCAATTGCCCCCAGATATCCATGCCTAGCGCCCCAGTTGCGCGGCACTGCGCGCCAGGCTTTCAATGCCCGCCCAATCGCCCGCCGCCACCTTGTCGGCAGGTGCAACCCAGCTTCCGCCGGCGCAGATCACATTGCTCAGGCCCAGATAGCTATGGGCATTTTCGGGCGAAACCCCGCCCGTAGGGCAGAAGGTGATTTGCGGCAAGGGCGCGCCAATGGCCTTCAGTGCCGGTGCCCCGCCCGAGGCTTCGGCAGGGAAAAACTTCAGCATGTCATAGCCGCGTTCCAGCAGCGCCATCGCCTCGGTTGCGGTGGCAGCCCCTGCCAGCAGCGGCAGGCCCTCGGCCTCGCAGGCCGCGATCAGGTTGTCGGTTGCGCCGGGTGAAACGCCAAAGGTCGCCCCCGCCGCCACGGCGTTGCGCACATCTTCGGGCGTGACCAGCGTGCCCGCCCCGACAATTCCGCCCTTCACCCTGGCCATTTCGGCAATGACTTCCAGCGCCGCCGGGGTGCGCAATGTCACCTCCAGCACCGGCAGGCCACCGGCAACCAGCGCCTCGGCCAGCCCGCGCGCACGGGCAACATCATTGACGACAAGCACCGGAATGATCGGGGCAATGCCGCAAATCTCGCGGTTACGTTTACTTGCGTCTTTAGGGGTTATCATGGGGTTTCGCCTTGTAAAATGCTGCGTTCATATCGCCGATGCGCCGGTTTCAGCCGTGCCGACATGGTTGCGGAAGGCGGCGAACATCTCGCGCCCCAGCCCGTGCTGATGCGCCGAAAGGTCGGCCAGAACCGGCTCGCGCTCCAGGGCTGCCGCGTCCAGCACATCCAGCGTGCCATTGGTGGCATCCACGCGGATGATATCGCCATCGGCGATGCGGGCAATCGCCCCGCCATCCAGCGCCTCGGGCGAGACATGGATTGCCGCCGGCACCTTGCCCGACGCGCCCGACATGCGCCCGTCGGTGACCAGCGCCACCCTGAGCCCGCGTTCCTGCAACACGCTCAGCAGCGGGGTCAGGCTGTGAAGCTCCGGCATCCCGTTGGCCTTTGGCCCCTGGTAGCGCACCACAACCACGGTGTCGGTGGTAAATTCATTCGCCCGAAACGCGGCTTTCACCTCGTCCTGGTCGTGGAAAACGCGGGCAGGCGCCTCGACAATATGGCGCTCTTCGGCCACGGCGGAAACCTTCATCACCCCCGCGCCAAGGTTGCCCGCCAGCCGCTTCAGCCCGCCTGTGGGTTGGAACGGGTCTTTGCAGGGGCGCAGGATTTTCTCATTCAGGCTGTCTTTTGAACCCGGCTCGAAGGTCAGCTCGCCATCGCGCAGCTTTGGTTCCTGGGTGTAAAGCGCCATCCCCTGGCCCATGATCGACAGCGTGTCGTCATGCAGCAAACCGCCCTGCAAAAGCTGGCCGATCATATAGCCAAGCCCGCCGGCGGCGTGGAAATGGTTCACATCGGCCAGCCCGTTCGGATAGACCCGCGCCATCAGCGGCACGGCTTCGGAGATTTCGGCGAAATCCGTCCAGTCGAGCAGAATGCCGCTGGCGCGCGCCATTGCAATAAGGTGGATCAGCAGGTTGGTCGAGCCGCCCGTCGCGTTCAGCCCGACAATGCCGTTCACATAGGCTTTCTCATCGAGAATGGCCGAGGTCGGCGTATAGTCGTTGCCAAGGTCGGAAATGGCCAGCGCGCGCTTGGCGGCGGCCAGTGTCAGCGCCTCGCGCAGCGGCGTGCCGGGGTTTACAAAGCTGCTGCCCGGCAGGTGCAGCCCCATGAATTCCATCAGCATCTGGTTGGTATTGGCCGTGCCGTAGAAGGTGCAGGTGCCGGGGCCATGATAGCTGGCCATCTCCGCCGCCATCAGCGCGTTGCGGTCCACCTCGCCCTGAGCAAACTGGGTGCGCACGCGGGCCTTTTCGTCATTCGGCAGGCCCGAAGGCATGGGGCCAGCGGGGATGAACACCGCCGGAATATGGCCGAAAGTGGCCGCCGCAATCACCAGGCCGGGCACGATCTTGTCGCACACGCCAAGGAAAACGGCGGAATCAAAGGTGTTGTGGCTAAGGCCAACGCCAGCGGCCAGCGCAATCACATCGCGTGAAAACAGGCTCAGCTCCATACCGGGCTGGCCCTGGGTCACGCCATCGCACATGGCCGGCACGCCGCCCGCCACCTGTGCCGTGCCGCCCACCTCGCGGGCCGCGCGGCGGATCAGGTCGGGGTAATGTTCAAAAGGCTGATGCGCGCTGAGCATATCGTTATAGGCGGTGATAATGCCGATATTTCCGGCGCTGCTTTCGGCCAGTTTGCTTTTGTCGGCATCATCCATCGCGGCATAGGCATGGGCCTGGTTGCCGCAGGACAAATGCGCACGCTTCGGCCCCTGGTCGCGCTGGGCGGCCATGCGCGCCAGATAGGCGGCGCGGGTCGGGGCAGAGCGTTCCTGAATGCGTTCGGTCACGCGGCGGAGTGTGTCGTTCAGTTTCATGTGCGGCCCTCCTTTGGATGGGTGGCTAAAGTCAGAGATTTCAACGCGGGCTGCGCTGCCCCGGGCCTGACCCGGGGCCTCTGTGCCGTGCTGATGAGGTCCCGGGTCAGGCCCGGGACGGCGCGTTGCCTGAATTGAGCGCCGGGTTCAATCGGCATAGTGAATAACAACAGGGTTGGGCGCGCCCAGAATGGCGCGCACGGGGGCATCGATGACCGGGCCTTCCAGCAGCGCCTCGGCCAGCGCGGTTTTCTTCTCGGCACCTGTTAGCAGCAGGTGGATGTTCTTGGCGCCACGCAGCACGGGCGCTGTCAGCGTCAGGCGTGGTTCCGGCGCGCCCGGTGCGCGCATCGCCATCAGGCTTGGCGCATCATCGGCCAGCGCTGCGGCAAGCTGGTCGGCCCCCGGAAACAGGCTGGCCGTGTGCATATCCGCCCCCATGCCCAGCACCAGAACGTCAATCGGCAGGGCGGCTTCAATGCGCTCGCGCAGCGCGTCAATCACGTCCTCGGGGGCGCGTCCGGGCGCGGTTATGGGCACAAATTGCGCGTTTTCTGCGTTACTTTGTAACAATAAGCGCCGGATCAGCGCGGTATTGGAACGATCGGAGCTTTCGGGCACGAATCGTTCGTCGCTGAGCATCACCCTAACACGGGGCCAGTCGAGATCGGCTTTTGACAGCGCGGCAAAGAACGGGCCGGGGGTGGTGCCGCCAGGCACAACCAGCGTGGCGCTGGGTTGCGCGGCCAGCACATCGCGCAACTGGTCGGCCACCCGTTCGGCAAGGTCGCGCATAAGCTGCGCGCGGTCGGGATAGTGCAGCAGGTTCGGCATCAGACAGCAATCTCCCGCCATTTGCGGCCGTCGCGATGCAGCAGCGCAAGCGCATCCTCGGGGCCGGAACCACCCGGGTCATAGGCCGAAGGCGTGGTGCCCGCAGCCTCCCAGGCGGCGATGATCGGGTCGGTCCAGCCCCAGGCCGCCTCGACCTCGTCGCCGCGCATGAACAGCGTCTGATCGCCGCGGATCACATCCATGATCAGCCGTTCATAGGCATCCGGCACCGCGCCGATTTCAAGCGCGAGAGCTTCGGAAAAGGTCATATCCATCGGCACTTCGGTCAGGCGCATCCCGCCCGGGCCCGGGTCTTTGATGGTCATGCGCAGGGTAATGCCCTCATTCGGTTGCAGGCGGATGACCAGCACATTGCGGTGGTGGTCCATGCCCGGAAAAATCGAATGCGGGGTTTCCTTGAAGGTGATCGCAATTTCCGACATGCGCGCGCGCAGCCGCTTGCCGGTGCGCAGATAAAACGGCGTGCCCGACCAGCGCCAGTTGGACACATCGACCCGCAGCGCCACGAAGCTTTCGGTTTTGGACGCGGGGTTTTCGGAATGGGTGACATAGCTGTCCTGCCCGTTGCCCGCCCGATACTGGCCGCGCACGATATGCTCGGGCAAAACCGGCTCAAGCGAGCGGATGACCTTCAGCTTCTCGTCGCGCAGCGCGTCGGGCTCAAAGCGCGAGGGCGGCTCCATCGCGGTCAGGCACAAAAGCTGCATCAGGTGGTTTTGCACCATATCGCGCATGGCACCGGATTTGTCATAATAGCCGCCACGGCCTTCAACGCCAATATCCTCGGCCACGGTAATTTGCACATGGTCGACATGGCGCGCATTCCAGAGCGGTTCAAACAAAGCATTGGCAAAACGCAGCGCCATCAGGTTCTGCACGGTTTCCTTGCCAAGATAATGGTCGATACGGTAGATCTGCCCCTCGCCAAACCCGGTTGAAAGCTGGGCGTTCAGCGCCCGTGCGCTGGCCAGATCATGCCCAAGGGGTTTTTCAACCACGATGCGGCTTTGCGCCGTGGCCAGCCCATGTTCGTTCAGCCCGGCGGCGATGACACCAAACAGCGACGGGCTGACCGAAAGGTAGAAGGCGCGCACGACATCGGCGCGCAACTGTTTGGCAAGCGCCTTCCAGCCGGCAGGCGTGGCCACATCCAGCTGCACATAGTGCAAACAGTCAAGAAACCGGGCGCGCAGCGCCTTGTTCGCGGCGGTTTTCGGGTCGAACTCGTCCAGCGCTTCGCCAACCATCTTTTGGAAATCGGCGCGCTTCATATCGCTGCGGGCCGCGCCGATGATGCGGGCTCCCTCGGGCATTTGCCCGGCGGCAAGGCGGCGGAACAGGCCCGGAAGGATTTTGCGCCGCGCCAGATCGCCGGTCGCGCCAAATACCACGAGATCGAAGCTTTCCACAGGAATGACCCGTGCGACCATAGCAAATTCTCCTTATCGGGGCGGCGGCCCAATGACATGCTAGCGCGAAACGCGCTGTGAAAGAAGTGCCACGCTGGTTTGCGCGGCGCTGTTAGGGCCGCGCGCAACCTAGCAGCTTGTGTCGTGGCGTCAAGCGATGGGCCGGGCCTTTTGCAGCCCCATGCGCGAATAAGCGCTACGTTTTGGCCCGAATTTGCCAATTGGGGCTTTTCCCGTTCGGCGTGGGCGCGTATCAGTCTAGTTTGTAGCAATAGCGGAACGATCTGTGGGTTTCTGGATTCGAATATTACGGCAGATTTTTCGCATACAGCGGTGGTGCTTCAAGCATGATCTTCTGGTGATCCTGCTGTTGCTCGTCGGCATTGGCATTATCGGCTCGGCGGCGGGGCAGATCAAATCTTCCAACGACCCGATGCTGATGTTCGGCCCGCAGAACGAACACCGCCAGAAGCTGCTGCGCCAGCAAGCCGAGTTTGGTGATACCAACCAGACCATGCTGGTGCTGTCGGTCGACAGTGCCGAAGACCTGCCAAGGCTGCTGGAGGCCGAGCGCGCACTGACACTGGAGCTGCAAAACCCCGATGGCACAATCGCGCTTGATGGGCTGAGCAGCTTTTCCTCGATCTCGACCACCCTGCCGCTGATGGGTTATCCGCTGGAGTTCACGCCGATCGAGGATGTCGCCATCTTGCTGGATGAGCGCGCCGGTTTACGGACATTTTTCCTGAATGACGCGCGCAATGCGGTGGTCATCGCGCTCAAGCAGAACCTGCCCGACATGTCGGACGAGGTTCTGGCGCTGGCCTACGTGCATGAGCAGGCGCTCAAGACCCGCATGGAGGCGCTGTTCCCCGATGTGCAGATCTCGGTGGCGGGCAATGTGGCGATTGCCGAGGCGCTGCGCGGCGCTTTGGCGTTTGACCAGACCTATCTGCTGCCGCTTACGCTGGTGCTGAATTTCATCATCATGCTGATCGCCTTTGGCAGTTTGCGGCTGACATTGTGCGCATTGGGGCTGGCGGTGGCGGCAATGGTGCTGACCCTTGGCATTGCCGGCTGGAGCGGGGTGACTTTTGGCACCGGTTCGGAAACCAGCTTTGCGATCATCACCACGCTGACCGTGGCCACGCTCATCCATATCGTGCATTCATTGGGGCAAAGGCAACGGGCCTTGCCGTTTCAGACCACGCCGGTGGCAATGCGCGCCACCTTTCGCAAGCTGGTGGTGCCGGTCATTCTGGCGCATACCACAACGGCGGTCGGGTTCTTGTCGCTCAACTTTGCCGATGCGCCGGCCTTTCAGCTTATGGGCAATCTTGTGGCGGCCGGGCTGGCGTTTTCGATGGTTATCGTGCTGTTTGCCGCCCCGCTG
Organism: Abyssibius alkaniclasticus; assembly: GCF_020447305.1. Classification (NCBI taxonomy): domain Bacteria; kingdom Pseudomonadati; phylum Pseudomonadota; class Alphaproteobacteria; order Rhodobacterales; family Paracoccaceae; genus Abyssibius; species Abyssibius alkaniclasticus. The sequence goes on along the minus strand of NZ_CP095732.1, from coordinate 621,697 downwards.
ATTTTTGCGCGGCTGTGCAATGGCTGCAAAGTGCGGGATTCGGCTGTGCGCAGCGCCTCGCGCGTGCTGACCAAGCTGTGGTCGCGCCACCCTTTGCGCATGGGCTATTCGGTGGCGCTGATGACCTTCATCGCGGTGGGTGGCCTGGCCTACACCCGGTTTGACGACCAGTTCCTGAAGTTTTTTGCTCCCGACCACCCGCTGCGCCAGAATGTGGCCCAGATCGAAAACGCGATGGGCTGGTCGCAATCATCCGACCTGGTGCTGCGCTACGCCCCCGATACGCTGGTCACGCCCGCGCGCTTTGCGCAACTTGCGGCACTTGTGGCCGAGCTTGAGGCATTGCCGGGCGTGATCGAGGTGAAAAGCCCCTTGCCCATTGTGCGTGCCTGCCTTGACAACCGCACACCGCCCTATACGGGCAGCCTTGCCGATGTGCCCCCGAAAATGCTGACCTTCTGCGTGAAATCCAACTATCGGGTCACGGAAACCGAGGGCAATGCCACTTTCGCGGCCAATTTCAGCGCGCTGCGCATCTCCATCATGTCGGAGCGCCAAAGCTCCAGCTTCATGCGCAACCTGTCGCGCCGGGTCGAGGAGACCGCGCAGGCAGCCGGGTTTGCACCGCGCGATGCCGAAGTGTCGGGCATGAATGTGATGTCGTCTTTCCTGAGCAAGGTAAACACCGAATCCATGCTGATCGGCTCGGCCCTGGCAATGGCGATTGTCAGCATCATGATCGGGCTGTTTTTGCGTTCATTCGCGCTGGCCCTGCTGTCGATTCTGCCCAACTTCCTGCCCGCTATGGCGGCTTTGGGCATTTGGGTGTGGCTGAATACCGAGGTGGGGATGGCGGCATCCATCATTGCCGCGCTGACATTCGGCATTGTTGTCGATGACACGATCCATATTCTTTACGCCCTGTCGCGCGGGCGCAAGAAGCAAACCAACAAGGGCGTGCAGCGCGTGCTGCAAAAGGTGTTCCCCGGCGTGCTGACCACCACGGCGGCGCTTGGTTTTGGCTTTGCGCTGCTCATGGCCAGCGGGTTCGAGGTAAACCGCCAGCTTGGCTTTCTGACCTCGGCCACAATCTGGATTGCGTTCTTCTTTGACCTGTTCGTGCTGCCGGGCGCCTATATCTGGCTGATTGGCCGCAAAAGGCTGCGCGGCCCCAAGCCCGATGACTAGCCCCCGCCAGCCTAGAGCCAGTCGCGCAAGATCGGGATGAGCGGAATGTCGGCAGGCGGCATCGGGTAGTCGCGCAGGTTTTGCGGGCGCACCCATTTCAGCGCCTGTCCTTCGCGCGCGCACACCTGCCCCTGCCAGCGGCGGCAGGCGAAAAGCGGCATGAGCAGGTGAAAATCGTCATAGGCGTGGCTGGCGAAGGTCAGCGGGGCAAGGCAGGATTGCCATGTCTCGATGCCAAGCTCTTCGTGCAATTCGCGGATAAGCGCGGCTTCTGGCCGCTCGCCGGGCTCGATCTTGCCGCCCGGAAATTCCCACAATCCGGCCATCGACTTGCCTTCGGGGCGCTGGGCCAGCAGCACCCGCCCGTCGCCATCAATCAACGCAACGGCGGCCACAAGCAGCAGCTTCATGAGCGATAATCGGCGTTGATGGTAATGTAGCGATGCGTCAGATCGCAGGTCCAGACCGTGGCCGCCCCGGCTGAAAGCCCAAGGTCGACATTGATGGTGATCTCGTCGCGCTTCATCACGGCGGCCCCGTCAGCCTCGGTGTAGCTCGGGGCAACCCAGCCGTTTTCGGCCACCAGAATATCGCCAAAGCGGATGGTGATTTTATCACGCTCGGCAGCGGCCCCCGATTTGCCGATGGCCATGACGATACGGCCCCAGTTCGGGTCTTCGCCGGCAATTGCGGTTTTCACCAGCGGCGAATTGGCGATGGCCAGGCCGATGGTATGGGCATCGGCGTCAGACTCGGCCCCCGTGACATTCACCTCCACGAATTTCGTCGCCCCCTCACCATCGCGCACCACCTGATGCGCAAGGTCGCGCATGATGCCGCCAAGCGCGGCTTCAAACTCTGCCGCGCGCGGATCACTTGCTTCGGTGATCGGGGCCATGCCCGATTTGCCGGTGGCCGCCATGACCAGCGAATCCGATGTCGAGGTATCGCTATCCACCGTGATGGCGTTGAAACTGCGCGCGTTCAAGCGGCTGACCATGCCCTGCAAAAGCGGCTGGCTGATCGCGGCATCGGTGAAGATATAGACCAGCATCGTGGCCATATCGGGCGCAATCATGCCGGAACCCTTGGCGAAACCGGCGATTCTGACCGTGTCGCCGCCAAGTTTTACGGTGGTCGTTGCACCCTTGGCGAAAGTGTCGGTTGTCATGATGGCGCGCGCCGCCTCTTCGGCCTTTGCCGGGCTGAGCGCGGTGACAAGCTCTTCTATCTTCGCGGTAATACGCGCATAGGGCAGCGGCACGCCGATCACGCCGGTCGAGGCGCAAAAGACATTGCCCGCGTCAATGCCAAGGGCCGCGCCAACCGCATTGCGCGTGGCGTGAACGCCTTCCCAGCCCGCATCGCCCGTAAAGGCATTGGAATTGCCCGAATTGACCAGAATGGCAAACTTGCCGCGCGCCGTGCCGATTGTGGCCAGCGATTCCTGACAGGCCAGCACCGGCGCGGACCGGGTTTTCGAGGTTGTGAACACGCCCGCCATTGCCGCGCCGTCACAAATCTCGGCCAGCATCACATCGAGCCGGCCCTGATATTTGACGCCCGCCGCCACAGCGGCGAAGCGCACACCATCAATGACCGGCAAGGCGGGAAAGCCGCCTTTGGGTGCCAAGGGTGAGACCTGTGGCCCCAACTGCTTTTCCAGCGCGGCGATTTCCGCCTGAAGTGCGGCAATCCGTGCGGCAATCTCACCCTTGTCAGCCATTGCCTACTCCGCGATCAGATCGTAGTTGCGGCTCAGCGCCGGGTCGATATTCAGCAGGCCGGTTTCAATATCGGCCTCGCCGCGCAAACGGTCGATTTCCGCCAGAATCTTGCGGCGGTTCACTTCCTGTGTCAGCTCGGCGCGCAGCTCGTCAACCGTGGGCAGAGGGCGGTCGCGCTGGTCATCCAGGCGCACGATATGCCAGCCGAACTGGCTTTGCACGGGTGCCGAGGTTTCGCCGATTTCCAGCGCCACGACGGCGGCTTCAAATTCCGGCACCATGCGGCCAAGGCCAAACCAGCCAAGGCTGCCACCATTGGCGCCTGAACCGGGGTCGAGCGATTTTTCCTGGGCGATGGCGGCGAAATCGCCACCGGCTTCAAGCTCGGCCACAATCGCCTTTGCCTCGTCTTCGGTTTCAACCAGGATATGGCTGGCATTATACTCGACCTGCGGTTCGACCCCAGCAATTTCCGAATCATACAGCGCCTGAAGCTCTTCGTCGGTCACTTCGGCGGCCAGCAGCGCATCAATCTGGCGGGCGGCCAGTTGCGCACGAATCTCGTTTTCGGTTGTCAGGCGAACGCCAAGCGGAAGCGCGCCATCGGTCGGGCCGGAAAGCAGTGTCTGCTCGATCATCTGCTCGATGATGCCGTTCAGAAGCGTTTCATCGGGCATGTTCTGATAGTCTTCGGGCAGGCTTTTGCGCAGCGCGATCACATGGCCAAGGGTGATTTCGGCGCCGTTCACACGCGCCAGCACGCTGTTGACATCGGCCGCGTCATAGGCGGGCATTGTGGCTTCGGGCGTGGCGTCCGGCGCGGCCTCGGGGGCGGTTTCCTGCGCCCAGACCGGGGCGGCCATAGCCAGAATGGCCAGCGCGGATGCGCCTGTTAAAATCGACTTCAGCATATTCTTCTCCCTTGGCCGCTTGGGCAAACTATCAATCTGGGGCGGCGCTGGCGTTGACAGCCGCAAGGTCGCCGCATACATCATGCGCCGGGTTTGTCTTTTGGCGCAGGCCTGATTTACGCGCTGAACACCCCCGTTACAAGCACCTGTTGGCATTTGCCCCGGTGCGCAAAACAGAATGCGCGGCTACCCGCCGGAGCCGCCGGACATGGAATTGGAGCCTGGATGCTGGGCCTTGGAACGATCGCCAAAAAAGTTTTTGGCACCCCGAATGACCGCAAGATCAAGGCAACCCTGCCGCTGGTGGCCAAGATCAACGCGCTGGAACCGCAGTTCAAAGCGCTGAGCGATGACGAAATTCGCGCCAAGACCGAGGCGTTTCGCAAGCGCGTAGCCGATGGCGAAAGCCTCGACAGCCTGCTGCCCGAAGCCTTTGCCAATGCCCGCGAAGGCGCGTTCCGCGCCCTTGGGCTGCGCCCCTTCGATGTGCAGTTGATGGGCGGGATCTTCTTGCACCAAGGCAATATCGCCGAAATGAAAACCGGCGAGGGTAAAACCCTGATGGCCACGCTGCCATGCTATCTGAACGCGCTGACCGGGCGCGGCGTGCATGTGGTCACGGTGAACGACTATCTGGCGCGGCGCGATGCGGCCTGGATGGGCAAGGTTTACGAGTTTCTCGGGCTGAGCTACGGCGTCGTCGTGCCCAACCAGAGCGAAGAGGAAAAGGCCGCCGGCTATCTGGCGGATGTGACCTATTGCACCAATAACGAGCTGGGCTTCGATTACCTGCGCGACAATATGAAGGCCGATCTGAGCCAGATCCGCCAGCGCGACCATTATTTTGCCGTGGTTGACGAGGTCGACTCGATTCTGATTGACGAAGCGCGCGTGCCGCTGATCATTTCCGGCCCGACCGATGACAAATCGGATTTGTATGTCACGATTGACAAGCTGATCCCGTCGCTGACCGAAGAGCATTACGAGATTGACGAAAAGGCCCGCCATGCCGCGCTGACCGATGCGGGTAACGAATTCATGGAGCAGCGGCTACATGCCGAGGGCCTGTTGCCCGCCGATGCCACGCTTTATGACCCGGAAAGCACCAGCATTGTTCACCATGTGAACCAGGCGCTTGTCGCCCATAAAATGTATAAGGCCGAGAAAGATTACATTGTGCGCGGGCAGGATGTGATTCTGATCGATGAATTCACCGGCCGCATGATGACCGGGCGAAGGCTTTCCCAGGGCCTGCACCAGGCGCTCGAGGCCAAGGAAGGCGTGGCCATCCAGCCCGAAAACGTGACGCTGGCCTCGGTCACATTCCAGAACTATTTCCGACTGTATGACAAGCTCGGCGGCATGACCGGCACAGCTATGACCGAAGCCGAGGAGTTTATGGAAATTTACGGGCTTGGCGTGGTGGAAGTGCCCACCAATGTGCCCATTGCCCGGCTGGACGAGCATGACCGAGTGTATCGCACGGCCAAGGAAAAATATGCGGCCGTGGTCGAGGCGATCAAGGAGGCCAATGCCAAGGGCCAGCCGGTGCTTGTCGGCACGACATCGATCGAGAAATCCGAAGAGATCGCGGCGATTCTGAAGAAAGACAAGATAAAGCACAATGTGCTGAACGCGCGTTTTCACGAACAGGAAGCCGAGATTATTGCCGATGCGGGCCGCCCCGGCGCGGTGACAATCGCCACCAACATGGCGGGCCGCGGCACCGATATCCAGCTTGGCGGCAACCTCGATGCCGAGGTGAATGCTGCGATAGAAGCCGCGGGCGACGGGGCCGACCCGGTGGCGATTCGTGCCGATATTTCCGCGCGCCATGCCGATGCCAGGAAAAAGGCGCTGGAGGCCGGCGGCCTGTTCGTGCTGGCCACCGAACGCCACGAAAGCCGCCGGATTGATAACCAGTTGCGCGGCCGTTCGGGCCGTCAGGGCGACCCCGGGCGCACGGTGTTCTTCCTCAGCCTTGAAGACGATCTGATGCGCATCTTCAACTCGGGCAACCTTGACAAGATGCTGCAGCGTTTGGGCATGAAAGAGGGCGAGGCGATTGTGCATCCCTGGGTGAACAAGGCGCTGGAGCGCGCGCAGGCCAAGGTCGAGGCGCGCAACTTCGACATTCGTAAAAACCTGCTGAAATTTGACGATGTCATGAACCAGCAGCGCAAGAACATCTTTGCGCAGCGCCGCGAAGTCATGGCCGGGGCCGACCAATCCGAAGTGGTGCAATCCATGCGCCAGGATGTGGTTGATGATATTGTCACCGCGCATATCCCGCCGCGCGCCTATCCCGACCAGTGGAACATGGAAGGGCTCTATGCCGAGGTTCTGAAGATCTTTGGCCTCGATCTGCCGATTATCGACTGGGGCCGGGAAGAGGGTGTTGATGACGAGGTGATTCGCGAGCGGCTTTATGCCGAAACCGATAAGGCGATGGCGCAAAAGGCCGTGAAAGCCACGCCCGACACCATGCGCCGCATCGAAAAACAGGTGCTGTTGCAGGCGATCGACAAGGCCTGGCGCGAACATCTGTTGCGGCTGGAGCATCTGCGCAGTGTCATCGGCTTTCGCTCATACGCGCAGCGCGACCCGCTGAACGAGTATAAATCCGAAGCCTTCACCCTGTTTGAAACCCTGCTCAACCGGTTACGGATCGATGTCACCACCCAGCTTTCGCATGTGCAGATTCTGTCGCCCGAAGAGCATCAGGAGCTTCTGGCCAGGCTCAAGGCTGCGCAATCGGCCCAGCAGAACGCCATAGCCGGTGCAAGCGCGCAGCCTGCAAAGCCGAATGCGGCCACACCCGCCAGCCCCCCCAATGCCGGCGTGGACCCGGCGGATGAAAGCACATGGTCGCGCGTTGGGCGCAATGATTCTTGCCCCTGCGGTTCGGGCAAGAAATACAAGCATTGCCACGGCAAGGTTTAGGCAGACACCGCAAGTGGCGGGCCGAAAACACAGGCCGCGCAGTGCTTTAGGGCAGGGCGCGGCCTGTGTTTTATGGGCATTTACCTGATGCGGCCACATTTTCGACAATTTGTTCAGATTTGATGGGCTCCGCATGGAAAGTTCCACCGGGTGCAGCTATATCTAGTATGAATCGGGGGCTGTCTGGCAAGCCGTAGGGCTTGATAGCGTCACCCGATTGCGTTTAACTAAAGACGATAAGATGCTGTATTTCTTTGAGAAATGTTTGTATATATCCGGTGAAGTGGTTTTAGGTCTCGCAGGTGTTTAAAGACGATAAAATGATGACGCTGCTTACGGGCCTGGTTCTGGCAATTTTTGCCGGGACTATGGTGCAGTATGGCGACAGCATTATCTCGTTGCTGAGCGGGCAAACCACCGAATCCACCGAAGATGATTATTTCACGGCACTTGCCGGCGCCGAGCAGCAGTTGGATGTGCTGGCCAATGATGCGGTGCGCGGCCCGCTGGCCGTGACCACCGTGCCCGCCTGTGGCGAGCTGCGCCCCGGTATCGGGCAGATGCTGTTTTATCGCAGCGATGCCAGCTGTGTGGGTGAACAGACCTTCACCTATTGCGTGGCAACAGCCGAAGGTTGCGCCGATAAATCCGTAACAATTTCGGTGGTGGGCAGCACGGCGGTCGCCGCGGCCGGCCAGACCACGTCGCCGCAGCAAACCCCGGTTGCAACGCCGGCCAGGCCGCCCGATGGCGACATGCAGACAGCCGCCGCGGCAGCGGCAACCAGCTTTGCACCGCAGCCGGTAAACACGGCCAATGGCGCCGGGTCCGATGCGGGGTCCGATTCTGTGGGGGCGAACAGTTCCGCCCCGCAGATCATGGTCGATCCCGGTGCAAGCATGGCCAGCGCAAATGACTCTGTCCCCGAGGTGGACATGGTGGTTGCGGGCATTCGCCCCCCCATGCTGGCCGCCCCGCAAATTGACGAGATCGTTGCGCCCAATGATGCCGCCGCGCAGTTGCGTTCAGAAATGGCGCGTGGCGCGGCCCTGCCCGACAGCACACCGGCCAGCAGCCCCGCGGTCGAAGCGGCGGTAGATGCGACTTTGGGGCAGATGGATACCAGCTTCACCGCGCCAAGCCTTGGCGATGAGGGCGTATCGCTTGGCCGCTCGGTCGTTGTTGCAGGCGCCACATTTGGCGGCAGTGCCGGGGGCCCCGAGGTTGAGGGTGCATCCGATGTGGCCATTGCGGGGGTTCAACCCTCGTCGCCCGTGGCAACCGCGCCCGCCCCCGCCCTGAGCAGCGCCGCCCCCACCAATGACGCGGTCGAGGTTCTGGGGATTGGCCCCAATGTGCTGGAAGAGGCGCCACAGCTTGCCGCGCTCGACATTCCCACCGAAACCGCCGAATCGATCATCCGCAACGGCGCGGCTGCGCGCTTTGCCGGTGCGCAGGTGCTTTTGGCCAGCGCAACGCTGCCACCTTCCGATTCCGTAGGTGCGGCAACGGATATGGCGGTGCAGGTGCTTGATGCGTTCCCCACGCTTGCCGCCGTTCAAATCTCCGATGTTCGCGTAGAACTCGATTCCAGCAACGATGCCGCGCTGACCACGGCGAGCGCGCCGCTGGTCAACCCGGCCAACGAGCCCGGCACCATTCTGCCCCCCGTGGCCGACACCTCGACATCGTCGCCAACCGCGCTGGTGGCCACGGCGACCACACTGCTTCCCTCGCTTGAAAGCGGCGAATCCACGCCCGCGCGCCCGCGGCTGCTTATGCGCCATGTGGCGATGAGCGGTGCGCCCGGCGCGCTTGACGGCGCTGCTGGCGACCTGACCGCCGGGCCGAATATCGACTCCAGCACCGCGCCGCCGCTGCAAGTCGCCAGCCTTGAGCCAGAGGCGACCGGCCCGTCAAGCTCGTTGCCCGGCGAAACCGCCTGCGATATTTCGCTCGACACGCTGCTGCGCCCCGGTGCCGAGATCGAACTGATCATCGGCGCGGCCTGTCGCCCGAACCAGATGTTCACCGTAACCCATGCCGCGATTGCGTTTTCTGAAATGACCGGTGCGGATGGCACGGCGATCGTGCAATTCCCCGCGCTGGAACGCAGCGCCGATATCAGCGTTGAATTTGCCGATGGTGCGTCATCGACAACCTCGCTCATCGTGCCGGATACCGAAACCATTCTGCGCGCCGGGATCAGCTGGCGCGGTGTGGCCGATATCGAGCTGAACGCCTATGAATTCGGCGCACCGGCCAACTCGCCCGGCCATATCTCGCCGCAGACCCCGCGTGACTACCGCGCCGCGCGCATTCTGGGGGGCGGTTTTCTGACCGAGCTTGGCTCGCTTGATGTGGCGGGGGCTGCACATGCCTCGGTTTATTCCATGCCGCTGAGCCGGGCGACGCCTGACGGCATTATCACCCTGTCGTTGCGTATGGGCGATGCCGGGGCGGATTGTGGCGGCTCGACCGAATTGACAACTTTCCGCAGCGAAAATGCTGCCGCATTTGCGCGGCAGCAATCGGTGCAGCTTGCAGCCTGCGGGGCGGTTCTGCCCACGGCTGAACTTATGGGACTCGTCGACGATCTTTGGACAGCCGCCCGCTAAGAGGTGCCATTCACAATGGGGCAAGATATGATGATGAATAAAATCTTTCTGGGCGCTGCCCTGACATTGCTGCCGATCACAGCCTTGGCTGAACCCGTTACCTTGCGCGCCACCGACAGCCGGCTGGAAATCAACGGCGACCTTCGCAGCTTTGATGGCGAGACCTGGGTTGTAAAAACCCCGCTTGGCGAAATGCGCCTGCCCGCAGCGGCGATGGTTTGCATTGCCGGGGCCTGCCCGCCCGAGGCCACGGCTGATGCCGCGCCCGCCACCCCCGCCACCGCCCCCGCACAGGCCGTGGCACCCGGCACCGAAACCGCGGCAACGGCCGCGCCAACAACCGTGCCGCCTGCCGCCACCCCGCCCGCCGAGGCTGTGGCCAGCACAGCGCCCGACACCGTGCCCGAAACTGCGACCGCGCCCACTGCGCCGGTTGTTGCCACTACCACCGGCCCGGCCTCTCCTTCAGCACCGGCCGGGGCCAGCACGGCGGAAACCACTTCACCCATTGCGGCCAGCATAACGCCCGAGCGTGATTTTGATGAATCGCGCATCCGGCTTGCGGGCCAGTCCGAGCTTATTCGCAACCTTGCCCCGCTGATGGTGGAAACCTGGGGCTTTCTGGACCAGCGCGACTTTAGCCAGCGCGGCTCGTCGGATTCGCGGGTTCTGCTGCTGAGCGGTGGCGGGCGCGACCCGCTCGATATCGAGCTGATGGCCTCGAGCCAGGCCGATATTGCCGAGTTGATGGGCCAGGGGTTTGTCGATCTGGCACTGGCCGGTGAAGAAGCCCTGCTGGACATGCCGGGCGCCGAATATTCGGTCATTGGCCTGGATGCAGCCGCCTTTATCACCACGCGCGACAACCAGATCAACGCATTGAATATGAGCGACCTTGCGGGCATCCTGTCGGGGCGGATCAGCAACTGGTCGGCACTTGGCGGGCCGGATATGCCCATACGGCTGATGCTGCCCGGCGATGAGAGCAGCACCGCCTGGGTAATTGCAAACGGCCTGTTGCGCGATGCGGGCCTGCAAATGGCCGCCAATGTGCAGCGGGTCGAATCCGAATCGCTGCTGGCCGATGCGGTGGCGCGCGAACGCGGTGCCATTGGCCTGGTCGGTTTTGCCGAAGTGCGCAACGCCAAACCGCTGGCGATTGCCGATAGCTGCGGGCTGCGCACAGCGCCGGAAGAATTTGCCATCAAGGCCGGAGATTACCCGCTGGTGCGCCGCATTCTGGCAATCTACCCCGCCGGTGGCGTGTCGAATTCGACCGACCGGCTGCTGAATTTCATGACCGGCACGATGGCTGAACGCACCTTGGTGAATGTCGGGCTGGTGGCACTGTCGCCCGCCACGGCGAATGTGGCCGAACAGGGGTTGCGCTTTGCCCAGGTCACGCTGGACCCAAGCACGCGCGGGGCCGAAGACCAGCTGATCAACTTCACGCAAACGCTGATTGACGCGCGCCGCCTGAGCCTGACCTTGCGCGCGGGCGCTGGCGAAACCGGGCTCGACAGCCGTGGCGAGGATGATTTGCGCCGCCTCGCAGACCTGATCCGCGCCAACCGTTTTGGCGGGCAGGAAATTCTGCTGGTCGGTTTTACGGATTCGGCGCGCAGCTCTGCCAATAGCGTGGCCCTGTCCAACGAGCGTTCACAAACCGTTGCCAATGCGCTGCTTGACCAGATCGGCAACCTGCCCGCCAATGTAGCGGTTACGCCCATCGGTTATGGCCATGTCGCGCCGCTGGCCTGCAACGCCGATCCGCGTGGTGCCCTGGCCAATAACCGGGTCGAGGTTTGGGCGCGCGCACTGCGCTAGGCGCTCAGCAACCCATCGGCGCGAAAGCTGAAATCGCGCTCTTTGCCGATGATCACATGATCATGCAGCACAATGCCCAATGCGCTTGCCGCCTGCCGGATTTGCGTGGTCATCGCGATATCGGCCGATGACGGGCTCGGGTCGCCCGACGGGTGGTTATGCACCAATATCAGCGCGCTGGCATTCAGCTCCAGCGCGCGTTTCACCACCTCGCGCGGGTAAACCGGCACATGGTCGACCGTGCCCTTGGCCTGCGGCTCATCGGCCACCAGCACGTTCTTGCGGTCAAGAAACAGAATGCGAAACTGCTCGGTTTCGCGATGCGCCATAGTGGTTTTGCAATACTCCATAAGTGCGGCCCAACTGGTAAGCGCATTTTGCCCCAGCACACGCGCCTGCCCCAGCCGATGCGCGGCAGCTTCAACAATCTTCAGCTCTTGCACCACCGCATCGCCCACGCCCTGCACCTGGTTTAGCCGCGCGGGCGGGGCAGAGATAACGTGGTTGAAATCGCCAAACTCGGCCAGCAACTGCTTGGCCAGCGGCTTGACATCGCGGCGCGGGATGGCGCGAAACAGCACCAGTTCCAGCAATTCGTAATCGGCCAAAGCCGCCCCGCCCGCCGCCATGAAGCGCGCACGCAAGCGTTGGCGATGGTCGTGAAAATGCGGCACGGCAACCGGTTTGGCACCGGCCGACATATCAAAGCCGGGCAGGGGCGCTTCGGCAAATTCGGGTTTATGCGGGCGCGACATGGGCTGACTGTCGCGCCTTTTGGTTAGCAAGACGTTAACGCCGCGCTAACCCCAGGTCGGGTGGAACTTGCCTGCGGGCGACAGCGTGAAAACCTCGCAGCCGGTTTCGGTGACGCCGACCGAATGCTCAAACTGCGCCGAAAGCGATTTGTCTTTCGTCACGGCGGTCCAGTCATCGGCCAGCACCTTGGTTTCGGGGCGGCCAAGGTTGATCATCGGCTCGATGGTGAAAAACATGCCAGGTTCCAGCACGGGGCCGGTGCCCCAACGCCCGTAATGCAGCACGTTGGGCGGCGCGTGAAACACCCGCCCCAGCCCGTGGCCGCAAAAATCGCGCACAACCGACATGCGCTGCGCTTCGGCATAACGCTGGATGGCCGCGCCGATATCGCCAAATGTATTGCCGGGGCGAACCTGCTCTATCGCTTTCATCAGGCTGTCATGGGTCACCTCGATCAGCCGTTCGGCCTTGCGGCTGAGCGTGCCGGCCACATACATGCGGCTGGTATCGCCGAACCAGCCATCAAGAATGACGGTCACGTCGATATTCAGGATATCACCGTCTTTCAGCCGCTTGTCGCCCGGAATCCCGTGGCACACCACATGGTTGATCGAAATGCACGAGGCGTGCTGATAGCCACGATAGCCGATGGTGGCCGAGGTCGCGCCCGCGCCTTCAACATGCGCCTGGATACGGTCATTCAATTCACCCGTGGTCACGCCGGGGGCAACATGTTCGGCGATCATGTCCAGCACCTCGGCTGCCAGCCGGCCAGCCGCGCGCATCCCCGCAAAATCGGCGGGTTCATAGAGCTTGATGCCGTTCTTGGTCAGACGACCGGGGGTTAAACCTTCCAAAGCACGTATTCCTGTTTGTGTTTTTCCTGATATAGCAAGGATGTCGGCGGGTTTCAATTCACCCCGCCAGGCCATTGCCAACCGAATGAGGCCCGAAATGACCAACCCGACTGCGGCGATTTTGCTGATTGGCGATGAAATCCTGTCGGGCCGCACGCAAGACAGCAATGGCAATTATCTGGCCAAGGCGCTGTTTGCGCGCGGGATCGACCTGCGTGAAATCCGCGTGGTGGGCGATGTGGCCGAGACGATCATTTCCACGCTGAACGCGCTGCGCGACGCTTGCGACCATGTGTTCACCTCGGGCGGGATCGGCCCCACGCATGACGATATTACCGCCGACGCAGTTGCGGCGGCTTTTGCTGTGCCCTTGCGCGAGCGTGACGATGCGCTGGCGGCATTGGCAAAGAACTATGCTGGCGGCATGGATGATCTGACCCCAGCGCGCCGCCGCATGGCACGGGTGCCCGAAGGGGCGCGGCTTATCCATAACCCGGTTTCCGGCGCGCCGGGGTTCAGCATTGGCAATGTGCATGTCATGGCGGGGGTGCCTGCGGTGTTTTGTGCGATGGTCGATGGCCTGTTGCCCGGCCTTGCCAGCGGTGTGCCATTGCTGGCCGAAAGCCTGCGCATCGCCCTGCCCGAAAGCCAGATCGCCACGCCCTTGGCCGCGATTGCGGCGGCCTTCCCAGACCTCAGCTTCGGGTCTTATCCCTTTATTCGTGACGGGCGTTTCGGGGCCGATATTGTGGTGCGCGGGGTGGACAAGGCGCAAATTTCCGCCGCGCTGGCGCGGTTGCGCGAAATCACCGCTTAGGCTTGGCTTTGGCGGCGGGCGCCCATACTGTCCGCGCATGTCGAGCCCAACCCAAATTGGCGAATCAAGTTTTGCCCCTGAACAGAACAATAGCTGGCCTGCGCATATCCGCGCGACGCTGGCGCTTGGCCTGCCGCTGATCGGTGCGCAACTCGCGCAAATGCTGATGGGCGTGACCGATACGCTGATGCTTGGCTGGCTTGGCACCGAGGCGCTGGCCGCCACCGTGCTGGGCACCAATATTCTGTTCGTGCTGATGATCACCGGCTTTGGCTTTGGCACTGCCGTTGGCGCGCTGGCGGCCGGGGCCCAGGGGGCGGGCGATGTGCGCGCCGTGCGCCGCATGGTGCGCATGGGCATGTGGGTTTCGCTGGCCTATGCCGCGCTGGTCATGCCGATCATGTTTTTTACTGAAGAAATTCTGATCGCCATCGGGCAAGACCCGGACCTGTCGGCCGTGGCCGATTCGTATCTGACCATTGCGCGCTGGTCGCTCGTGCCGAACCTGCTCATCCTTGTGTTGCGCAGCTTCCTTTCGGTGCTGTCGCGCGCCGGTGTTGTGCTGATCTTCACGCTCGGGGCGGCCGCGCTGAACGCGATGCTGAACTATGCGCTGATCTTCGGCAACTGGGGAGCGCCAGCCTTGGGGGTTGAAGGCGCGGCCTGGGCGACGCTTGGCTCATCGACTCTGTCGCTGCTTTTGCTGGTGGTTTATGTGATCCGCCACAAGGCCGTGCGCAAATACGAAGTGATGGTGCGGTTCTGGCGCGCCGACTGGCCCGCCTTCATGGAGGTGCTGGTGGTTGGCTGGCCCATCGGGCTGACCTTGCTGGCCGAGGTTGGCCTGTTTTCCTTTTCTGCGGTGATGATGGGCTGGTTTGGCAAGATCCCGCTGGCCGCGCATGGCATTGCGCTACAGCTCGCCTCGGTCAGTTTCATGATACCGCTTGGCCTGTCGCAGGCCGCAACCGTGCGTATCGGCATTGCCAGGGGCCGCAAGGACAGGCTGGGTGTGCAACGCGCCGGGCAGGTTATTCTGCTGATGGGGGGCGGGATATCGCTACTGGCTGCGGCGCTGTTCGTGATCATCCCCGAAACGCTGATCGGCCTGTTTCAGGATGCCGCCAACCCCGAAACCGCCGCCGTGCTGGCTTACGGTGTGCCGCTTATGGCCGTGGCCGGGGCCTTTCAGCTTGTCGACAGTATTCAGGTGATGGCGGCGGGGCTGTTGCGCGGGCTTAAAGACACGCGCGTGCCCATGTATTTCGCGATGATTTCCTATTGGATAATCGGTGTGCCTTGCGCCTATCTGCTGTCGCAATATACCGCGCTTGAGGGCGTCGGCATCTGGCTGGGGCTGGCCACCGGGTTGACCGTGGCGTCGGTTCTGGGCCTGTGGCGCTATGGAATGCGTGAAAGGCTGGGGCTGGTCTAGCGGCTAATGCGCCGCCGCCCAGTTCGGCCCCTGGCCAGACTCCACGGTCATTTTTACCGCCAGATCAACAGCCGGCAGGTTTGCGCCTTCCATGACGCGGCGCGCGGCGGCAATGGTGTCGTCAACGGCGCTTTCTTCCACCTCGAACAGCAGTTCATCATGCACCTGTAGCAACATTCTGGCGGGCAGTTTGGCAATGGCTTCGGGCATCCGGATCATTGCGCGGCGGATGATATCGGCCGCCGTGCCCTGAATGGGGGCGTTGATGGCGGCGCGCTTGGCAAAGCCCGCCTGCGGGCCTTTGGCACCGATTTCCGGTGTATGGATCTTGCGCCCGAACAGCGTTTGCACATAGCCATGCGCCTTGCCGAATTCGACCGTGCTGTCCATATATTCCCGAATGCCGGGGAAGCGTTCGAAATAGGTGTCGATAAAGGCCTGTGCCTCGGCGCGCGGAATGCGCAGATTGCGCGCAAGGCCAAAGCCGGAAATGCCGTAGATAACCCCAAAGTTGATGGCCTTGGCCTGGCGGCGAATGGCCGGGTCCATCCCCTCGATCGGCACGTTGAACATCTGGCTGGCTGTCATGGCGTGAATGTCGTGACCATCGGCAAAGGCCTGGCGCAAACTGTCAATCTCGGCGATATGCGCCAGAATCCGCAGCTCGATCTGGCTGTAATCTAGACTCACCAGCACATTGCCGGGGGCGGCGACAAAGGCTTCGCGAATGCGGCGGCCTTCCTCAGTGCGCACGGGAATGTTTTGCAGGTTCGGGTCGGTCGAGGCCAGGCGCCCGGTATTGGCGCCCGCAATGGAATAGCTGGTATGAACGCGCCCCGTTTCGGCGTTGATATGGGTTTGCAGCGCGTCGGTATAGGTGCTTTTCAGCTTGGCCATCTGCCGCCAGTCCAGCACGCGGGCGGGCAGCTCGTGGCCCTCGGCGGCCAGGTCTTCCAGCACATCGGCGCCGGTCGAATAGGCATCGGTCTTGCCTTTCTTGCCACCGGCAAGGCCCATCTGGTCGAACAGAATCTCGCCCAACTGCTTGGGGCTGGCGACATTGAACCTGCCACCGGCAAGCCCGTGAATCTCGTCCTCCAGCTGCGCCATTTTCTGCGCGAAACTGTTTGACATACGGCTGAGATGGTCACGATCCACCAAGATCCCGTGCCGCTCCATCTGTGCCAGAACAGGCACAAGCGGGCGTTCCATCGTTTCATAAACCCTGGTCACACCGGCGCTTGCCAGCCGTGGTTTGAAGGTTTTCCACAGCCGCAGCGTAATGTCGGCATCTTCCGCCGCATAGGGTGTAGCCTCGGCTATGGGCACCTGATCGAAGGTTTTTGCCGATTTGCCCGTGCCAAGCAGCGATTTGATCGCGATCGGCTTATGGCTCAGATACCGCTCGCTGAGCGCATCCATGCCATGATTGTGCAGCCCGGCATGAAGCGCATAGGACATCAGCATCGTATCCTCGATCGGGGCCAGATCAACGCCATAGCGCGCCATGATCTTCAGGTCATACTTGATGTTCTGGCCGATTTTCAGAATGCTCGCATCTTCCAGCATGGGTTTGAGCCGGGCCAGCGCATCCTTCAGCGGCATTTGCCCTTCGGCCATTGTCGAGGCGCCAAGCAGATCGCCCTCACCCTCACGATGGGTTAGCGGAATATAGCAGGCCTCGCCCGGCTCGACGGCCAGTGAAATGCCCACCAGATCGGCGACCATTTCATCCAGCCCGGTGGTTTCGGTATCAAACGCCACCCAGCCACGGCGATAGGCGGCATCGATCCATTTTTGCAAGGCTTCGGCATCGGCCACAGTCTCGTAGCGATTGGCCACGATCGGCGTGGCATCGGCGGGTGCATCATTGCCGGGCGTGCTGCCGCTGGCCGAAATGTCGGGGCCGGGCTTGGCGGCAATGGTCGGCGGGTCAACCTTGAGCTTGGCGGCCATGCGCTCGGCCAGAGTGCGGAACTCCATTTCCGCCATAAAGGCCAGAACCTCGCTTGGCACCGGGTCTTTCACGTCAAAATCGTCAAGCGTTTCGACGGTTTCAACATCCTGCTTCAGCGTTACCAATTTGCGGCTCATGCGGATCTGGTCGGCCTTCTCGATCAGCGTTTCGCGGCGTTTTGGCTGTTTGATCTCGCCCGCGCGTTCCAGCAAGCTGTCCAGATCGCCATATTCCTGAATAAGCAAAGCGGCGGTTTTGATGCCGATACCGGGCGCGCCGGGGATATTGTCTACGCTATCGCCCGCAAGGCTTTGCACATCGATCACGCGGGCCGGGTCGACACCGAATTTCTCGAAAACCTCATCGGGGCCGATGCGCTTGTTCTTCATCGGGTCGAGCATTTCAATGCCGCCACCGACAAGCTGCATCAGGTCTTTATCCGAGGATACAATCGTTACCCGCCCGCCGGCTTCGCGCGCCTGGCGGGCATAGGTGGCGATCAGGTCATCGGCCTCGAACCCCTCCATTTCGATGCAGGGCAGGTTGAAGGCGCGGGTCGCCTGGCGGATGAGCGCGAATTGCGGCTTCAGGTCTTCGGGCGCGGGCGGGCGCTGGGCCTTGTATTGGTCATAGATGGTGTTGCGGAATGTCGTGCCGGAATGGTCGAATATCACCGCCACATGGGTGGGTGCATCGGGGCCCTTGGCGTCTTCCACCAGCTTGTAGATCATGTTGCAATAGCCCGATACCGCGCCAACCGGCAGACCATCGGAGGCGCGGGTCAGCGGGGGCAGGGCGTGATAGGCACGAAAAATATAGGCCGAGCCGTCGATCAGATGCAGATGATGGCCCTTGCCAAACGCCATATCAGTGATGCCCGCCGCTACCGGCTTTCAGCACGAAACGCTTGTCGCAATAGCCGCATTCGACATAGCCCTTGTCGGCCGGAATGCTCAGCCAAACGCGCGGATGCCCACCCGCGCCGCCATCACAGGCAATGCGGGTTTTGGTGACTTCTTCAATTTCGGGGGCGTCTTGGGTCATATCGAAAACTCCATCGGAATGCGGGCCTAGAATAGCGGGTTTGGCGCGGGCGGCAAGCTACTGCGCTGCGGGCAACATCCGGCCAAGCACCCGCCCGCCCAGAATATGCACATGCAGATGCGGCACATCCTGCACACCGGCCTCGCCGGTATTGGCGACAAGCCGATAGCCAAGGCCACCGTCGCCGGGGGCGGCGTTGAGCTGGGCAATCACCTCGCCAATGGCGCGGTTGAAGCCGATAATCTCGGCATCTGTCGCATTGCTGGCAAAATCATCGTAATTCACATAAGCGCCCTTGGGGATGACCAGCACATGATGCGGGGCTTGCGGGGCGATATCGTTGAAGGCCAGCGCATGTTCAGTTTCCAGCACTTTGGAACACGGGATTTCGCCGCGCAGGATACGGGCGAAAATATTGGTATCGTCGTATGAATAGGCCATGTTGCCCCCCTAAAGTAAACCATGCGCGCCAAACAGCGCCTTCAGATCCGCCTCGGGCCGCGCGCCGATATGGCTGATCACCTCGCCGGCCGCATGGTTGCCCATGCGCAGGCATGTCAGCGGGTCGCGGCCCGACACCACGCCATATAGAAAGCCGGCGGCAAACAGATCGCCAGCGCCAGTCACATCGACCACGGCGGCATTGGTGGCAGGGTCGTGGTAGTCCTGCCCGCCACTCGTGGCATGGGCGCCTTTTGCGCCAACCGTGCAGGCCAGCATGGGCACATCCTTGCGCGCACGCACAAAAGCTGCGTCCAGATCATCGGTTTCATACAGGGCTTTCAGCTCATGCTCGTTGCAAAACAGCAGGTCGATATGGTCATGGATCAGTGTGCGGAACGCCTCGCGGTGGCGGTTCACGCAAAACGGGTCGGACAATGTGACCGAAACCTTGCCGCCCGCCCCTTTGCAGGCATCAATCGCCTTGGCAAAAGCGGCCTGGCTGTCGGGCCCGTCAAAGCGATAGCCTTCCAGATACAGCCATTCGGCCTCGGCCATCTGCGCTGCATCAATATCATCGGGGGCCAGAAATTCGGACACGCCCAGATAGGTGTTCATCGAACGCTCGCTATCGGGCGAAACCATGACCATGCAGCGGCCTGTTTCCGCCGCATGGGTTTTCGGGGCCAGCGGTGTGTCATAGCCCGCGCCCTGTGCGCGCATGTCATGGGCAAAAATCGCGCCAAGCTGGTCATCCTTGACCTTGCCTATATAGGCTGTGCGCGCGCCAAGTGCAGCCAGCCCGGCAATGGTATTGGCCGCAGACCCGCCCGACACCTCGCGCGCCGGGCCCATATGGCTGTAAAGCTCGGCGGCGCGGGCGGTGTCGATCAGGGTCATGATGCCCTTTTCAACCCCGTTTTCCACCAGAAACGCATCGTCGACGCGGGCCAACACATCGACCATTGCATTGCCGATGCCAATGACCTGAAACTTCTTCATAGTATTTTATCCTCGGAATGGCACAGATCGGCGATGATACAGGCGCCGCAAGCGGGTTTGCGCGCCTTGCAAATATAGCGCCCATGCAGAATGAGCCAGTGATGCGCGTGGCGTTGATATTGCACCGGCACGTTATCTTCTATTGCACGTTCCACCGCAACCACATCGCGACCTGCCGCTAGGCCGGTGCGGTTGCCCACGCGAAAAATATGCGTATCGACCGCTTGTGCGGGATGCGCATAGACCATGTTCAGCAACACATTGGCGGTTTTGCGCCCCACGCCCGGCAATGATTGCAGCGCCGCGCGCGAACTTGGCACCGCGCCGCCATAGTCATCAACCAAAATCCGGCTGAGCTTGATGACATTCTTCGCCTTCTGGCGAAACAGCCCGAGGGATTTGATATGTTCGATCAGGGCCGGCTCTCCAAGATCGAGCATTTTTTGCGGCGTGTCGGCAATGGCGAACAGCGCGGCCGTGGCCTTGTTCACCCCAATATCGGTGGATTGCGCCGAAAGCGCGATGGCGACAAGCAGCGTGTAGTCGTTGACATGCGCAAGCTCGCCCTTCGGGTGCGGCTCGGCTGCCGCGAAACGGGCAAAGATTTTTGAAATATCGTGATAGCCAAGCTGCGCGGTCATGCGGCCACTTGGCATGGTATCGGCCAGAATTTCAAGCCTTGGATTGCGCATAATTCGGGTGGCGAAGGGCGGGTTGCGCGGGCCATACTGCGCCAAAGGAAAACCGATATGCACAGTGAAACCCCAAACGAAACACACTATCACTATGGGCTGATTGGCCGCGCGATTGCCTATATCGACAGCGCGGTTGAAGCGCAGCCAAACCTGGATGATGTTGCCCGCGCCGTGGGGCTGAGCCCGGCGCATTTCCAGCGGCTGTTCAGTCAATGGGTTGGGGTCAGCCCCAAGCGGTATCAGCAATATCTAACGCTCGGCCATGCGCGCAGCCTGCTGGCCAACCGGTTCTCGGTGCTGGAAACCACGCTGTCAACCGGCCTGTCAAGCCCCGGCCGCCTGCATGACCTGTTCGTGCGCTGGGAAGCGATGAGCCCCGGTGAATATGCCGCTGGCGGCGCGGGGCTGCACATCAACTGGGGATGGTTTGACTCGCCCTTCGGCCCGCTTCTGGCTATGGGCACGGCGCGCGGTATTTGCGGGCTGGCCTTTGGTGCGGAAATTGGTGCCGCCGCAGCCGAGGCAGATTTGCGCGCACGCTGGCCGCGCGCGGCTTTTCACCATAACCCCGAAGCGCTGCGCGCCTGGGTGGCGTCGGCTTTGGGCCAAAGCGGTGCCTGCAATCTGGTCATGATCGGCTCGCCGCTGCAAATCAAGGTCTGGGAGGCGCTGCTCGCCATCCCATCGGGCCATGTCACCAGCTATTCGGAAATCGCCCGCGCCATTGGCAGCCCCCGTGCAGCCCGCGCCGTGGGCACGGCGGTGGGGCGCAACCCGGTGTCATGGCTCATTCCCTGCCATCGCGCCTTGCGAAAATCCGGCGAACTGGGCGGCTACCACTGGGGATTGCCGGTGAAACGAGCGCTTTTGGCATGGGAATCGGCGCGGCTGGAGGCGCGATGAGATCGGCGACTTGCCGCCAGTTTTACCGCATTCAGCCTGCAAGCCCTTGAATAGACTCGGTGTATAGGCTCTAGTTGGCAGGAACTATTCAAGCGAAGGAGTGACCATGTTTGGATTCAAGACATTGATGGTAGTGACAGTTTCGGGCGCGTTGGCGCTGAGCGGCTGCACAAACCCTGACGGCACGGCCAACAACACCGGCACAGGTGCGCTTGGTGGTGCCGCATTTGGTGCGCTTGTCGGCTCGCAGGTTGCGGGCAATTCGACACGCGGCGCGGTTGTCGGGGCGCTGATCGGTGCCGCCGCCGGTGGTGCGATCGGTGACCGTCTGGATGCACAGGAGCGTGCCTTGCGCGCGCAAATGGGCGGCTCGGGCGCGGTTATCACCAATACCGGCAGCCAGTTGATCGTGACCCTGCCAGAGCAGATCACCTTTGCGGTAGATTCCGCACAGCTGAAATCGAGCTTCATCGGCAGCCTGCAAACCCTGGCCGCGAACCTGCAAAGCTACCCCAACACCACGGTTGAGGTTGTCGGCCACACCGATTCTACCGGTGATGCGGCCTATAACCAAAGCCTGTCGGAACGCCGCGCCGCCTCGGTGCGTTCGGTTCTGATCAATTCGGGCGTATCGGCGGGCCGTGTGCGCGCCTTCGGGATGGGTGAAAACCAGCCCGTTGCCTCGAATGCCAGCGCAGCGGGCCGTCAGGCCAACCGGCGGGTCGAGATTTACATCACGCCCAACCAATAGGGCGGATGACATCGCGATAGATCAGGGGGCCACTGGCCCCCTTTTCTTTTTTGCCCGGTGGCTGCATGTCGGGCCGATCTACGTGCAGGGCCGCGCATAAAAAACCCGGCCACGGGGGCCGGGTTTTATAAGCATTACTGTAACTGTGCCTAGTTCAGGCGTGTGCCCAAACCGGCAATGGCCGCATCCAGCATCGCATCTGCATCGGCTTTTGGCATTTTGGCGGCGATCACCTCGCCTGCCGCAGCCACGGCCACGGCCACGGCCTGATCACGCACCGAGCGCAGGGCGCGGCTTTCGGCGGCGGTGATCTGCTCGTCAGCGGCTTCCAGACGGCGCGCAATGCTGGCCTTCAAATCCGCCTTGGCGGTTTCGGCAGCGGCGCGCGCTTCGGCCTTGGCATGGGCGACGATCTCCTCGGTCTGTGCCTCGACTTCACGCTTCTTGCGGTCATAGCTGGCCAGAAGCGTTTGTGCCTCTTCGCGCAGGGCGCGGGCTTCATCAAGCTCGCTACGGATGGTGGTTGCCCGCCCATCCAGCATGGATGTCACCTTGCCTGGCACTTTTGCGTAGAGCAAAACACCGATGAACAGCACAAATGCGATGGTGACGACGATGTTGGTATCGTTCAGAAACTCCATCATCCTACCCTTTCGCGCGTGCGGTTACAGCCTTGTCCAAGGCCTTTTCATCATAGGCAGCGGGGACCAGCTTTTTCACAAGCTCGCCAGCCGTATCACGGGCAACGGCAGCAACGGCCTGTGCGGCACCCGCCCGAATTTCCGCGATACGTGCCTCGGATTCGGCGGCTTTTGCGGCGATTTCCGCATCGGCCCGCGCCGTGGCAGCATCCAGCTCTTTCTGGATTTCCGCACGGGTTTCACCCGAAATGCGCTGGCTTTCGGCACGCGCCTCGGCCAGTGCTGCATTATAGGCGGCATCGGCCTCTTCGGCTTCGCGCTTCAGATCGGCCGCTTTTGCCAGATCGCCGGTAATCGCATCCTGGCGCTGGTCTATGATCGCGCCAATGCGCGGCAAGGCCAGCTTGGATATGATCAGATAAACGGCGACAAGCGCAATCAGCAGCCAGAAAATCTGGTTGCCGAACGTGCCGATGTCCAGCTGCGGCATACCGGCGGCTTTTTCAACTTTGACTGCAGCTGCAGCGGTGGCGTCACCTGCCATTCAAACCTCCGATTTCAGTTACCACCCAGGCGGGCGGCGGGAATAGGCGGGCCATGCAGCCCGCCCCAACCATAGGCGAAATCAGACGCCGACGAACATCAGCAGAAGGGCAACGAGGAACGAGAAGATCCCCAGAGCTTCGGCCAGTGCCATACCGATGAACAGCGTGGCGGTCTGCGAGCTGGCAGCCGAAGGGTTGCGCAAGGCACCCGACAGGTAAGCTGCGAATACGTTGCCAACACCGATGGCTGCGCCACCCATGCCGATGGATGCCAGACCAGCGCCGATTGCCTGACCGAGTGCGACGATATTGCCTTCCATGAGAGTCTCCTATTTATCTGGAATGCTTGAAAAATTAACCCTTAGTGACCCGGATGAAGTGCGTCATTCAGATAAACGCAGGTCAGGATTGCGAACACATAGGCCTGCAAGGCGCTGACAAGCAGCTCCAGGCCAAAAACTGCGGTGATTGCGAAGATCGGCACCACGGCGCCAAGCCCCATTGCATAGGCGAAGCCGGCAAACACCTTGATCACGGCATGGCCGGCCATCATGTTGCCTGCAAGTCGGATGGAATGGCTGGCCGGGCGCACGAAGAAGGAAATCACCTCGATGATTGCCAGAATGGGCCGAATCCACCAGGGCGCCGACATCACCCAGAACAGTTTGAGAAAGCCGATACCATGTTTGGCGAAGCCGATGACGGTGACGGCCAGAAACACCATCAGCGCAAGCGTGCCGGTCACGGCGATATGGCTGGTTGTGGTAAAGCTATAGGGGAGCAGGCCGAGCAGGTTGCTCATCAGGATGAACATGAACAGCGTCATGATATAGGGGAAATAGGCAAGGCCCTGCTTTCCGGTAATATCCTCGACCATCTTGCGTACGAAACCATACATCATCTCGGCAACCGACTGGCTGCGGCTGGGCACAAGGGCGCGGCCGCGCACACCCAGAACCAGCAGTGCGAAAATTGCCAGAACGGCAATGCCAAGCCACAGGGTCTGGTTGGTGGGCGTATAAAAGTTGAGCGTATCGCCACCAAAAAGCGGCTTGATCACAAACTGTTCCATCGGATGGATGTTCAGGTTGCTTTCTACTTCTGCTTCTACAGCCACGTCGAACCTCGTCTTTTGCTCTATGCCCCGTGGGGCTATTCGTCTTCGGGCTTTTCGCCCTTTTTCTGCATTTCCGCAGCGGTTTGCAGCATAACGCGCAACCCGGCCGCAAACCCGAACATGATGAACAGAACCAGAAATATCGGCAATGTGCCGAACAGGCTGTCCAGCCCGTATCCGATTCCGAAACCCATGATCACGCCGACCACGAGTTCGATCACCATGCGCCAGCCGTGGCTGGCATCGGCATAGCCATTTTGCCCCGCCCGTTCGGGCGATTGGGCGGCCTTGAGCGCCTCGATCTTCTTGCCGAGCGCCGCCAGCTTCTCTGGATCGGGCTGATCAGCCATGCCCCACCCCTAAATCCTGTTCAGAATCGGCGAAAACCCGCCTTTTCATTGAGCCGGACATTAGGCAGGCAGGCTTGCGCTGTCAAGCATGTGGAATTGGACGCGGATTTCTCGCAAGATACTGATAAGTAATATAAAAATTTGGTTGCGACCAGTGGGCGCAGGTGGCGGGTTCCGGGCGGCGGCGCGCAACACTTAACCAATCGGTTGACCGTTCAACCCGCGCTCTGCTAGGCGATTGCTATGGAACTGGACCCCGAATCCCGGCTGGATGCCACCTTTGCGGCCCTTGCCGACCGCACCCGCCGCGCCTTGCTGGCGCGCCTGGTTGCAGGCGATCAACCGGTGGCGGCGCTGGCGGCGCCGTTCGATATGTCGCTGGCGGCAGTTTCCAAACATTTGCAGATATTGCAGCGCGCCGGTCTGATCAGCCAAAGCAAGCAGGGCCGCGAAACCCTGTGCAAGGCCGAACCGGCTGGCGTGCAGGCGGCGCTTGTCTGGCTGGAATCCTGTGGACAGTTGGGCGGTGAAGCGCATTCGGCCATAGAGCGGCTGCTGGCCGCGGTCATGGATGATGAGGAACTGCTCTCGGGCGAGGTTTTTGATCCGGACGCGGATTTTGATTAGATATCCTGGCGCACGACATCCACCACCAGCACATCGCGCGACAAGGCGCCAAGCACGTCGCGCGATGCGCTGCGCAGCCCGCCGCGCAGATCTTCCATTGGCTGGCCCGTGGTGAAGGCACCATCGAACCCGCCGGAATTGGCGTGCCGAAACAGCACCTGCAAGAACGCGTCGCGCAGTTTCGGCTCTTGTGCATAAACCTGGGCGGCGGCCCCGCTATCGGTTTCGATTGAAAGCGAAATCACCACCAGGGCGCGCACCCGGTCCGGCGAAATGACGGGAATGACAAACTGGCGCTCCAGCCGGACATATTCGGCGGCCACGGGCGGGCTGGCGGCGGGCGGGTAGGCCGGGCTGGTCGCCGCGCCGGTGCCGGCATCCGTGGCGCAAGCGGCATCGGCTGTCAGCGGTTGCCGGGTGGCGCTTTCGGTCTGCTCGGCGTCAGACGCCGGGCAGGCTGCAGGCTTGGGTTGCAGCAACAACCCGGCACCAGCGCCGCCAACCAGGCCGAATATCACAAGCAATACAGGCAGTAGCTTTTTCATCACAGGCTCCTAGAACGGGGCGATCACATCAAAGATCTGCTGGCCATAGCGGGGTTGTTGCAGGTCGGTGATTTGCCCGCGCCCACCATAGGAAATGCGCGCGCCTGCCATTTTGTCATAGGTGATTTCGTTGTTCCGGCTGATATCTTCCGGCCGGATGATGCCGGCGATGGCCAGTTCGCGCAGTTCGAAATTCACCCGCACCTCTTGCAGGCCCTGCACGACCAGATGGCCGTTTGCCAGCACATCGACCACGGTGGCGGCAATACGCAGGGTGATCTTTTCATTGCGGTTGACCGTGCCGGTGCCGCCGCTGGCCGAGCTTGAGGAAAAATCGGCTGCCGGATCGAGGCTTGCGCCTTCGGGCAGGTCGCCATTGATCCGCTCCGGCAGGCCAAGAAGTGCGGCAATGCTCATGCTTTCGCTGCCGCTGCGCGCACGGCCCGTGCTGTTGGACATTTGTGCGCGGTCGTTGATGTCGATGATGATCGTCAGGATATCGCCGGTTGTCGCGGCGCGCCGGTCGCCAAACAGCGATGTTGGCCCCGATGCCCAGAGCGAGCCTTGCGCATAGAATTGCCGCTGGGGCGCCGCCGCGGCACTGGCCATTGCCGCGCGTTCGGGCGAGACATTGGGCGCAACCGCATCGGATACCGGGGTCATATAGGGCACCTGGCCGATATCGGCCAGCCGTTCCAGACAGCCGCCAAGCAGCGCAAGGGCAAGGGTTAGAAATGTTGCGCGCATCATCATGAACCGACCTCGATCTCTCCATCCGGGCGCACGCGCCCCATGACCACAACCCGTGATGACAGGTTCATCACGCGCACCATTTCACCCAGTCCCGCCCGGCTGAGCGCGCGGCCCTCGGTGGTGATGCTGAGCAGGTTGTTTGAATAGCGCAGCACGACCAGTGCGTTGCGTTCCACCAAAGCGGGCGGCCCGATTTCGGCCAGCAAGATCGGGCGACCGGCATAGATATTCACCCGTGCCTCTTGGCCGATGATCAGCGCCGGGTCGCTGATGCCGCCGCTGACAAACGCATCGGACAGGGCCAGATGTTCGGCGGTAATGACCGTGGCGCTGCGAATGGGGGCCGCAGCCACAACCACCTGACCCGTGGCGGGCGCGGCCAGCAGGCAAAGCAGAAGGACCAGCGCGCGCATCAGCGGATTTGCGTGGTTGCGCCGAGCATTTGGTCGGCTGCGGTAATGACTTTGGCATTCAGCTCATAGCCGCGCTGCGCCTCGATCAACTCGGTGATTTCGCGCACCGCATCGACCGAGCTGCTTTCCAGATAGCCCTGCCGGAAGGTGCCGCGCCCATCCTGCCCCGGCGCGCCGATTTGCGGCTGCCCCGATGCCGATGTTTCCAGATACATGTTGCCGCCAATCGCCTCCAGCCCCATCTCGTTCACGAATGTCGCAAGCGAAAGCTGGCCCAAAAGCTGGGGTTCGGCCTGATCGGCAAAATAGGCATAAACCTCGCCATCGGCATTGACCGTTACGGCGCGGGCATCTTCGGGGATGGTCAGGTCGGGAATAACCGGAAAGCCTTCGGATGTTACCAACTGCCCATCGCCCGAAAGCTTGAGCGCGCCATCGCGGGTATAGGCGCTGGCGCCGCTGGGAAGCTGCACCTCGATATAGCCGCGGCCCTCGATTGCCAGATCGAGGTCGCCGCCGGTTTCCTTCAGGCTGCCCTGCATCACATTCATGGCAATGGCGGCTGTGCGCACGCCCATGCCGAGCTGCACACCCGTCGGCAGCTCGGTGCCCGAAGACGAGCTGACAGTGCCGGCACGCGCCACCTGTTCATACTGCAAATCGGCAAATTCGGCGCGGCGCGCATTATATGCGGTGGTGTTCATATTGGCGAGATTGTTGGAAATAACCTCGACCCGGGTTTGCTGGGCGGCCATGCCGGTCGCGGCAATTTTAAGGGCGTTCATAGCGTCTCTCCTTTATGTGTCAGGCGCGCTGGCCAAGGGTGCGGGTTACGCCGCTAATGCGTTCATGTTCCTGATCGAGCAGTTTTTGCCCCAGCTCATAGCTGCGCTGCACCTCGATCATACGGGTGATTTCGCTGACTGCGCTGACATTGGACCCTTCGACAAACCCCTGCCGCAGGCTTGGCGCCTCGACAGGTGAAAGCGGGCCGTCATAGACGAACAGCACCCCATCACGCCGGTTCAGCGCGGCCGGATCTTCGGGTGTCACCAGGCCAAACCGGGCCAGCGGGCGGTTGTCGGCGGAAATCGTGCCATCGGTTGCAACCGACACCCGGGCCGCATCGGGCGGGATGAAGATCGGCGCGCCGCCATCATCAAGCACACGCAGCCCATCCATCGTGACAAGTTCGCTTTGCGCGTTGAGCGAGAATGCACCGGCGCGGGTCAACGCGGTGCCATCCGGTGTTTCAACGCTGAAAAACCCGGGCCCTTCAATGGCCATATCAAGCGGGTTGCCGGTTTCACGCAGCACCCCTTGCGCGCGGTCGGTATAGCGCACGCGGGCATCGGCCATTGACAGGTTGCCGCCTTCAACCGGCAGCGCGGCAATCACTTCGGCAAACAGCACCCCTTCGCGGCGAAAGCCGGTCGTCGAGGCATTGGCGATGTTGTTGGCCACGAGCTGCATTTCACGCAACAACCCAACCTGGCGGGTAAGGGCGACATATCCGGTATTGTCCATATTCGGCCTTTCAACCTAGGGCGCAACGATGCGCGCGATCACCTGATCGGTGTAGAAATTCACCAAAAGCTGGCCCGAATAATCCATTGTCAGCCAGAAGGTCACCAGAATGGCGGCGAGTTTCGGCACGAAGGTCAGGGTCAGCTCCTGCACCGAGGTCAGCGCCTGGAACAGACCGATGAGCAAGCCGGCAATCAGCGCCACGGCCAGCACCGGCAGCGACATGATCAGCGCCAGCCACAGCCCCTGATGGAGCGCATCCATGACCTGAACGCCGCTCATTACACCGGCATCCGCAGAATTTCCTGATAGGCTTCAACCACGCGGTCGCGCACGGCAACGGCGGTTTCTATTGCCAGTTCCGAAGCTGCAAGCGCCTCGACCACGGTTTGCGGGTCGGCCCGCCCGGCCATGCCCTCCATTGCCGTGGTCTCGCCCGCGCGCAAAGTTGCCATGAAATCATCGGCGATGGCGGCAAAAGCCTGTCCGGTTTCACTGTCGGCGGCCGCTTCGGCGGGGCGGGCAATGGCCTGGGCATTGGTGTAAAGCTGCGAGGCGATGAAGGGGTTGGTTTCCATAAATTCAATCCTTGTTAACGGCGCAGCAGGGTCAGCGCGGCGCTCGACATCTGGCGGGCCTGATCGAACAGCCGCAAATTCGCCTCATAGCCGCGCTGGGCTTCGCGGGCATCGGCGATTTCCAGCACAAGATTGACGTTGGAGCCGTCATAATAACCGCTGGTATCGGCCATAGGGTGCGATGGGTCGTATTGGCGAACCAACTGGCTTTGGTCGAGCGTTACGCGCCCGGCCTCCACCGTGCCCGAGGCCAGGCTTTCAAAGGCCACGAGCTTGCGCCGATAGCCGGGCGTGTCGGCATTGGCGATATTTTCACCCACCAGCCGCATTCGCGCCGATTGCGCGGCCATGCCCGAGGCCGAGGCCGCCATTGATGAAATGAGATCGGTCATATTTGTCCTTTCTAGCCGCGCTTGCCAATGGCCGTGCGCAGCATGTCGAGCGATTTTGACCAGACGCCAAGCGCGAGTTCATGGTCCTGGCGGATGGCGGCGGCGCGCATCATCTGGTCTTCAATCGCAACATTATTCCCGTTCGGGGACATGGTGCCAAAGGTCGCAGATTCGGTGGCGCGGGTGCTGGCCTGGCCGGGTGTGCTGCCGAAATGGCCGGCGCGGCTGGCGGTAAGCTGCACGCCCTGGCCCTGCGCCCATGTGGCGCCAAAGTCGGGCAGGTCGCGCGCGACATAACCCGGCGTATCGGCATTGGCGATGTTTTGTGAGATAAGCGAAAGTCGCGCGCCCGAATGCTGCGCAAGGCCCGAGGCCATTTGCAAAATCGTCAGATCATTACTCATATCGGGGCTTCTCCCTCGCGTGACTTGAACCAAGGCTTAAGGATTTTGCGTGAATAAAAGGTAACCACGCCAATTCATGCCACTCAAAAGATGGATCAAGTTTTATGCATTTGGATTTTGCCCCCCTGACGCGCGCGCTTGCGCAAATTCCGCGCCGCCGCCTGTTTGGGCGGGTCGCTGCAGTCGATGGCGGCACGGTGGGTGTTGCCGGGTTGCAGGCCCATGCGGGCATTGGCGACCTTGTGGAAATTACCCAACGCAGCGGGGCAATCCTGGGGGGTGAGGTTGTTGCCCTGCGCGCGGACGGGTTGCGCGTGATGACCTATGGTGCTGCCGATGGTCTGGGCATTGGCGACCGCGTGGAACTGGTTGCCGAACACGGTGCGGCACCCGATGAAAGCTGGCTTGGCCGCGTGGTTGATGCATTCGGCAAACCGCTCGATGGCCGCCCGCTTTTTGATGGCGCGCAATCCGCCCCGCTGCGCGCCGCCCCGCCCGCCGCGGCCAGCCGCAAGGCGCTGGGGGGGCGCCTGTCAACCGGGCTGGCGCTGTTCAATACATTGCTGCCCATTGCACGGGGGCAGCGATTGGGGGTGTTCGCCGGCTCGGGTGTCGGCAAATCAACCCTGCTGGGCGCATTGGCGCGCGGAATTGAAGCCGATGTCGTGGTTTATGCGCTGATCGGCGAGCGCGGGCGCGAGCTGCGCGAATTCACCGAACAGGTATTGGGGCCAGAGGGCATGGCGCGCGCTGTGGTCGTGGCGGCAACATCCGACCAGTCGCCGCTGGTAAAGCGCCGCGCCGCCTGGATGGCGATGGCGGTGGCCGAATGTTTCCGCGACCAGGGCCGCCATGTTCTGCTGATCACCGATAGTATTACCCGCTTTGCCGAGGCGCATCGCGAGGTGGCGCTTTCGGCGGGCGAAACGCCAAGCCTGCGCGCCTTTCCACCCTCTACCGCCAACCTTATCGCGCATCTGGCCGAACGCGCCGGGCCGGGGCCGGCAGGGGCGGGCGACATCACGGCGATCTTTTCGGTGCTGGTGGCCGGCTCGGATATGGAGGAGCCGGTGGCCGATATTACCCGTGGCGTGCTTGACGGGCATATCGTGCTGGACCGCGAAATCGCCGAACGCGGGCGCTTTCCGGCAGTTGATGTGCGCCGCTCGGTGTCGCGCGCCTTGCCTGCCATTGCCAGCAAGGCGGAAAACGAGGTGCTGGCCCGGGCCCGGCGCATGACCGCAACCTATGAAAATGCCGCACCGATGATCCAGGCCGGGCTCTACAGCCCGGGGGCCGATCCGGCAGTCGACGAGGCGATTCGCTTTTACCCCAAGATCGACGAGTTTTTCACGATGCAGGCAACAGAAGGCGTGGCGATAAGCTATCTGGAGCTTGCGCAACGGCTGAACATGCGCCCGCCAGCGGGCTAGCTGCGCGACAGGTTCAGCAGATTCTGCCAGGCGGAACTGGCATTTTGCAGCAAGGTCAGCGCGCCGTAGCCCGGGGTCATCGGGCCGGGGCCACGGCTGGCCGCATCGCGCGCGAAGTAATTGCGCAAGATGATCTCAACGTTCTCTGGCTGGGCCATGACCGCCGGATCATCGCTGCCAAACAGCTTGCTGGCCGCGTTGCGAAACAGGCTTTGCTGGCGGTCGACATCCTTGATATTGCCAATTTCGCTTGGCAGGCCCAGCCCGGTTTCCAGTATCTCGCGCAGGGGCTTGTTGCCCATCAGCTTGAACCATTGCACCGAGATGGATGACCCGCTGGTGTAGTTTGCCATTTCGCGTTTGAAATTCAGCGCAAGGCGCATCGTGTCATCGACCTCGCCAACCGCGCGCTCATATTGCCGCGTTTGATAGGCCTCGGTGATGCTTGCGGCGAAGTCCGACAGGCGCACATTGGTGCCGGCCAGGTTGCCATAGCCAAAGGCCTTGGCCATTTGCGCAAAGCTCGGGTCGGAAATTTTATTGGCGAAGGCTTCGGGGTTTTCGCTGCCCTCTTCCAGCACCTTGCGCATATAGGCGCGGTGGGTAAGCTTTTCGTCCAGCCCGAAAGCCCCAAGTGCGACCTTGAGCAAGCGCCGGTCGGCCACGAGTTTTTCGGGCGTGTCGGCTGCGGCGATATTTTCCTTGAAATAGGCGATGTCGCGCTGCATCTCGGGGCTGCGCTCAAAATTCGCGCGCTGGGCCTCATCGGTGCGCTGCAGCAGATTCCAGCCCGCATATCCCGTCAGCGGAAGGGCGGGCAGGAAGCTCATGATGCGGCGGCCATCAGCCGGGCTTCCTGTGGCAGCAGGTCGCGCAGCGCCTTGAGCGCCTGATAGATGCGCTGGCTGCATACATAATCGCGCGCAGCGCTGAGCAAGCCGCGGCTGGTGCTGTCGGTGAACACATC
The DNA here is from genome assembly GCF_020447305.1 of Abyssibius alkaniclasticus. Lineage (NCBI taxonomy): Bacteria > Pseudomonadati > Pseudomonadota > Alphaproteobacteria > Rhodobacterales > Paracoccaceae > Abyssibius > Abyssibius alkaniclasticus. The sequence goes on along the minus strand of NZ_CP095732.1, from coordinate 589,533 downwards.
GCTGAGCTGCGAAATACCGGTCAGCAACTGGCGTGTGCCAAGCTCGGCATCGGCCTCGCCCGCCAGCACAAGCTGGGCGATATAGCAGACACGGCGCACGGGGGTATTGGCCTCGTCCGGGTGGATCGCGTCACGCAGGCGCAGCACATTGGCATCGGCGGTCAGCACGTTCAGCCGTGTGCGCCGGTCGCCGTTTTCCATGACAACACCGTTGATCATGATGCGCTCTCCGGGCCGCAACTTCAAAACCAGCCCGCTCATGTTGCCACCTGCCCATCGGCACGCAGCCCGCGCATGACGGCGGTATTGACCTCGACCAGCACATCGGGCGTGGCTTTGCCCTCCAGCACTTTGCGGCTATGGGCTTGCGTGAATTCGCATAGGAAGAAGATGCGCGCGCGCAGGGTTGCGGGCAGTCCGTTATGCGCGCTGGCAACATCGCCAGCCAACACAATCCACAGCCTTTGATTTTCACACAGGGCTTCGGCAAGCTCGGAAAATGCGCCGGCCTTGCCGCCGGAATGTGCGGCCAGCTTGGCGGTGGCGCGTGCAAAAGCCTTGTATTCGATGCTGCGCTCGGTGCCGGTGGCCCCGGCGGGGCGGGCATAAAGCGACTTTGCCATCACGGCGGAATTCATTGCAAATCTCCTGTCTGGCTGGGGCTATCGGCGGGGTGGGGCAGGGCCAAAACCCTGCCCCCGCTTTTGGGCTTAGCGGAACAATGACAGGATGTTCTGCGGTGCCTGGTTGGCAATGGACAGCGACTGTGTGGCCAGCTGCTGCTGCACCTGAAGCGCCTGAAGCCGCGCCGATGCTTCTTCCATATTCGCATCGATCAATGCGCCAATGCCGGTTTTCAGCGAATCGGTCAGCTTGCCGACGAAATCCGACTGGATGTCGATGCGCGCTTGTGACGAACCAAAGGCGGCCGCCGCGTCGATCGAGGTCTGGATCAGCCCTTCGATGGCCGCAAGTGCCGCCCCCGAATTACCGCCAGCACCATCATCGACGTTCAGCGTTGAAAGCGCACCAAGGCCACCGGCCCCGGCCTCGATCGAATTGCCCGAAACGGTTATCGCGGCGGTGCCATCATTGGTCAGCGTGATCACGCCGGCATCCACCACCATGCTGACATTCTGGCCCATGCTGCGAATGGTATCGGCCACGCCCACGGCAATGGTTTCAGCCGCAACGTTGCCTGTCGCAAGGTCTTCCGCAGTCACCGTATAGGTGGCGGTCTTGTCACCGATCGAGATGGAGAGCTTGTCGCCGACCGTATAATCGGCATTGGCGCCAAAGCCGATATCGACCGTGCCGGCTGCGTCCAGTGTCTGCGAGAAATTCTCGTTCGCAGCACCAACCGCACCGCCCGAACCGGTAAAGGCGTTCGTAACCGCGCCACCCGTGCCGATGGACAGATCCTGCCCGCTGACGGTGATGGAGGAGGCCGAAACCGAACCATCGGAAGCGCGGTCGAGCGAGGCCAGAATGTCGACCGAGGCATTGCTGCCATTCACAAGGTTCAAACCGTTGAACTGCGCCGCCGACACAACCGAGCCGATTTGCAGGGTCAGTTCGGCAATATCCGTTTGCAGCTTGGTCTGGCTGGCCGACGGGTCTTGCGCGGCCACGATTTTCGCCTTGACCTGTTTGAGCAGCCCGGTGATGGATTCCGATGCGGTGCGCGCAACGGCGACCGCGGCACTGCCCGTGGCCAGCGAATCGGTGATGCCCTTGAAGCCATCCACATCCGATTGCATGGTCTGCGAAATTGCCCAGACCGAGGCATTGTCGCGCGCAGTGTCAACCTTTCTGCCGGTCGAGATTTCGTTCTGTGTGGTGCCCAGATTTTTGTTGATCTGGCTCAGCGTCTGCAGCGCGACCATCGCGCTATTATTGGTAAGAATGCTAGACATTGTTAATTCCTTCGGCGTGCGGTGCGTTCGACACCGCAAATTTACAAGTCACCGGTTCCGGTGATGAAGACGCCGTTCTGACGTTTTTGCGGGCCTTTTGGCCGGCATCGCAATCAACATGATCGCAAGGGGAGATTGCCGCGCTTGTCTGAAACAAACCTTAATGGCAGCGGGGGAAATGCGCGCAATTTTCAACAATTCGCCGCGTGTTTCAGGTGCGGCGCCCGGCCTCGGCCTGGCCCGTATCCACGGGCACACGTTTGCCGCTTGCCGTATAGGTTTGCAGCGCGCCGGGGCCGCTGGCCTGACTGATCAGGCCGCTGCTGCTGCGCATACCTTCGAGTGCTGCGCCAAGCAGGCGGCGGTTGCGTTCGGCACGGTTGCGAATCGCCTGACCATATTCGGCCAGAGCCTTGGCATTGGCGCGGCCCGACTGGCCAAGCGACTGGAAAAGCTGGTCACGCGCGGCGCTTAGGGCGGGCAGCGCCGCAAGCCGGCCCGAAAGCAGCGCCGCGCGCTCGTCATCGAGCAACCGTAGCAGTTTGCGCGCTTTCAGCCGCGCGTTGAACGCGTCAATCATCCAAACCCTCCGCCGCGCGCAGCGCGTCATATATAGGTGTCGCCAGGCCAAGCCCGCCCTGGGCGACCATTGCCTTTGCCTGCTGTTCGGCCAGCATGGAGGAAAACGCCGCCTCACCGGCGCCGCCACCAAAGCTTTCGCGCGATGCGCCCAAACCGGCCTGTTCAAGCATTAGGCCCAGAAAGACCGCCTCGAAGGCTTCGGCCTGTTCGCGCAGCTGGTCAAGCCGTGCCAAACGCTCTGGCGCGGCCGGCGCGGCCGGCGCGGGGGGTGAAACGGGGGGCAATTCCATGCTGGCTCCTGCGTGACTGGCTGCATCATGCGGGGCGGAAGTAAAAATTTGGTAAGGGTTTTGCGCCAGTTTGGGGGCAAGTCACAGAAAGCCCCGCTATGGATATTGCATCGCCCGTTGAAATTGCCACAAGGCCGCAGCGTGCAGGCTTGCCCGCTGCCCCTGCCGAAAAGACCGGGGATGACGTTGATATTATTGAGGAATTTACGCTGGAAAGCGGGGTTGAAAGCGCAATCCCGGCCCAAAACATGGTGGTGCCAAAGGCCGGGCCGGGTGGTGAAACGGATGATACGGCAGATGAGGAGATGACGGCCGAAGCCGGCGAATCACCTGCTGAGCCGGCCGAACCCGAGATCGAGATCGCCGCGCTTGCGCAAACCGTTCCCCCGCCCGCCGCGCCACCCGAAGCTGCGCGCCAGCAAGATTTGCCGCGCATTGCCGCCCCCAGTCCCGGCATTGCCGCCCCCGACGCGCGGCAGCCTGAAGCTGCGCAGGTCGGGCAGGCCGTTGCGGAAACACCACCCGTGGCTGCAGAGGCCGAAGAACCTGCCGCACCGCCCCGGATATCGCCGCCACTTGTAGAGCCGGAAGAAACGCCGCCCCGCGCGTTGGACCTTGCGCCAAAACCGCCGGCGCAAACTGCGGCATCACCCGCGCCTGCTGCGCTTGCGGAGGTGGCAAAACCTGTTCCACCGCGTGACGCGCTTGCCACTGGTCCGGCAATGGCCCCGATTGCGGCGCCGCAAACTCTGTCGCCAATGCAGGGCGGTGAAACTGCCATCCCGGCGCAAGACCCAATTGTTCAAGCCCAGTTTGGCTGGGCGGATCTGGCCACGAACGCGCCGTCTGTCCGGCAATTGCCCTTTGTCACCGCCGCGCCTGATGCTTTGCGCGCGCAGAATGTGGCGGCACAGATCACAGGCGCCATCCGCAGCGCCGATGGCACTGTGCTGGAACTGCGCCTTGACCCGCCCGAGCTTGGCCGCGTGCTTATCCAGATGTCGACACAGGATGGTGAAATGCGCGCCGTCATCACAACCGAGCGGGCCGAAACCGCCGAGTTGATGCGCCGCCATGCCGATGTTCTGGGCCGCGAACTTGCCCGCGCCGGGCTTGCAGGGGCGGATCTGAGCTTTCAAAGCGAAGCCGAGCAGCGCCACAGCCCCCGCATGGCGGCCGGCAAACCTGTTGCGCAATTTGCGGGGGCCGTTCAGGGCCAGGGCGCGCCGCTTTCCGTGGCGCTTGTGCCAACATACGTTGATGGCCGCCTCGACATACGCCTGTAACACCATAGACATAGGAGACCAGAATGGTCGAAATCACCCCCGCGACGAGCTTCACGAACCCGAATTCCGGCGCTTCAACACAAAGCAACGCCACGCAGGCCGCGAGCAGTGTTTCCGGCGATTTTGAGACATTCCTCAAGCTGCTGACCACGCAGATGCGCAACCAGGACCCGTTGAACCCGTCGGATTCGACCGAGTTTGTGGCCCAGCTTGCCAGCTTTTCCGCGGTCGAGCAGCAGGTGCAGTCCAATGCCAAGCTCGATTCGCTTGTAGCGGCGTTTTCGGGCCGTGCTGCCTCGGGCCTGTCGGAATGGATTGGCCAGCAGGTGCGCCATGCGGGCAGTGCCGAATATGCCGACCGCCCGCTCGATGTGCAGGTGGCGATTGATCCGCGCGCCGATCGGGCCGTGATGGTGGTGCGCAACGCCGATGGAGACGAGGTGCAACGCCTGCCCATCGGGTTGCAAAATGACATTGCCATCTGGACGGGGATGCGCGCCGACGGCACGCAGGCCCCGGCGGGGCGCTACCAGTTCGAAATTGAAAACTTTGCCGACGATGCCTTGCTGTCAACAAGCCAAGGGCTGGTCTTTGATACCGTGCGCGAGGCACGGCTGAATGCTGGCCAGGTCGAGCTTGTTTTTGCTGATGGCGCGGTCATGAATGCGGATGATGTTACCGCCGTGCGCAGTGCGGCACTTTAACCCTCATTCCGGCGGGGTTGGCGCAAGCAGGCCCTGTAAATAGGCCCGGCTGGCGCGATTGGACTCGAGCGTTGCGCGCGCCGCCTCAAGCGTATTTGGCAAATTGTCGGGCATGGGTGGCAGGGGCGCTGCTGACGCATCAGCAGTTACCTCAGCGCCGCGGTCGCGCATGTAAGCGGCAAGCGCGGCGCGCGGTTCCGGTGTTTGGCCAGTTGGATAGGCTTGCGCCGCATCCGCCCATTGGCCAGCCAGAAAGGCCGCATCGCTGCGCGCATTATCTGGGCTATTGGCGGCTGCGAGCAGTTCATACGCGGTGCCATATTGGCCAAGCTGCATATAGGCTGCAGCCATCACTTCGCGCGCGCGCTGGTCGTCGCGACCGTTCAGACGATCAAGCGCCGCTTGCGGTTTGAACAGGTCGAGCTGCGCCCGTGCGGCAAGAATCTGGGCTTCGGCATCAAAATCCGGCGTATCGGCCAAAAGCTCCAACGCATCGGCGGGCAGACCAAGCCCGATCAGCTGGCGCGCGATTTCGCGACGCGCAACATCCCCGTCGCGCCCGCTTTCCAACAAGGCGCGGTGCCGGATTATTGCGGCGACATAGGCCGAAGCCGCGGCAGGGTCGGGGGTGGCATTGGCAAAGATTTCCTGCGCGGCGCGGCGCAAATTGGCATCGGCCGCCCGATCGCGCCCCAGATCGGCGGCTATCATCTCAAGCGCCACATCAAAGCCTTCCGCCGTGGCCCGAAGCTGGATTTCGGCCAGCCGCAGATCGCGGCCCTGGGCGGTGCTGCGCCGCTCGAACGCGGCCGCGGCGAGCGACTGGATCAGCGTATCGGGGGCAACAGCCTTGCGCCCAAGCAATGATCCGGCCCAGAGCAGCATCGCCGCCGGGGCACTGTCACTGTCGCCCTCGACCAGGCTGGACAGCAGGTTTTCCGCCGCTGCCGGTTCGCTGGCCAGCAGCATTTCGGCGCGGATCAGTTGCAATGCAGGGGTTTCGGCCTGTCCGGCGCGCGCGACCAGGTCAAGCGCGCGCTGGGCAACATCTGTTGCGCCAAGCGCCGAAAGCGTGCCGACCAGCCCGCGGATATGGGCCATGCGCAAATCGAGCGGCAGCGCGGCAAAGGCGGCCAGAACGCTCTCAATTTCCAGCGGCAACGTGTCAACGGCGTCGGGCAGGGCAAGGATGCGCCACAATTCATGCGCACCGCCACAGCCGCGGCCAAGGTCGAGTATACCCCCGCGTGGCACCGCTTCGCCATCCGCCACAAGCGCCAGTTCGGCCAATACCGGGTTTTCCGCCGCCAAACCGTAGGAGTCCAGCAGGCTGCGCGCTTCGCGCCCCAATCCGTAACGCAGATAGAAGCGCACCAGATCGGTGGCGGCAAGTGGCAAGGGGCGGTCGCGTTCTTCAACCATTGCGCTGTGCAATTGGCCAAGCGTGGTGTTGAAATCGGCCGCGCCGCCCCATTGCGCAAGGTCGAATTCCGCATCATCCATGCAATATGTGCGCGCAAAATCATTGACGATTTCGGCCAAAGCCGTGGCGCTGTCGCGATCATAAACCGTTCTGGCTGATATTTGCCGTGCAAGGCCGGGGCTTGGCAGGGGTGGTGGTGCGATTGCTGGCGCGGGTTTCTTGCGCTGCTTGGCAATATGCAGCGCGCTTGCGGGGGGTGAAAATTCGATCAGCCCCTGTTCCGCCGCGCGGGTAAGCTGGGTGAGCAACGCATCCTGCGCTTCGGCGATGCGTGCGGCCACAGCACTGTCGGGCGCGGGCGGTGGTGTGGGGTTTTCGGGCCTGTCCAGAATGTCGGCCGTCAGTGGTTCGGCGAAACTTTCAATGCCGATATCGCCAATACGCGGCGCGATTTCGTCATAGCGTTGCGCAAAAAGCGCGGGGCTTTGGCGGGGTGTGGGCCTGGCAACGGGTGGCGCGGCATCCGGGTCGCGCTGCGCGATATCCAGCACGATATAGGCGCCCTGATAGGCAAAAGCCTCAACCGCGCAATCGCAGCCGAATTCCAGAAGAAGGCTGCTTTGGCGCGGGGTTGTCTGCACCGAAAGCGCGGCCAGCCGGTCGCGCGGAATGCGGTTGAACACGGTTGAAATGTCAAATCCGATTGCTTCGCCGCGCAGCACGAATTCGGCCTGCCCGTCACCATTGGTCAGGTCCCAATCGCGCGACGGGTCCGCGGAAAGCACTAGGCGGGTAAAGCTTTCATGCTCGCCCGACTGGACACGGATCGGCACCTCGGCATTGGCGGCACCGGCGATCAGAACGAGTGCAAGGACCGGCCTGATCATGCCGCCGCCTTGGTGGATTTCAGCGCCTCTTCCAGCGTATTGTAGCTGGGACGCAAGCCGCCGGGCACGTTCTGGCGGCCCACTTCGATGCAGAGATTCGGCGCGTGGCCATAAAGATTGGCGATCAGCACTTCGCGGATGAGCTGATAAAAATTCTGATCCTCGTCGATCACCGCCTTGACGCGGGCCGAAAACGGGCCGACCAGACCATAGGCCAGGAACACGCCAAGGAACGTGCCCACCAAGGCACCGCCGATCATCTTGCCCAGCACAGCGGGCGGCTGGTCGATCGAGGCCATTGTCTTGATGACCCCCAGAACCGCCGCCACAATTCCCAATGCGGGCAGGCCATCGGCCATCGTTTGCAGGGCATGAGAGGAATGCTGGGCGTTGCTGAGCAGCGCCTCCATACGCTTTTCAAGCACCTCTTCCACCTGGTTGGGGTCATTGTAATTCATCGATGCGGCGCGCAGCGTGTCGCAGATCAGCGCCATCGCATCGGCATCGGCCTGAATTTTTGGGTATTTCCCGATGATCGACGATGTTTCCGGGGCTTCGATATGCGCCTCGAGTTCAACCGGGCTGTTGCGGGCCACCCGGATGAGCGTGAAAAGCAGGCATAGCAGATCCTGATAATCTTCCGTGCGCCATTTCGCACCTTTGAACACTTTGCCCAGATCCTTGATCGTATGTTTGACCACATGCATGTTGTTGGAGATGAGAAAGGCCCCAATTGCCGCGCCGGCAATCATCGACAGCTCGAATGGCAGCGCCTCGAAAATGATCTCCATCTTGCCACCCGCCGCCATATAGCCGCCAAATACCATTACGAATATGACAGCGATTCCGATCAGTCCGAGCATGGGTTACGCTTTCTTGGCTAGGCATGAGTGATGATGGGCAGTGTGGCGGGATGGGGTTAAGAACTTGCCAACAGCGCGCTAGTTTCGCGGGGCGGCTGCATTGCGCCCTGCGATGATCACGCTCACCGAATAGGCCAGTTCAGCGGGCATGGAGGACAATACGCCAGCCGCCGCGTCGGGCTGCATACGCGCCAGAAACCCGGCGGCAAAATTTACATCCATCGCTTCAAATATCGCAGCGGCCGCTTCGGGCTTCATACGTTCGTAAACCTGTGTGAGCCTGGCCACGTCACTTTCGGCGGCGCCGTCGGCCTGTTCCAGCGTGGCGGCAAGCCGGGCTTCGGCGGCTTCAAGCGCCTGCATCTGTTCGGCAATCCGGGTTTCGACGATGGCGAGTGTTGCCTCGCGTTCGGCGATATAGGCCTCGCGCTCGGACAGATTTTCGCCGCGCGTGGCAATGGCTGCCAATAGTTCATCGGGCATTTCCGGCGTCGGGCAGGCTTGCGGGGCAACGGGCACCTGCGCATCGGCCGCATCCAGGGCTGCATATTGCTGGGCCAGCGCGGGCGCGGCAATGCTCAGCCGGATCAGGCCCGAGGCGACAAAGCAGACCAGCACAAAGCGCAATGGCCCGGCCCGGCGCGATGCAGATTTGATATGCGCCATGTTCAGGCCTCCTGCTTGCGCAGCCGAGCAAGCGTTTCGCTGGCGCGGGCCTTGCGCGTGGCGGATTTGCGCACAGCTTGCTTTTCCTCGTCATGATGCGGGGGTTTGTCTGCCTGCCCGGCCGGCGCTTCGGCATCGCGTTCATGCAATGTGGCCAACAAAAGCTCCAGCCGGCCAGCGGCAATTTCGGCCCGCGCGGTCATTTCAACCAATTCGCGCGAGCTTGCCCCGCTTATCTTTTTGGCCGTGGTGAGCGAGACCTGCATCTCGTCAACCTGTTGGGAGAGCGTGGCAATCGCCGCCCCCAGCCCGGTATCAAGCTGCGACAGGCCGCGCAGGCGGCGCGCAAGCATCGCACAATAAAATGCAGCGGCGAACACGCCTGCAATCAACAAAACATCGGCGATAACAGCCATTAAACTCTCCTATCCCAGCACAAATTCGGTGATCAGAATGTCGCGGATATTTTCGGCCCCAGCCACAATCTGCACACGGCGCAGAATTTGCGCGCGCAGCCGGGTTATCGCGGCGGGCGCCGACATTTCTTCTTCTGTGACCGCGCGTAAATAGGTGTTCAGCACATCCAGAATGCGCGGCATAAGCGCCTTGACATCGGCCGCAGCGCCCGGTGTCACCTCCAACTGGGCGGTGAACCGAAGATAAGAGGCATTTGCCCCCGCCCCCAGCGATATGACCATCGGGTCGAGCGGCACGAAACTCGCAACGAGTTGCGCCGCCTCGGCGGGTTGTGCCGAATCAGCCGCGCCCGATTTGGGCAGCGCCAGCAGCCCGGAATAGGTGGCATAAAAGCCGCCCGCCCCCAGCAAAACCGCGCCAACAAGCCCAAAAAGCAGCGATTTGCTGCGTTTTTTGGGCATGTCCGGCGCGCTTTCGGCCTGTTCCGCTTCTGCCATCGGGCATCCTCGCTCAAATCATCGGTTTCGTCATTTAGACCGAAGCGGACTAACCAAATCTTAAGCCTGTCGCGTAAATGATGACCCAGACAAACCGCGAACAGAATGTGAGCGGCACGAAATGAGGGATGCGCGTGACGCAGATTTTGACACTCTGGAATGCGATTGAGCCGCAAAAGCGGCTGGTTGCGATTTTGGCGGCAATTGCCGTGCTTGTTGCTCTTTACGGGCTTACCCAGGTGGCGGGGCGTTCCACAAACGCGTTGCTCTATGCCGGGCTGGAACCGGCCGATGCCGGCCAGGTCGTCGCCGCGCTCGAAGCACAGGGCGTGGCCTTTGAGGTGCAGGGTGATTCGATTTACGTGCCCGCCGGTCTGCGTGATCAGGTGCGCATGTCGCTAGCCGCAACCGGCCTGCCCAGCAATGGGGCGGCGGGTTATGAATTGCTCGACACGTTGTCGGGGTTTTCCACCACCGCGCAAATGTTCGATGCCGCCTATTGGCGCGCGAAAGAGGGCGAGCTTGCCCGCACGATCGTGGCCTCCAGCCTGATCCGTGCGGCGCGCGTGCATATAGCCGCGCCTAGCCAGCAGCCCTTTGCGCGCGGCGGCACGCCAACCGCTTCGGTGACGGTCACAACCACAAGCGGCCCTTTGGGCAACGCGCAGGCCGAGGCGGTGCGCTATCTGGTTGCCTCGGCGGTTGCCGGGCTTGACCCGAGCAGCGTGGCGCTGATCGATTCTACGCGCGGGCTGATCGCTGCGGGGGCCGCAAGCAGCACGACATCCGCCGGCGAGCTTGACCCGCGCGCCGCCGCCATGCGCGCCAATGTCGAACGGCTTCTGGCCGCCCGCGTCGGGCCGGGCAATGCGATTGTCGAATTGACCATCGACACGATCACCGCACAGGAAACCGTTACCGAACGCCTGCTCAACCCCGAGGCGCGCATCGCCGTTTCGCAAGAAACCGAAACCCGAAGCGAAAGCTCGAGCGATGCAGCTGGTGCTGGCGGCGGCGCGGTTACGGTTGCCAGCAATCTGCCTGCCACGGGCGCAACGGGCACGGGCACCGCCAGTTCCAACCGCAGTGACAGCCGCGAAACCATCAACTATGACACTTCCGAAACCCTGCGTGAAACCCTGCGCCCGGCGGGCGAAATCCGCCGTCTTTCGGTGGCGGTGCTGGTGAACGACCTTGGTCAGGCAAGTGCCGATGGCGCCATCACCTATACACCCCGCCCGGCTGAAGAGCTTGACGCGCTGCGCGGCCTTGTGCAGTCGGCAGTCGGGTTTGATGCGGCGCGCGGCGATGTCGTGACAATCGCCGCCATGCCGTTTTCCACCCCCGAAGCCGTGGGCAGCTTTGCCCAAAGTGCTGGCTTCATGGGGCTGCTGGCCGCGAATTTGCTGACCATAATCCAACTGGCCGTTCTGGCGCTTGTCATTCTGGCGCTGGCCATATTCGTCGTGCGCCCGGTGCTGGCGCGCCCGGCGCCCGCGGCAATTGCACCTATGCGCCCGGCAGCAGAGCCGGGGGACATGGCGCAATTGCCCGCCAGCCCCGCAGCACCCGCCGCGCTTGAAGATCATAGCAGCCCCGACCCGCTTGAGCAGTTGCGCAACGCGATGAACGAGCGCGCCGAAGATTCCACGCGTCTGCTGCGTTCCTGGATCGAAACGCCCGAAGGCTCATCGGAAAGTGCTGCATGATGTCTGCATTGAAGCTCGAAATCTTTCGTCCGCGCACCGATGAGGCCGAGGAAGACGGCTATCTGTCGCCCGAGGCTGCGCGGGATTTGCGCGAAACAGCCTATGCCGAGGGTGTGAAGGCCGGTGCCGCATCGGCCAGTGCGGCCTTTGAGGCGGAAAAAATCCGCCTGCTTGGCCCGATTCTCGACGCATTGCACCGGGCCGAGCGCAGCCAGACCGAGGCGCATATGGCGGCGCTGTCCAGCCTGCGCCCGCTTTTGGACACGCTGATTGCCACCATCCTGCCGCCACTGGCCTATGACGGGTTGATCGCAGAGCTGCGCCAGCTTCTGGTTGCCGCCGCCCGGTCTGCGCCGAACGCCAGTCTTACCCTGTATCTTGCCCCCGAAAACACCGAAGCCATAGGCGCGGTTCTGCAAGATGTGCCCGCGAATTTTCGCATCAGCCCCGCGCCTGAGCTTGGTGCGCTCGAGGCTCAGCTTCACTGGCAGGACGGGTTTGAAACCATCGACCTGCACCAGGTTCTGAACGCGGCCCATGCCACCTGCGCGCGCTTCTTTGCCCGCCCCGCCGACACCGATCAATCCGAGATGACCCTCAAAGGAAATGCCAATGCCCGATAGCGCCCCATCACATGACACCGCCACCCCCCCCGAGGCAGGTCTGACCCGCGAAAGCGCGCTTATGGGTGTGCCGGTCGAGCTTGTCATTTCGGTTGGCCGTGCCCGCCCGCTGATTGGCGAGCTGCTCAAATTGCGGCGTGATTCCGTGCTGACGCTCGACAGCCGCATCGAGGACCCGGTCGAAATTTTTGTCGGCGACCGGCTGATCGCGCGCGGTGAATTGCAGGAAATGGAGGGCGAGCCGGGAAAGCTTGGCGTGCGGCTGATCGAGGTCGTCGACCTGGCCGAAGGCGCCTAGGCTTGCGCGCCGCCCCCCTTGCCTTGCTGTTTCTCGTGCTGGCCGGCCCGCTGGCGGCACAATCCGTCACGCTAGACATGGGTGATGGTGGCGCGCTCAGCCTGCGCATGGTGCAGCTCTTTGTCCTGCTCACGCTGCTCAGCCTTGCGCCCGGTCTTGCGATCATGGTCACCTGCTTTCCCTTCATGGTTACGGTCCTGTCCATTCTGCGCCAGGCAATCGGCGTGCAGCAGGCCCCGCCAAATATGATGATTGTCAGCCTTGCGATGTTCCTGACATGGTTCGTCATGCAGCCGGTGTTTTCCGAAGCCTGGGCGAACGGCGTGCAACCCATGCTCGACGGCGCGCTCACCACCGAAGTCGCGCTGGAAAAAACCCTTGCCCCGTTTCGCGTGTTCATGGAGGCCCGTGTGCAGCCCGCCACTTTGGCGATGATGCAAGACGCCTCGCCCGTTCAAACCGCCCCCGATGCCGCGCCCCCGCTTGGCGTGCTGGTCCCATCCTTTCTGCTATCCGAAATCCAGCGCGGCTTTGAAATTGGCTTTCTGGTCTTTCTGCCGTTCCTGGTGATCGACCTGGTGATCGCCGCCGTGCTGATGTCGATGGGCATGATGATGGTGCCGCCGGCTGTTGTGTCGCTGCCGTTCAAGCTTGCCTTCTTCGTAATCGCCGACGGTTGGTCGCTGCTCGCCGGCGCCCTGGTGCGGAGCTATCAATGAGCATCTATTCCCCCCCTGCTGCCGGGCCCGCCCGCCAGATATATGCCCAAAAGCGGCTTTCGGCGCTCGAAAAATCGGCCGTGATTGTGGCGCATCTGCACCCTGATCAGGCCGCTACCGTGCTGCGTGGGTTGCGGGCCGATGATTTGCGCCGCTTCTCTACGGCACTTCAGGCGGTGCGCGGTCTGGGCGATAGCGCGGTCAAGGGGGTTATTCGCGAATTTCTGGCCGCGCTCAACGCCGCCCCGACGATTGATGATGGCACAGAAGCCGCGCGCAGCCTGCTTGGCGGTTTGCTCGATGCCCCCATTGTTGACCGTTTACTGAGCGAGGTTGGCATGTCAAAGCTCAACCTTTGGGCGATGATTGCCAGCATGTCAGCCGATGAAATCGCCACGCTGCTGGCGGGCGAACATCCGCAAACCATCGGCTATGTGCTTGGCCGCCTTGCGCCGGATCAGGCGCGCAATGTTCTTGCGGCCCTGCCAAAACCGCTGGCCCAACAATCGGTTCTGGCGATGGACAAGGCAAAATTGTTGTCGGATGAAACAACCGGGGTAATCGAAGCCGCCCTGAGCCGCCTGCTTTTGCAGCCCTGAGCGCAAAGCCTATTGCACAACAAATTCGGCATGAAGCGCCCCGGCTGCCTTGATCGCCTTGAGAATATCGATCATGTCGCGCGGTGAAACCCCCAACGCGTTCAGCCCTTCGATGACCTCGGGCAGCGATACGGCCGTGTCGACCATTGCAAGCTGGGTGCCCGGCTCTTCGGTAATGCTCGCCTCGCTGCGCGGCACGACAATGGTTTCGCCTTCGCTGAACGGGCTTGGCTGCACGACAAGCGGTGCTTCCTGCACGCGCAAGGTCAGGTTGCCCTGGCTTACGGCAACACGCGAAATGCGCACATCCGCCCCTAGAACAATGGTGCCCGAGCGTTGATCGACCACCACGCGGGCGCGCATGGCCGGGTCCACCTCGATGTTTTCCAGAAGGCTGATCAGATGCGCAGGCGAGGGGGCATTTGCAGCGCGCAGGTCCAGCGCCACGGTGCCGCTATCCTGCATCTGTGCAATCGCCAGGCCAAACCGGTCATTGATCGCGCGTTCGATGCGGGCGGCGGTTGTAAAATCGGGGTTGCGCAGTGCCAGGCGCAGGCTGCGCATGGCGGTAAAATCAAAGGCGATTTCGCGTTCGACCCGCGCTCCGCCAGGGATGACCCCCGCCGTTGGCACACCCTGGGTTTCAGATGCGCCATTGCCCGCCGCCACGGTGCCGCCAGCAATGATCGCGCCTTGCGCGACGGCATATATCTGCCCATCGGCTGCGTTCAGCGGCGTCATGATCAGCGTGCCCCCCATCAGGTTTGTTGCATCGCCAATGGTTGAAACCGTTACATCAATCTGCCCGCCGGCGCGCGCAAAGGGGGGCAATTCGGCTGTCACCAGAACGGCGGCAACATTTTTGGGGCGAAACTGCTCGCCGGTCACGTTGATGCCCAGCCGCTCCAGCAGGTTTTGCATTGCCTCTTCGGTAAAGGGCGCATTGCGCAGCCCGTCGCCTGTGCCATTCAGCCCCACGACCAGCCCATAGCCGACAAGATCGTTGCCGCGCACCCCGTCAATTTCGACAAGATCCTTGATGCGCACATCGGCCAAAGCCGGGGTTGCGGTTATGAATAATGCGGCGGTCAGCCCCTTAGCGCAGGCGGTCAACCAGGCGCAAATTCGCCATTCTGGCGGTAACTTCATAAATAATCTCCATTTGCCCTTGCAGGGCTTGAAAGGCGCTTGCCGTCTCGTAAGGGTCGGCGGAAACGATGGCAGCCCGCCGCAGTTCCAGCCCGTGCAGCGCGCCGGATGCGTTGGCGATTGTCTCGTCAATGCGTTGGGCGGCATGGCCAAGCCCTTCGCGCAGCGCCAGAATCTGGCCGGGGTTTTCCAGCGCCAGCGCGGCCCCTTCGCGCAGCATCAGCCGTGCATCGGCCGGGGTGCCGGGGGTATCACCCTCGGCGGCAAGGGCAACAAGTGCAAGCGCCTGAAGGTTTTGGCGAAAGGCGGCGTCATCGGCGCGCAGCGCATAGTTCAGCCGCTGGCCTTCGGCAATTTCAACCCCTGGGGCCGTGGTATCGCCACCCAGATAGGCGCCGGTTTCAAACCCGCCGCCGGGCGCATTGAAATAGCTGTCAATCGCGGCGATTGCGTCCAGCCCGTTGGCGGCACCGCTGGCCAGCGCCGCAAGGTCGGCATAGATCGCATCGCTATCGACCAGGGCGGGGCCATCCAGTGCGGCGCCGGCAAACAGGGCATGGCGCCCGTAGCGCCCGTTCAGCGCAGAGACGGCGGCATCAAAAGCGGCGCGCGCACCTTTGGCAATGCTTGTCTGTGCCAGGGCATCGCCACGGTCAAGCGCGGCCTGCAAATCCACCCCGAAGGGCGCAACCCCCGCCGCGAGCTGGCCGAGATAGTTTTCGGCGCTGCTGGCCTTGGCGGCGGCAAAGTTCAGCCCTTCGATCTGGCTGTCGAGCTGGACGATGCCGCGTTCGATCGCGAAAAGCCCGCCCAGATCGCCGCCGGTTGCGGCCACAAGGTCAGACTTCAGCCCGCTGCTCATTTCCTGGCTGGCGGTTTGCATTTGTGCGCGCACGGCGCTGCCGCGTTGCAACAGGCTCTTTTGTGTGGCGAGGTCGGAAACGACCGGGCTGATCTGCATTCTAAATCTCCAGCAATGTGCGCAGCAGCGTATCGACCGTCGATATGACGCGCGCATTGGCGGCATAGGCTTGCTCGATCACCAGCAAATTCTGCATTTCACGGTCGGTATCGACGGCGGTTTCGGCCAGCTCAAGGTTGCGCAGCGCGTCGAACTGGCCTGCAAGAAAGGCGGTTTTCTGGTCGGCGCGCTGTGCGGTTGCGTAGTTTTGTGCAGCAATCTCGCCCGCCAGATCGGCCGCGCCAAGCCTTTGGGCCACGCCAGCACCCGCCGGGGCCAGGCGCGGCGCGGCAAGGGCGGCAAGACTGTCGGTCAGCAATGTGCTTGTGCCCGCCGGGCCGGGTGTGGCGGCGCCAAGCCCGTCGCGCAACCGCCAGGCCGCCCCGCCTTGCGTGGGGTCGGCCAGCGCGTTCAGCCGCAACCGCCCCGCAAGGCCGAGTTCACTGGCCGGCGCGCTGGGCGCACCCGCATCGGTGAAAAGCCCGGGATCGGTCGGCGCGCGCGTCGGGTCCAGCCCCGGGGCTTCGAACCGTTCGGCAAGGTCGCGGGCAATGGCATCGATCTGGGCGTTGAAGTCGGGCGCGATCTCGTCGCGCAGCGCAAAGGCGGCGCCAAGCGATCCGCCATCCATTTGCCCGGCCCCCGTGCCAACCGTGACCGGGCGGCCGTTCAGCGTAAGTGCGGAAAGCGCGCCGCCGGCCAGCGTCATGTCAGGGGTAATGGTCGGCGTGGCGGTGAAGCCCAGTTCCTTGGCGCTGCCATCCAGCAACTGCGCGCCGTTCCTGGTGTAAAGCGCAACATCGCCGCCATCGCGCCGCATCTGGCGGATGGGAATGATGGCGCTGATCTGGTCGATCAGGCGCTGGCGTTCATCTTCCAGCCCCGTCACGTCGCCGGAATTGGCCCGCATCCGAATTTGCGCATTGATGCTTTCGATTTGTTTGAGCGAGCTGTTGACCGTTTCAACCTGCTGCGCGATCGACTGGTCGGCGGCCACGCGCACGGCGCTGGTTTGGGTGGAAATTCCGTTGAGCTTGCTGACCACATCACCGGCCCGCTGGGCTGCATTGGCCAAAAGACTGGTGGAATCCGGGGCGTTGCTGGCGGCGCGCAGCGCATCTTCAAAGGCAACCATCTGCGAGGCAAGCGCACCGGCCTCGCCCGGCAGGCCAAGCAGGGCGGACAGGTTTGCGCGGCCATTGCTGGCCACAAATGCCGCGCCATGTTCGGCGGCCGTCTGGCGGCGCGTGGCGGTGGCCTGGGCATTTTCGGCACGCAAAACCCCGTCAACCCGCACACCCGCGCTTTGCCCGCCCACGGTTTGCGGTGACAGCGCCAGCTCCTTGCGGGCATAGCTTTCGACCGTGGCATTGGCAACGTTGTTTGACACAAGCTCGGCCGCGCGTGACACGGTGGCCAGGCCTGAATTGGCAATGCTCAAGGCAGATGAAAGGCCCATGATCTCGCGGCTCCTTTGGGCGGGTTAGCGTTTGATATTGGTGGTTTCTTGCAGCATCTCATCGACCGTCTGGATGATCTTGGCGTTGGAGGCATAGGCGCGCTGGGTCTGGATCAGCGCGGTCAGCTCGCCGGCAATATCGGTGGTCGATTCCTCGAGCGCGTAGCCGATTGTGGCACCTGTTGGTCCGCTACCCGCATCCCACAGAAAGAAGGCCCCACTTTCGCGCGTGGCGGTAAAGGCCTGGCCCATCGCGGGGTCAAGCGCGTTGGGGTTGGCCACATCGACCAGCGGCACCTGAAAGATGACTCGCGAAAACCCGCTGTCATAATTGGCCGATACAATGCCATTGGCATCAATCTCGACCGAGGTGACATTGCCGGTTGGCGCGCCGTTCTTCTCCAGCGTGATCGGTGCGAACTGGTCGGAAAGCTGGGTAAGCCCGCTCGACGTGCCGGGGCTGCCCACCGAAATGCTGACAGGCCCGCGGTCAAACGTCACGTCAAGCTCGCCCGTGGCGGCATTATACGTGCCGCCAAACACCGGCGTGACCGAAAGCACCGTGCCGCCGGTGCCGGTTGTGGCATCAAACTGCACGGAAAATTCGGCAATCGGGGCGGGGCCGGTGGCAAGGTCGACGATTTCCATCGTCCACAGGTTTGACTGGCCTGCACCCGGCACCTGCGGGGTAAACACCGCCGTCATTGTTTGCGTGGCACCCAGATTGTCAAAATATTCCAGTGAAATTTCCATCGAATCGCCCGAGGCTCCGGCAGCGGTGGCCGTGGCGGGCAGGTTGATGCCAAGCGTGATCGCGGTTGTCGGGTCGGCGGCGAACTGGTTATGGGCCACGTTCACCGGCACCAGCCCGGCGGCAGAATCGCGCGATTGCGGCGGGATGCTGCCATCGGCGGCGGCGGGCCAGCCCAGAAGCACCAGCCCGCTTTCGCTGCGCAGCACGCCGCTGGCATCGGGGCGGAACGAGCCGGTCGCGGTCATCATCATCGGGTAAGGTCCGGGGCCGGCGCCAATTGCGGCGGCAGAGGTCACCGGCAACATGCCGCGCCCGCCCACCGCAATATCGGTGGCATTGGCGGTGCTGATCAGCGCGCCCTGTGCTGTAACCTGACGGTAGGTTGAAACCCGCACGCCGCCTGCGGTGTATTTGCCGCGCTGTTCGGGCAGGGTCATCGCCGAAAAATCGGCATCGACCCGCTTGTAGCCATAGGTTTTTGAATTGGCGATATTATCGGCGATCGTCGCCAATTTGCTGGCATTCACGTTCAGCCCGGCAACACCGGCATTCATGGAAGAGGAAATGGTCATGGGCAGGCCCTTTTATTCGGAACACGGGGTATTGCGCCTAGATTTGCGCGACAGGCTTAAGATCGCCCTAACAGATGCAATTGAATCTATTTTCAGCCCGGCGGGCTGCGCAGCAGGGTAATTTCAAGGCGGCGGTTGCGGTAGTCCGGCCCCGTTTCCAGCGCCAGCGCGCGGTTGGATTGCCCTGTCACCCGCACAAACCGCGCCGGTGCAATGCCATATTCCGCCAGCAGAATACGGCCTTTTTGCGCGCGCGCCGCCGACAGGGCAAACCCGTCGTCGCTTTCAGGTTCACGGCCCAGATGGCCGCCAACGGCGATATCGTTGCGCACCATGCCGGTGACATTGGCAATCATCATCAGCAATTGCCGCGCCACTTCGGTTGGTGCATCGCTACCTTGGGCAAAAAGCGGCGTATCGGGCAAATCGAAGATCTCGATGATCAGCCCTTCATCAGTTATCCGCGTATTGACATGTTTGAGCAGCGAATCCTCGACCGTGCTTTCGCCGCTGTCGCCGCGAAACAGGCTTTCGATTTCCGAAAACTGCTCTTCGGCCGCGTCTTCAACGGGGGCGCCACCAGTATCACCCGCCGCGTTTTCCAACTCGGTCGGATAGTCCTCGCTCGCGCCCGTGCCCGACTGGTTTTCGGTCATCTCGGTGAACAGGTCTTCGCCATTGAACATGCCATCGCCGCCACCCGTGGCCATATAGGCCGGAATGCCGGGGTTGAAATAGGCGGCAATGCCCTTGCGCTGTTCTTCGGTTGTGGCATTCAGCAGCCACATCAGCAGGAAGAACGCCATCATCGCGGTTACAAAATCGGCATAGGCCACCTTCCATGCGCCACCATGATGGCCGGCAGCCTGCACGTTTTTCTTTTTCTTGATAATCGGACGTATATTGGTGTTTTCGGCCATATTGCCCCCGTAATGCCCCGCGTATTGCCCCGTGCAGGCCTGGTGCCCGACATTGCCGCCAAGTCTTTACCAAGAGGTAACCGGCGCATTCGTGGGGCGGGGTTTCTGCGTGGCAATTGATTAAACTTGTGCCGGTAACCCGCCCTTCATATTTTGCACTGCACCCTGCAAGAAATGATGAAGCAGGAGCGCAGAATGCCCCCCACCGCCCATAAACTGCTGCGCCCGCAGCCCGCAGCCACGCCCGCTTTTTCGGCCATACTGCCCGAATATCTGGCCGCGCGGCTTGAAAAGACGCTGGGCATTCCCGTTGCAATTCGGCTTGAAAACAGCGCCGCCCCACGGCCTGCCGCGCTCAGAACATGGTTGCGCAAACCCGGGCTGAAGGCGGTTGTTGACCTGGGTGGCCCGGGGGATGAGCCGGCGAATGGGCCAAACCGTGCCTATTGCTGGGTGGAAGAGGCGCTGGCCCAAAACATCGTGGCCCTTCGCCTTGGTGCAAAACCCGCGCGCAAGCCGCTCTCGCCGGTTGATCATGCGCTTTGCGCCGCACTTCCCGAGGCTGTGCAAGCCGCATTGGCGCGCTGGCTGAAGGTTGAAGCGGCGGTGCCACCCAGGTTTGTCACTGCCCCGTTGTCCGCACCCGAAGCTGCTGACTGGCGGGCATTCTCGCTGGCGCTTTTGCATCGCAATACCCCGCTGGGCCGCTTGCGGCTGGTTGTGCCTTATCACTGCACACAGCCCGCAAGGCCCAGTGTCGCACCGCAGCCTGCTCGCAGCCATGCCCCGGCGCTGCATCAGGCCATGCAGGCCGCCCCGCTTAGTCTGCGCGCGGTCTTGCACCGCCAGAACATGGCGGCAGATGCGCTGGGCGATTTGCGCCGCGGCGATATGATTGCCCTGCCCGATGGCTGCCTTGGGGCGCTGCAAATCGCGCTTTGCGATGCAAATGCCACCCCAATCGCGCAGGCGCGGCTGGGTGCCTATGATGGCCGCAAAGTGCTGAAACTGCTTGCCGATCCCGATGCGCAGGCATTGGCGCTTCCGCACGCAATTCCGGCAGAATAACCCAAAAACGGCATGAAAAGTCGCGTGACGCGATTGATTTTGCCGCGAATCCCGCGCAGCTTGGCCCAAGGTTGAAGCCGAGGGCAAAGGGGGCATTCATGCAGAATTCTGCACAGGTGGTGGTGATTGGCGGCGGTGTCGTCGGCTGTTCCGTTCTGTATCATCTCACCAAACTCGGCTGGTCCGATGTCATGCTGGTGGAACGCTCCGACCTGACCTCTGGTTCCACATGGCACGCGGCGGGCGGCTTCCACACCCTGAATGGCGACACGAACATGGCCGCGCTGCAGGGCTATACTATCCAGCTATACAAGGAGTTGGAGGCACTCACCGGCATGAATTGCGGCCTTCACCATGTCGGCGGCATCACCCTTGCCGACAACCAGGCCCGCTTTGAAATGCTGACCGCCGAGCGCGCCAAGCACCGCTATATGGGCCTGCATACCGAACTGCTGACCCCCGCCGAAATTACCAGAATGACCGATGGGCTGGTGAATGTGGACGGGATAATCGGCGGGCTTTACGACCCGCTCGATGGGCACCTGGACCCGTCCGGCACCACCCATGCCTATGCCAAAGCGGCGCGGCTTGGCGGGGCGACCATCATCCAGCACAACCGCGTGCTGCAAACCAACCCCCGTGCCGATGGCACATGGGATGTCGTCACCGAACAGGGCACAATCCATGCCGAACATGTGGTCAATGCCGGCGGGCTATGGGCGCGCGAAGTTGCTGCAATGGCGGGCGTTTATCTGCCGCTTCTGCCAATGGCGCACCAGTATCTGGTGACCGATGACATCCCCGAAATTTACAACCGCGACATCGAATTTCCGCATGTGATGGACCCGGGCGGCGAAAGCTATCTGCGTCAAGAAGGCCGCGGCCTCTGCATCGGTTTCTACGAAAAACCCTGCGAGGCC
This sequence comes from Abyssibius alkaniclasticus, assembly GCF_020447305.1. Classification (NCBI taxonomy): domain Bacteria; kingdom Pseudomonadati; phylum Pseudomonadota; class Alphaproteobacteria; order Rhodobacterales; family Paracoccaceae; genus Abyssibius; species Abyssibius alkaniclasticus. The sequence continues at coordinate 568,251 of NZ_CP095732.1, read as the reverse complement.
TGGTCGGTTGACGGCACCCCGTGGGATTTTGGCCACGAGTTGCTGAACGAACAATTCGACAAGATCGAAGACTCGGTCAACTTCGCCTATCGCCGTTTTCCGGTGCTGGAGCGCGCGGGCGTCAAGAATGTCATCCACGGCCCGTTCACCTTTGCGCCCGATGGCAACCCGCTCATCGGCCCCGTGCCGGGCTTGCGCAACTACTGGTCTGCCTGTGCGGTAATGGCCGGGTTCAGCCAGGGTGGCGGCATGGGCAAATCGCTCGCCGAATGGATGATTCACGGCGAAACCGAGGTCGACCCGCGTGGCTTTGACGTGGCGCGTTTTGGCAAATGGACCACGCCGGGCTACACCGTGCCCAAGGTCATCGAGAACTATCAGATGCGCTTTTCGGTCAGCTACCCGAACGAGGAACGCCCCGCTGCCCGCCCCTTCCGCACCACCCCCATATATGACATTTTTGACGGTATGGGCGCGGTCTGGGGCCAGCAATACGGGCTGGAAGTGCCGAACTATTTCGCGCTGAAAGGCCAGCCACGCTACGAACAGCCGAGCTTCAAACGCTCGAATGCGTGGGAGGCAACGGCCCAAGAGGTGCGCGCCGTTCGCGAGGGCGTTGGCATAAACGAAGTGCAGAATTTCGGCAAATTCCGCGTGACCGGCACCGGCGCACGTGCCTGGCTCGATCGGATGATGGCGGGCAATATCCCAAAACCCGGCCGCCTGTCGCTCACCCCCATGCTTTCGCCCAAGGGCCGGATTCTGGGCGATTTCACGGTCACCTGCATTTCAGAGGTCGAATTCCGCATCACCGGTTCCTACGGTGCGCAAGACCAGCATTTGCGCTGGTTCCAGCAGCATCTGGTCGATGATGTGTGTATTGAGAATATCTCCGACACCACCACCGGCTTCCAGATCGCCGGCCCGCTTGCGCGCGATCTTCTGGCCAGCGTCACCCGCGCCGATGTCTCGCCCGAGGCCTTCAAATTCATGGACGTTCGGCGCATGACCATCGGCATGGCCGATTGTCTGGTGCAGCGCGTCAGCTATACCGGCGATCTTGGCTTTGAAATCTTCACAGATTTCATGAGCCAGCGCAGCCTGTGGCATACGCTCTGGGCCGCCGGGCAAAGCATGGGTCTGCGCCCGTTTGGAATGCGCGCCATGATGAGCTTGCGGCTCGACAAGCTGTTCGGCTCCTGGGCACGCGAATTTTCGCCCGATTACATGCCGGGTGAAACGGGCATCGACCGCTTCATCCGCTGGAACAAGCCAAGCGACTGGGTCGGCAAGGCCGCAGCGCTTGCCGAAAAAGCCGCAGGACCAAAACGCCGCCAGGTCGCCTTTGTGGTGGATGCGGTGGATGCCGATGTCGTGGCCTACGAGCCTGTCTGGATAGGCGAGTCCGTTGTCGGCTTCTGCACGTCGGGCGGCTATTCGCATTGGACAGGTCAGTCAATTGCCATTGCCTTTGTGCCGGTTGAACATATCAAGCCGGGGCTGGTGGTGAACATCGAAATCCTCGGCAAACGCTGTGCGGCCCGCATGGTTGACGGCCCGCTTTGGGATGCGGATGGCGCGCGGATGCGCGGATGAGCCTGCCCCTTGCCATATCGATGGGCGACCCGGCCGGCATTGGCCCCGAGATCGCCTTGCGCGCCGTTGCCTCTGGTCAGAATGCCGTAATTCTGGGCGATATGGGCGTGCTTCAGGCCGCCGCCAAACGCATCGGCTGCACCCTGCCGCTGCGCAGGGTCGCCACGCCCGAAGCCGCGCAGCCCGGCGAAATTTCGGTCATCGAAACCTCAACCCTTGCAGAAGCGCCCGCGCTCGGCGCGGTCTGCGCCACCGCGGGCCAAGCCGCCTATGACGCCATTCTGGCCGGCATCAAACTTGCCAAAGCCGGTCAGGTTGCAGGGCTTGTCACCGCCCCGATCCATAAAGAAGCCCTTGCCGCTGCGGGCATCGCCTTTCCCGGCCATACCGAGATGCTCGCGCATTTCTCAGACGGCGCAAAGGTGGCCATGATGCTGGTCAATGATGCCATCCGCACCGTGCTTGTCACCATCCATTTGTCGCTGCGCGATGCAATCGCGGCGGCAGATTTCAATGCCAATCTGGCCGCCATCCGCCTTGCGCATCGGGGCTGCCGCGCGCTTGGCATCATCGCCCCGCGCATTGCCGTGGCCGGTTTGAACCCCCATGCCGGCGAAGGCGGGCTGTTTGGCCGCGAGGAAATCGAGATCATCGCCCCCGCCATAGCTGCCGCCCGCGCCGAAGGCCTGAACGCCACCGGCCCCTGGCCCGGCGACACGGTCTTCCTGTCGGCCCGGCTCGGCAGGTTCGATGTGGTCGTGGCGCAATATCACGATCAGGGCCTCATCCCGGTGAAGTATATGGGGCTGGATGAGGGTGTGAACATCACCCTTGGCCTGCCCTTCATCCGCACCAGCCCCGACCACGGCACGGCGTTTGATATCGCGGGCCAGAACAAGGCCAATCCCGCCAGCCTGATTCGGGCCTGCACATTGGCCCGCCAACTGGCGATGGCCGCCAGATCCTGACCTCATCTTTTGCTCAAAAATATCCCCGCCGGAGGCTCCTGCCGTTGCCAGATGCCTAAAGCCTTGGAAAATGCGCTGAAAGGGCCGCAAACCTTGGCCAATGCCTGGCGCCGGGCTGGCTCCACCCGGTTTCGGCCACCGCGCAAAGCCGGGGAAAAACCTGATGGTTGAAAATAGCCTTGCTGACAAGGGTTTCCGACCAGATACAGGCCTGCACGCCGGCCAGCTTTTCCGCCTGTCCCACCCAGTCCGAAGGCTCGGTTTCATAGGTGGCCTGCACCGGTGTCATCCCCGCCCAGCTTGCGCCGGGCTCATGCCAGCCGTGGCTTTGGGCAATGTCGAGGTAATAGGCTGTGGCGGGTGCAAAAGTTACATTGTAACCGACATTTGACAGCATTTTGGCCAAATCGGCGCTTTGCCATGCGAAAATCAGCGCATCTTCCGCCGCCACGCCATCGCCCTCGGCGCATTCATCCCAGCCGCCCATGATGCGCCCCTCGGCCGCCAGCCGGGCCTGACAACGGCGCATGAATGCCGATTGGATGGCACTGTTACCCGGCAGGTTCAGCCGCCGCGCGGCGGGCGAGCTATCCCAGGCGCCGCGCGCCACCTCGTCGCCGCCAAGGTGGAATACCCTGGCGGGAAAGATCGGCAAAAGCTCGTCGAGGACCGTATTCACAAAGTCGAGTGTCGCGGGCAGGCCGGGGTTGAGCGCGTTGTTCTTGAAACCGTGGACAGAGATATAGCTGTCTGGTGTCTCATCAGGGTCAATCAGATGCGGCAGGGCGCGCAGGGCGGCGGTGCTATGGGCGGGGATGTCGATTTCCGGGATGACCTCGATGCCCAGCGCGGCGGCCTCGGCCACCAAAGCCGCGGCATCGGCCTGGCTGTAATGGCCCGACTGGCCGGCTGCACCGTCGCCCAGAAGCGGCGGCATCGCCTGCCCCCAACCGCGCGTGGCACCGATTTCGGTGAGGGCGGGAAAGGCGCGGATTTCGATGCGCCAGGCCTCGTCATCGGTCAGGTGCCAATGGAAGCGGTTGAGCTTGTGCCAGGCCATGATCGCCAGAAAACGCCGCAGATCATCCATCGGGTAAAAGCGGCGGGCCACATCCAGATGCGCGCCGCGCCACTGAAAGCGCGGGCTGTCGGCAATGGTGGAGCCCGCCGCCGGATAGGTGAAAAGCGCGGGGTTCTGGCGCGCATGATGCGTGGCCTGAGCCAGCGTGATGAGGGCGTAGAGCAGGCCGGGGCCGCTTGCATGAATAGTAACGGCGTCGGCTTGAAAAGCGAGCCTGTAGCCTTCGCCCATGTCTTCGGGAACATGGCAAAGCTGCACAGGTCCGGCTTCAAAAAGCTGCGGCTGGTCGGGAAAGAGCGTGGCAAAAAGCGTGGCGGCGGTCGCGAACGCGGCCCGCAACGCGGCGCTGGCATCGGGTGGCAGGGAAAAGCCGGCGGGTGCGGCGGCCGAGCCTGTCAGCGCAATTTCGGCGGGCATGGGGGAGAGGCCAAGGCCCGGCGCGGGTGGCGCGGGCGGTGGCGGCGTGTCATCCACCGGCGGGTTATCGCAGGACAGCGGGGCTGTGGGAATGTCCTGGGTCGTGCCATCGGGCAGCACCAGAAAGGCGCTCATCACGCCATCATTGCTGTGTTTCGGGGTGAAAGACAGGTTGGTGAGCGTAAAGCTGAGCGGCCCTTCGGCAAGCGGCGCGACAAGGTGGAAACTGCCATCGACCTGCTGCAATTCGGCGCCGGAAATCGCGCCCGAAAGCGTGCGCAACTGGCTGGTATAGGCAAGGCGATAGCCCGCAGGCAGCGCCTCGGCCCCATGCAGGGTGATGGTGAAGCGGCCATTATCCGGCCCCTCGGCCCAATGGGCGGTGACATGCGGTTCAGTCATTTTTGGCCTGTAGCATATGGGCATAGAGGCTGGTGCCGGTGCCCGGAAGTGGCGTGGCCCCGCAGGTGCGGGCGTAAAAGGCATCATCAGCGGAATCGCCTATGAAGGCATAGACATGGCCAAGATGGCGCAGCGCATCCATCGCCGCCCAGACGAGTGCCGCGCCAATGCCTTGGCGCCGCGCAGTGGTCGCCACGCCTGTTGGGCCGAAAAAGCCGGGCGCGGTGACGTTATAGGCGGCAAAGCCAAGCAGGGTATTTTCGCGCTGGGCGGTGAACAGGCTGATGGGCTGGCGGGCAAAGGCGGGGGCAATTTCATCGGCCCAGCCACGGTGGAAATTTGTGGTGACCCAATCGGCAATCAGCCCGGATTCGGCGGCCAGCGGGCGGCGGATGATGATGCCCGCATCCAGCGCGGGGCGCGCGGGCAGATCAAGCAGGCGCACAAGCAAATCAGCCATGCGCCGCCCCGCCGCCAATGCGTGCGCCGCTGGCATCGAACACATGCAGATGGGCCGGTTCGGCGGCCAGTTTCACGGCCTGGCCAAGCCTCAGTGCGTGGTCGGGCGGCAGTTGCGCGGTCAGCAGCGTGCCATCGGCCAGCGCGCAATGGGCATAGGAAACGGGGCCGAGGTTTTCAATCTCGGAAATGGTCACGGCAATCGCGCCATCATCCGCCGGGCGCAGATGTTCGGGGCGCAGGCCGAGGGCGAGTTTTGCGCCTTCGGGGGCTTCATGCGCCAGCGGCAGCGCGCCGCCATCGGCCAGAACGGCCCGTTTGCCCTGTGCGGTGGCGGGCAAAAAATTCATCCGCGGCGAGCCGATGAAGCCGGCCACAAAGCGGTTGGCGGGGCGATGGTAAAGCTCCATCGGCGCGCCGACCTGCTCGATATGGCCATCACGCAGCACGACGATTGTGTCGGCCAATGTCATCGCCTCCACCTGATCGTGGGTGACGTAAACGAAGGTTGCCGAAAGCTCGCGCCGCAGCGCGGCGATTTGCAGGCGCATGTCGACACGCAATTCGGCATCGAGGTTGGAGAGCGGTTCGTCGAACAAAAACACCTTGGGGCTGCGCAGGATGGCGCGGCCAATGGCAACGCGCTGGCGCTGGCCGCCGGACAGGTCTTTGGGCTTGCGGTCGAGCAGCTTGTCGAGCTTCAGCAGCTTGGCGGCTTCAAGCACCTTGCGGTCAATCTCGGCCTTATCAACCTTGGCCATGCGCAGCGCGAAGCCGATATTTTCGCGCACGGTCATTTGCGGATAAAGCGCGTAGGACTGGAAGACCATTGCGACATCGCGGTCCACCGGAGCATCATCGGAAATGTCGCGCCCATCAAGATGGATGGCGCCGGATGTGCGTTCCTCCAGCCCGGCAATGGTGCGCAGCAGGGTGGATTTGCCGCAACCCGAGGGGCCGACGAACACCACGAAAGCATTGTCGCCGATTTCAAGGTTGATGTCGTGCAGCACCTGCACCTTGCCATAGGCCTTGTTCAGGTTTTTGATGGAGATGGTGGACATGGCTTACTCCTTAACCCCGCCCTGGGTGAGGCCCTCGATAAACTGGCGCGAGGCCAGAACGAAGGCGATGATGGTGGGGACAAGCATGATGAGGATACCGGCAAACATCAGGTGCCATTGCACGGCGAACTGGCTGCGAAACTCGGCAATGCCAAGGGTGATTGGGTAGTTTTCGGGGCTTTGCAGAAAGATCAGCGGCAGGAAATATTCGTTCCAGCTTTGCACAAAGGTGAGCAGGGCGACGGTTGCAATGGCTGGTCGGATGAGCGGCAGCACCACGCGCCAGTAGATGGAGAACGGCAAAGCGCCATCCATGCGGGCGGCATCCTCCAGTTCCGATGGCACCGAGCGGAGGAAGGCTGTCATGATGAACACGGCGACGGGCATCATCGAGGCGGATTGCACGAGAATGACGCCGGTGAGCGTATCCAGCAGGCCAAGCGTGTTGACGGTCACGAAAAGCGGCGCAAGGGCAAGGCGGATGGGGATGATCACGCCCAGCATGAAGCAGCCGAAGATGAGGGTGGAACCACGGAACGGCATCCGCACCAGCACGAAGGCGGTGGTCGAGGCGCAGAGCGTGACGATGACCACGGTAAAGCCGGAAATGATGACCGAATTCAGGAAGTAGCGGCTGAAATTCGCACCCACCCAGGCCTCGACATAGTTGCCGAAGGACCATTGGGAGGGCAGGTTCAGCGGGCCGCGATAAACCTCGCCCAGATTCGGTTTGAACGAGTTGATGACCGCCACGCCGATGGGGAACAGCACCACGATCGCCCATGCGATGAGGATGAACTGCACGACCAGTTGTTCTTTGCGCGACAGGCGGAAAAGCTTGTCCATGACCTAATCCTTGCGCAGATTCTTGAGCGACAGGTAAAGTGCTGCGGGCAGAATTAGCAGCGCGGTGATCAGCCCGATGGCCGCCGCCATGCCGAAATTGATGTTGACGGATGTGGCCGAGCCGCCGAATGACGTGCGGAACAGGAAAGTGCCCATGATGTCGGTATTGCGCAGCGGCCCGGCCTCGGGGCCCATCAGCAGCAGCGTATAGTCGGCATTGTTGAACACATCGACCATGACGATCACGGTGATGAGAATGAAGGCCGGGCCAAGCACGGGGAAGACCACGGCGCGCAGGGTTTGCCAGCGGTTGGCGCCATCAAGCATCGCGGCCTCCAGCAGATGGACGCGCACGGCGATGATGGCCGACATGATGAGGATGATGGCAAAGCTGAGCCGGTGCCAGGTGTAGAACACAGCGAGGGTGGAAAGCGCGAGGTCCGGCTCGCCCAGAAAACCAATCGGCGCATCCATCACGCCAAGGCCCTTGACCAGCAGCGTGTTGATGGGGCCACGGGTTTCGACCATCATGTTCAGCAGGAAGGCCACGGCGGCCCCGGCCAGCGGATAGGGGATGAAGAAAATCGCGCGGTAAGTGTTGCGGCCCCATGTGCGGAACGACAGCAGCAGCGCAAGACCGGTGCCAAGCACCAGCATCGCGCCGATGATGACCACAAAGAAATAGATGTTTTGCAGCAGCGCGTTGAGGAACTGGTCGCGGTAATAGGGCTCGCCCAGCAATTGCGTGAAATTGCCGAGGCCCACATATTCCGAGGGGCCAATGCCCGGCCAGCGCACCAGCGACAGGCCGAGCAGGCCCAGCAGTGGCATGAAGTTGAAAATGCCGTAAAGCGTGACGCCGGGCAACAGCAAAGCAAGGCGCTGCAGGCGGGCTTTTTGCTTGTAGGTCATCGGCATTCCCCCAAATGAAAGGCGCGCGGCAGGCAGCCCGCCGCGCGCCCGGATCATATCAGCTTACTGGCAATTTGCCGCGCCAACATAGTTCCAGCTGTTCAGACCGGCCTGAATGCTGGCAGCGACCTCTTCAGCCGAAGAACCGCCCGAAAGCAGCGCCTGATAGCCATCGGCCACCAACTGCCCATAGGAAGGCTCGCCCGCATTCAGCGCATAGGCAAAGAACGGGGTGGGGGCGGCGGAATTGTCGGCGATCATACCGGCCACCATGTTCAGGCGCGCATCTTCAACCGTGTATTCGGCACCATAGGCGGGCAACTCACCCACCTGGGCGACGAACAGTTCGGCAAATTCGCGCGTGGCGGTGAAGGCCATAACGGCGGCCACAGCGTCGGCCTTGTCGCTGGCGGCATTGGCCAGATAGGTGCCATCGCCAAAGGCATAGACCTTGCCATTGTCACCGGGCACCGGCATGAAACCCATTTCGAGCCCCGGGTCGATTTCATACATCGGCGAGGTCGGGCCGGAGGACCAGACACCGTCGATCATCATCGCCGCTTCACCCAGGGCCACGGCCGTGCGCATGGCGCCGTAATCATCGGCCATTGGCGAGGGGTTCATATAGCCCGCCGCCTGCCAGTCGGCCACGGCTTGAAGCGTGGCCACAAAGGCCGGGTCGGTAAAGCAGACGGTGCCGTCGATCAGCCCCTGGGCGGTGGCATCATCCACCATGCCAGCGGTCATCACTTCGCCAACCACCTGGTTGAGCCACCAGCCGGAACGGGCGCCAAAGGACATGGGTGTAACGCCCGCTGCGGCCAGCGCATCGGCGGCGGCGGTCAGTTCAGCCATATTTGTTGGCACTGCAATGCCGTTGGCCTCAAACACACCCTTGTTATAGATGATGCTTTCCATCTGAATGGCGAAAGGCACGCCGTAAACCTGCCCATCGGCGCCCATTGCGGCGGTCATCGCTGCGGGGGCCATATTCGACAGGTCAACGCCCTCAAGCGGTGCGATCACGCCAGCATCGATGAAGCTGGCCAGCCAGGCGGCACCGGCGCGGCCCTGAAAAATGTCGGGACCACCCGATTGCAGGTCGATGCGCAGCTTGGTGTCATAATCATCGGAATTCAGGCGCACGAAGTTGATGGTCACGCCATCAATCAGGTTATTGTCGGAAATATACTGCCAAAGCGGGATTTCCTGTTCGCGCCAGCTGTAAATCGTCACCTCTTCGGCGGCTGCGGTCTGGCCAACGGCCAGAAATGTGGTGGCCAGCAGCAGGCCCGTCAGTTTTGTCGAAGTCATTCTCTCTCTCCCAGTTTTGCGCCGTGGCGCGGTTGTCGAGCGCGGGGGTCTGCCCCCGTCACATGCTGTTGAGCGCGGCGCGCAAATGGCCCCGCGCCGCCCCCAGAATTTGTGCGGCATTCTCGATGTCGCGCGCACCGCTGGCCAGCAGAACCGCCAGCTTTATCGCACCACTGGCCGCCGTCAGATGGTGGTGTGCGCTTGCCAGGTCGCAGCCGGAAATGCGCGCCACAATGCGCGCGGCGCGGTCTTCCAGCTTGGCATTGTCGGCCACGAGGTTGACCATCATCCCGTCATGCACATGGCCCAGCAGCACGCCCATCAGGCTTGACATGGCGTTGAGCGCGGCCTTTTGCGCAGTCGCAGCCCCCAGACGGGTCGAGCCGGAAATGACTTCCGGCGGGGTTTCAAGGCAGATGCCGATTTCGGCCTGCGCCAGCATCGGGCTGGCGGGGGTGTTTACAATGGCAATGCGGGTTGCCTGCGGCGCGGCTTTCAGAAAGGCCAGCGGGTAGGGCGTGGCGCCCGAGGCGGAAATGGCGATGACACAGTCATGCGCGCGCACGGTGCTGGCCGCGGCGCGCGCCTCGGCAACATCATCTTCGGTATTGCCGGTCATATGCTGCAGGCTGGCCGCGCCCCCGGCGAGCGATATGACGATCTGCGCGGGCGACAGGCCGAATGTGCCGGGCAGCTCCAGCCCGTCGGCCATGCCCATCAGCCCGGAACTGCCCGCCGCGGTGTAAATCAGCCGCCCGCCATTGCCGATGGCCGCCGCCATCGCCTCGGCCCCGGCCTGAAGCGCGGGCAGGGCCGGGCGCAACGCGGCCAAAGCGGCCAATTGCCCTTCGACCAGCGCCGACAGAATTGCCGGTGGCGCCAGGGTATCAAGCCCCTGGGCCAGGTCATGCGGCTGTTCGGTTCTGCGCAAGGTCATGGTGATTCCTTTGTCCTGCTTCTACAATGCCAAAACAATACCATTTGTCTACAACTTTCTGACATCCAGCAAGAGAATGACGAAAAACCCGAAATTAATCTCGATTCCAGGCTATGAAAGTAAGGGTATTGCCTGCAAGAAAATTCTAGGTATTATATCGGTATTCATTTTGCGGGTTGGTATTGAACCGGCCGGAATCCACAAGGGGGGCGGCACATGATAATTGACCAGATGCTTGCGCCCAGTCGCTGGCTGCGCCCCAATGGCGGGCCGCGCTACCTGCAATTGCGCCGCCATATCGAGGCGGCCATCCAGGACGGCACGCTCGCCCCCAACAGCCCGCTGCCCGCCGAACGCGAAATCGCCGCAATCACAGGGCTTTCGCGCGTGACCGTGCGCAAGGCGGTGGAAACGCTGGTCGATGACGGGCTGATCGTGCAGCGCCGTGGCTCGGGCTCATTCGTGGCGGCCAAGGTCCAGCGGGTCGAGCAATCGCTCTCGCGGCTGACATCTTTCACCGAAGACATGGCGCGGCGCGGCATGGTGGTGGAAAGCAAGTGGCTGGAGCGCGGGTTGTTCATGCCCTCACCGCAAGAGGTGGTGGCGCTGGGGCTGCGCGGCGGCGATTCGGTGGCGCGGATCGCGCGGCTGCGCTGTGCAAACGGTTTGCCGATGGCGATTGAACGCGCGGCCCTGTCGGCCGAGCTTTTGCCTAATCCGCTGCTGGTCGACTCTTCGCTTTATGCGGTGCTGGAGCGTGACGGCAACCGCCCGGTGCGCGCCATCCAGCGCATTTCGGCCACCAACCTGACGGGCAACAATGCCGCGCTTTTGGGCGTTGAGCCGGGCGAGGCGGGGCTGCGGATCGAGCGGACCTCCTATCTTCCAAGCGGCCGGGTGGTGGAATTCACCCAGTCGATCTATCGCGGCGATGCCTATGATTTCGTCGCAGAACTCCAGATTTCAGGATAAGACATGACCCAAACCCATATGGCGCGCGAAGTCGCGGAAATTCCGGCGGCGGCCCGAAGGCTGCTTGGCGAAGGGCGCGGCGCGATCGAGGCCACTGCCGCCGATTTGCGCGATGTGAACCCGGCTTTTGTATCGACCGTGGCGCGCGGCTCGTCCGACCATGCGGCGACCTATCTCAAATATGCCTGCGAGCTGTCGCTTGGCCTGCCTGTCGCCTCGATCGGGCCATCGGTGGCCTCGATCTTCGGGGCCAGGCTGAAGCTGGGCGGCGCGGCTTGTTTTTCGATTTCGCAATCGGGCCAAAGCCCCGATATTGTGGCAATGGCCCAGGCGGCAAGCGATGCCCAGGCCTGCACGCTGGCCATAACCAACCAGCCCGATTCCCCGCTGGCCCGCGCCAGCCGCAACACGGTGCCGATCATGGCCGGGCCGGAATTGAGCGTGGCAGCCACGAAAACCTTCGTGACCTCGGCGCTTGCCGGGTTGGCGGTGCTGGCGCATTGGGGCAGGGATGATGCGCTGATTGCCGCGATTGATGCGTTGCCCGACCAGCTTGAAGCGGCGGCAAGGCTCGATTGGTCGCCGCTGCGCGATGCCTTGCTGGCGCGCGATTCCATGTATGTTTTGGGGCGCGGCCCGTCTTATGCGATGGCCTGCGAGGCGGCGCTGAAATTCAAGGAAACCTGCGGTATCCATGCCGAAGCCTATTCAAGCGCCGAGGTGCTGCACGGCCCGGTCGAGATTGTCGGCGGTGATTATCCGGTGCTGGTGCTGGCGGCACGCGATGCGGCAGAGCCTGCCGCGATGGGCGTGGCCGAGCAGCTTGCAACCCGTGGCGCGCAAGTCTTTGCAACCTCGGACATGGCCAAGTCGGCCACGCGGCTGCCCTTTGTCGCCACCAGCCATCCGCTGACCGAGCCTTTGGCGCTGATCACCGGGTTTTACGCCTTTATCGAACAGCTTGCGCGCGCACGCGGCCGCAACCCCGACACGCCCGCCAATTTGCGCAAAGTCACGGAGACGACCTGATGCCGGTTGCCCTGACAGGAGCCACAATTTTTGACGGCGAGAGCCGCATATCAGGCCATGCGCTGGTGCTGGATGCGGGGCGCGTTCTGGGCATTCTGCCGCCGGGGCAACTGCCCGAGGGGGCGGAAATACAGACGCTTGAAGGTGGGCTGCTGACAGCGGGTTTTGTTGACCTTCAGGTGAATGGCGGCGGCGGGGTCATGCTGAATGATGCACCCGAAGCGGCCACAATGGAAACGATCGCCAAGGCGCATTTGCCCTTTGGCACGACAAGCCTGCTGCCCACGCTGATTACCGACACGCAAGCGCATGTGCGCGCCGCCATTGCCGCCGCAAAAGCCTGCACATCGCCCGGTGTGGCCGGGCTGCATCTGGAAGGGCCGCATCTTTCGGTGGCGCGCAAGGGGGCGCATGATGCCGCGCTTATCCGTGCCATGTCGGATGAGGATTTGACCGCGCTTTGTGACGCCGCGCAAAGCCTGCCCAGCCTCTATCTGACCGTGGCCCCGGAATCGGTGACGGCTGCGCAAATCCGGCACCTGGTTGATGCGGGCGCGATTGTCTCGCTTGGCCATAGCGATTGTGGCTATGCCCAGGCCAGCGCCGCCTATGATGCCGGGGCGACCGCCGCCACACATTTGTTCAACGCCATGAGCCAGTTGACCAACCGCGAGCCCGGCATGGTGGGCGCGCTGCTGAACGAGGGGCGCGCATCATCGGGCGTTATTGCTGATGGCATCCACGTTCACCCCGCCACGTTGCGCGCCGCACTGGCCGCCAAGCAAGGGCCGGGGCGGCTGTTTCTGGTCAGCGATGCAATGGCCACAATCGGCACGGATATGCGCAGCTTCACGCTGAACGGGCGCGAAATTCTGCGCGAGAACGGGCGGCTGACCCTGGGTGACGGCACATTGGCGGGCGCCGATCTGGATATGATTTCGGCTGTGCGCTTCATGGTGGATGTGATTGGTCTTGCCCAGGACGAAGCCCTGCGCATGGCCTCGGCCTATCCCGCCGATTTGCTGGGCCGGGCTGATGAGATTGGCAGGCTGCGCCCCGGAACACAGGCCGATATACTTTGGCTTGGCGCGGGGCTGGAAATTCAAAAGGTCTGGCAGCGCGGCAAAGGCGCGGCATAGCGTATACTGCGGCACACATTTTCCTTGATCCTGATATATTTCCCCGTTAAGTTTCGTATCGGAAACACAGCGGATGATTGGATTGAATGTGACCGAAGCCCGGAGAACCGTTTTTCACCCGCTACACCAGGAACTGGGCGCGCAATTCACCACGTTTGCAGGCTATGACATGCCGCTGCGCTATCCGATGGGCGCGATGGACGAGCATTTGCACACGCGAAGCGCGGCGGGCCTGTTCGATGTGTCGCATATGGGGCAGATTTTTCTGACCGCGCCCGGCGGCGTGCCGGCGGTGATGGCGGCGCTTGAAACGCTTGTTCCGGTGGATTTGCTAAGCCTGAAACCGGGCCGCCAGCGCTATGGGCTGTTCACGACGCCCGATGCCGGGGTGATTGATGACCTGATGGTCGCCAATTTGGGCGAGCGTGTTTACATGGTGGTGAATGCGGGTTGCAAGGCCGCGGATATGGCGCATTTGCAGGCAAACCTGAAGGGTGTGGACTTTGCCCTGCATGACCGCGCCCTGCTGGCCTTGCAGGGGCCGAAGGCCGCAGAGGCACTGGCCGCGCTTGCCCCCGAAGTGGCCGGGATGAAATTCATGGATGTGCGCGAGATGACCATCGGCGGGGCCGAGGTGATTGTGGCGCGCGCAGGCTATACCGGCGAGGACGGGTTCGAGATTTCGCTGGCCAACGCCGATGCCGATGCCTTTGCGCGCAAACTGCTAGCGCTGGAGGGCGTGGCCCCCATCGGCCTTGTGGCGCGCGATACCTTGCGCCTTGAAGCCGGGCTATCGCTGTATGGTCACGAGCTTGGCTTGGATATGACCCCGATTGAAAGCGGCATCGGCTGGGCGATCAACAAGGCCCGCCGCACGGGTGGCGCGCGGGCAGGCGGCTTTCCGGGTGCGGCGCGGATTCTGGATGAAATGGCCAATGGCGCGCCGCGTATGCTGGTCGCGCTGAAGGGTGAAACCCGCGCCCCGGTGCGCGAAGGCGCGCCGATTTTTGCCGAGGCTGAAGGTGGCGCGCAAATCGGCCATGTCACCTCGGGCGGGTTTGGCCCCAGCCTTGGCGGCCCTTGCGCGCTGGCGCTGGTCGATGCCGCCCATGACGCCCAGAAATACTATGCCGAAGTGCGCGGCCGCCGCCTTGCGATGAACCGCGCCACCCTTCCTTTTACCCCCCATAACTACGCCCGATAGGAGCCTGATATGCGCTATACCGATGACCATGAATGGATTGAAGCCGATGGCGATGCCTTTACCATTGGCATTACCAACCACGCCCAGGAAGCGCTTGGCGATATCGTGTTCGTCGAACTGCCGGAGGTGGGCGACAGTTTTTCAAAGGGCGATGTGATGGCGACCGTGGAATCGGTGAAGGCCGCATCGGATATCTACGCGCCGTTCGATGGCGAGATCACCGCTGCAAACGCGGCGCTGGCCGATGAGCCGGGCACTGTCAACTCCGCCCCCACAGCGGGCGGCTGGTTTGTGAAAATGACCGCCACCGATGCCAGCCAGCTCGACGATCTGCTGGACCAGGCCGCCTATGACGCGCTGATCGCGTAACCTTTCAAGCTAGGAATATACCATGCGCAGCGCCGATTATTCTGCCGCCCGTGATAGTGCGTTTATTGCCCGCCATAACGGGCCGAACGGCGATGACGTGGCTGAAATGCTGAAAACCTGCAAGACCAACGGGCTGGACCAGTTGATCGAGCAGACCGTGCCATCCGACATTCGCAACCCTGAACCGCTGGCTTTGGGTGCGCCCATGTCCGAAGGGGCGCTGCTGCGGCATATGCGCGACATTGCCGATATGAACGAGGTGTTCACCAGCCATATCGGCCAGGGCTACTATGATTGCATCACTCCGCAGGTGATCGAGCGCAACCTGCTGCAAAGCCCGGCCTGGTATACCGCCTATACGCCTTATCAGCCGGAAATCAGCCAGGGCCGGCTTGAGGCGCTGCTGAATTTCCAGACGATGGTGGCCGATCTGACCGGGTTGGACATGGCCAATGCCAGCCTGCTGGATGAGGCGACCGCCGCCGCCGAGGCGATGGCAATGGCCCAGCGGCAGGGCAAATCCAAAGCCAATGCGTTCTTTGTGGATGCGGCCTGCCATCCGCAAACCATTGCCGTGATCCAGACCCGCGCCGAGCCTTTGGGTTGGGATGTGATCATCGGCAACCCCGATGATGTTGACCCGAGCGCGGTTTTTGGTGCGATCTTCCAGTATCCCGGCACCGATGGCAGCTTGCGCGATTTGCGCGGCCCCATTGCGGCCGTGCAGTCGGGTGGCGGGCTTGCGGTGCTGGCTTGCGATCTTCTGGCGCTGACCCTGCTGGCCAGCCCCGGTGAGCTTGGCGCCGATATCGCCATCGGCTCGACCCAGCGTTTTGGCGTGCCAATGGGCTTTGGCGGGCCACATGCCGCCTTCATGGCCACGCGTGACAAGTTCAAGCGCGCCTTGCCGGGCCGCATTGTTGGCGTGTCGGTCGACCGGCGCGGCAATGCCGCCTACCGACTTGCCTTGCAAACCCGCGAGCAGCATATCCGCCGCGAAAAGGCCACATCGAACATTTGCACCGCGCAGGCGCTTTTGGCGATTACCGCGGCGATGTATGCAAGTTTTCACGGCCCCGAAGGGCTGCGCGCCATTGCCGAACGTGTGCGCCGGCTGACCGCCGTTCTGGCCAAAGGGCTGGGGGTTGACGGCCCGGTATTCGATACAATCCGCGTGCCGGTTGCCGATGTCGATGCAACCATTGCCAGGGCTGAAACCGCGCGCATCAACCTGCGCCGCTATGATGATGCGGTCGGCATCAGCCTTGATGAAACCAGCTTCCCCAAAACGGTTGAAAACCTCTGGGCCGTGTTTGGCGTGACTGCGGATTTTGAAGCACTCGATGCCGCGGTTAACCCCGATTATGCCGCCCCCTTTGCGCGCAAAACCGACTATCTGACCCATCCGGTCTTCCATCTCTACCGCACCGAAACCGAGATGATGCGCTATTTGCGCCGCCTGTCGGACAAGGACCTGGCGCTGGACCGGGGGATGATCCCGCTTGGTTCCTGCACCATGAAGCTGAATGCGGCGGCTGAAATGGCCGCCATCACCTGGCCCGAATTTGCCGGTATGCACCCGTTCTGCCCGCCCGAACAGGCCAGGGGCTATACAAAAATGATCGAAGATCTGAACGCCGATCTGTGCGAGATCACCGGCTATGACGCCATGTCGATGCAGCCGAATTCCGGCGCGCAGGGTGAATTTGCCGGGCTGATGGCCATTCGCGGCTATCATCACGCCAATGGCGATACGCATCGCGATGTCTGCCTCATTCCAAGCTCGGCGCATGGCACCAACCCCGCCTCGGCGCAGATGGCGGGGATGAAGGTTGTCGTTACCGGCTGCGACGATCAGGGCAATGTCGATATCGACGATCTGGCCGCGAAAATCAATGAACATGCCGATAATCTGGCCGCGATCATGATCACCTATCCCTCGACCCACGGGGTGTTTGAAACCGAAATCCGCAAGATCTGCTCGATGGTGCATGAGGCTGGCGGGCAGGTTTATATGGATGGCGCCAATCTCAACGCGCAGGTCGGCCTGTCCAAGCCCGGCAAGTTCGGCTCGGATGTCAGCCATCTGAACCTGCACAAAACCTTCTGCATTCCGCATGGCGGCGGTGGCCCCGGCATGGGGCCGATCGGTGTGGGCGCGCATCTGGCGCCCTTCCTGCCCGATCATGCGGTGGGTGGCACTGGCGCGCGGCAGGTTTCGGCCGCCCGCTTCGGCTCGCCGATGATCCTGCCGATTCCCTACGCCTATATCAAGATGATGGGCGCCGAGGGGCTGACCCAGGCCACCAAACTGGCGATTCTCAACGCCAACTACATCGCCGATGCGCTGGAGGCGGATTACAAGGTGCTGTATCGCGGCGCGCGCCGCCGTGTGGCGCATGAATGCATTCTCGACATCCGCCCCATCAAGGACGCCTGCGGCATTTCCAACGAGGATATCGCCAAGCGGCTGGCCGATTACGGCTTCCACTCGCCGACGATGAGCTTCCCCGTGCCCGGCACGCTGATGATCGAGCCGACCGAAAGCGAATCCAAGGTGGAGCTGGACCGGTTCATCGCCGCGATGAAGGCGATCCGCGAGGAAATCCGCGCCGTGGAGCGTGGCGACTGGCCCGCCGACAATAACCCGCTGGTCAACGCCCCGCATACCGGCCGCGACCTGACAGATGCCGACTGGCCCCACCCCTATTCCCGCCACAAGGCCGTCTTCCCGCTGGAAAGCCTGCTGGCGAATAAATACTGGCCCCCGGTGAACCGCATCGACAACGCCTATGGGGACAGGAATTTGATTTGTTCCTGTCCGCCGTTGGAGAGCTATGGGGAGGCGGCGGAGTAAAAATTTCCAGCCTCGGCGATAGCCGGGACAGGTGTGTTTTTGGGTCTGTCGTTTTTTTGCCGAAAGGGTGATTGGGGCGTATTGTGAAGTTTGTCGACTGGAAGCGGGTCGAAAAGTTTATCGACCAGCTATACCACGCCACTGATGCGCTTGAAGAGATGTTCCCGGGACGGAAATTTACGCCTGATGGGCATTTGGTCGGGAGTGTTGGAGAGGTTGTAGCTGCATATATGTTTGATTTGAAACTGAACGCAGCGTCGACATTGGCGCATGATGCAAAAACACCGGACGGTAAATGTGTCGAGATTAAGCTGACACAGGGAAAAAGCGTCGCAATCCGCCACGAACCCGAGCATCTTTTGGTGCTTAGCCGACCCAAAGGTGCCAACATTACTGTGGTTTACAACGGCCCCGGCGCACTTGCATGGAAAGAGGCCGGAAAGTTTCAGAAAAACGGCCAACGGGCGATAGGTCTGAGCAAACTTGCCGCATTAGATGCAAAACTGCGCGACGAAGATCGGCTAACGCAAGTGAGAGCGGCTCCGGTTTGATCCTCAAGTCCTTGCCCGTAGGGTGCGCATTTATTGCGCACCATGATGCAATGGCCAAAGAGGTGCGGAAAGAATGCGACCAAAGAGGTGCGCAATGAATGCGCACCCTACGGGCACCCAATTTCCGCTTGACGCCTTTGCCCCCCTTCACTACTTAGCAGCACCGATGGCGAGGTAGCTCAGCTGGTTAGAGCACACGACTCATAATCGTGGGGTCGGGGGTTCAAGTCCCCCCCTCGCCACCATCATCCCCCCTCTTTGTCCGGAACAGCGGCGCGCGCAGCGTGCTTGGCATTCAAATCCGCCGATCGCCGGTTTATACTGTGCAAATGTCAGCCGATCTTTTCTCTCATTTCCCGCTACGCAAGGGCCGGACGCATGAAAGCTGCGGCCCCGGGGCTACGGGCTTTGCGCTTGCGCTGGCAGGCCAGGGGGCGGACCAGGGCGGCGGACCTGTCATGTGGGTGCGCCCGGGCTGGGATGGCAGCGCGCTGAACCCCGTGGGCTTTGGTGCTTATCTTGACCCGCAGCGCCTGTTGCTCGCCCGCCCCAAAACCCATGCCGAAACCCTGGCCGTGGCCGAAGAGGCGCTGCGCTCGGGCGCCGTGCCGCTGGTGGTGGTCGAGCTGAATGCCGCGATCGATCTGACCAGCGGGCGGCGGTTGCAACTGGCCGCCGAGGCCGGAAAATCCACCGGACTATGCCTGATCCCCGAAGCGATGGGCAGCAATGCCGCCGAAACCCGCTGGCACTGTTCCCCGCTCTTTGATGCAGATGCCGGCGCGGCAGACTCGACTCTGCAGCGCTGGGCGCTTATCAAGAACAAATCAGGAACAATAGCAGCGTGGGATGTCCGTTGGAATGCAGAGACGCGTCGTGTCATTGTGGTTTCCGAGGCTGGCAAGCGACAGGGCGCTGCGGGCGCGGCCGGTTGACGGCCCCTTTGCGCTGACCCTCCGCCACAGCAATACCGACCGTCTTTATTGCCTGAACCGTGCCGCCGAACAGCAGGGGCTGAACCGTGGCATGAGCTTTTCCGATGCCCGCGCCTTCTGCCCCGATCTGCAAAGCCGCCCGGCCGATATGCCGGGCGATGCGGGCTTTCTGCGGGCCTTGGCGCGCTGGGCCACGCGCTATTGCCCCTGGGTCGGGCTGGAGGGGGGCGACGGGCTGGTGCTGGATGTCACAGGCGCGGTGCATCTCTGGGGTGATGAGGCGCGGATGCTTTGCGATATGCGCCAGCGGCTGGCCCGTGCCGGGCTTTTCGTGCAGGCCGGGCTGGCCGATACGCGCGGTGCCGCCTGGGCCCTAGCGCATTATGGTGAAGGCTGTGCCGCGCCGGGCGAATCGCTTGGCGCCATTGCCGATTTGCCCGTGGCCGCCCTGCGGCTGGAGGCCGATACCGTGGTCGCCCTGCAGCGCGTGGGCATCCGGCGCATTGACGCGCTTGCCGCCCTGCCGCGCGCCAGTCTTGCCCGCCGCTTTGGCCGCGATGTGCTGATGCGGCTGGACCAAGCCTTGGGCGCGCAGCCCGAACATGTCAGCCCGCTATCCGCCCCTGTGCATTACGGTGTGCGCATGACCCTGCCCGACCCGATCGGGCTGGCCGCCGATGTGATGGCGGTGGCCGAGCGGCTGCTCGACCGGCTTTGCGCCAAGCTCAAGGCGAACGAGACCGGCGCGCGCATTCTGCGGCTGACCCTGCGCCGCGTGGATGGCGAAAGCCAGCAGGTTGAACTGCGGCTGGCGCGCCCTTTGCGCGAGCCGCTGCGCATTCTGTCGCTATTTAGGCGCGGGGTCGATCAGGTGGATGCCGGCTTCGGGATAGACCAGATGCGGCTGGAGGCGGTCGAGGTGGCGGGTCTGCCGGTGCAGCAGCTCAGCCCACACCGCCAGCAGGGCAGCGCCGCGCTCGATGATCTGATCACCCGCATCGGCACGCGGATCGGGCTGGAAAACGTGCAGCGGTTTCTGCCGGCCGATAGCCATATCCCCGAGCGCAGCTTCCTCATCGCCCCCGCGGCCTATTCCGAGCCGGAAGGGCCGTGGTTGCGCGCCGCCCCGCGCCCCGCCTGGCTGTTCCCGCCCGAGCCGATTGTCGGTGAGGGGCGCCAGCCACCGGCGCAGTTTCGCTGGCGGCGGATGCCGCTGACCACGGGGCGGGCGCGCGGCCCGGAACGCATTGCACCGGAATGGTGGTTCGAGGATGAAAGCTGGCACAGGGGCTTGCGCGATTACTGGCTGGTGGAAACCCGGCAGGGGCGGCGGCTGTGGCTGTTCCATACGCCGCAAAACCCCGGCTGGTTTGTGCAGGGGGAATTTGCATGACCCAGCATAACCGCCCGGACCTTGCCAAGGATTATGCCGAACTGGCCGTCACCACCAATTTCACCTTTCTGACCGGCGCCTCGCATCCCGAAGAAATGGTCACACGCGCGGCTGAACTGGGGCTTTCGGCCATTGCCATTACCGACCGCAACTCGCTGGCCGGTGTGGTGCGGGCCTATGCGGCGCTGAAAAGCCTGCGCGAAACGGCGCAAGAGGCGGTGAAAATCCGCTCGCAGCAGCAATTTGACGGCAGTTCACGCCAATCCCGCGGCCCCTCTGGCCCGGTGGTGCATCACGCCACGCCCGCCTTGCCCAAACTCATTGTCGGCTGCCGCCTTGTGCTGGCCAACAGCCCGGTGGACTGGATCGCCCTGCCGCGTGACCGCGCGGCCTATGCACGGCTGACACGGCTGCTGACCCTTGGCAAGCGGCGCGCGGGCAAGGGCGAATGCCATCTCGATCTTGATGATCTGGCGCAAGGCTGCGCGGGCATGATGCTGATCGCCCTGCCAAAGGGGCGGCTTTCGCGGGCGGTGTCTTCTATCCAGACGCTGCGGCGGCAATTTCCCAACCATGTCTATGTGGGGGCGGTGCCGCGCTATGATGGCAGCGACCAGGCCTGGCTGGCGGGCTGCGCGCGGCTGGCGCATAAAACCTCGGCCCCGATGGTGGCTGTGGGCGATGTGCTGATGCACCGCGCCAACCGCCGGCAGCTGGCCGATGTGCTGACCTGTATGCGCGAACATATCACCATTGATGAGATCGGCACCCGCGCGCTGCCCAATGCCGAACGCCGCCTGAAAGCCCCGGCCGATATGGCGCGGCTGTTTGCCGACCACCCCGCCGCCATCCGCCGCACGCTCGACATTGCCGCGCGCTGCAGCTTTTGCCTGAGCGAGCTGAGCTATGAATACCCGGACGAAATTTCCGACAGCGAGGAACCACAGGCGCGGCTTGCGCGGCTGGCGGCCGAGGGGCTGAAACGCCGCTACCCGCAGGGCCCGACGGACAAGGCCATCGCGCAGGTGAAAAAAGAACTGGCGCTGGTCGAAAAGCTGAAATTTCCGGCCTATTTCCTGACCGTGCATGACATTGTGCAATTCGCCCGCAGCCAGGGCATTCTGTGCCAGGGGCGCGGCTCGGCGGCCAATTCCATTCTGTGCTACCTGCTTGGCATTACCGATGTCAGCCCCGAAACCATTACAATGGTGGTGGAACGTTTCGTGTCGGAACATCGTGGCGAGCCGCCGGATATCGATGTCGATTTCGAGCATGAGCGCCGCGAAGAGGTGATCCAGCACATTTATGCGAAATATGGCCGCCACCGCGCCGGGCTTTGCGCCACGGTCATCCATTTTCGCGCGCGCGCGGCCATCCGCGAGGTGGGCAAGGTCATGGGGCTTAGCCAGGATGTCACCGCCAGCCTGTCGGGGCAGATCTGGGGCATGTCCAGCAGCGGGGCCGACCCTGAACGCATCCGCGAGCTTGGGCTTGATATGAAAGACCGCCGCCTTGCCCAGACCATCCGGCTGATCGGCGAGATCATCGGCTTTCCGCGCCATCTTAGCCAGCATGTCGGCGGGTTTGTCATTACCAAAGGGCGGCTCGACGAGCTGTGCCCGATTGAAAATGCCGCGATGGAAGACCGCACGATCATCGAATGGGACAAGGACGATATTGATACGCTTGGCATTCTCAAGGTCGATATTCTTGGCCTTGGGATGCTGACCTGCATTCGCAAGGCCTTTGATCTGCTGCTCGGCCACGAGCGCAAATCGCTGTCTATCGCCACCGTGCCGCAGGCCGATACCGCCACCTATGACATGCTTTGCGTGGCCGATGCGGTGGGGGTGTTTCAGGTGGAAAGCCGCGCGCAGATGAACTTTTTGCCACGCATGAAGCCGCGCGAATTTTACGACCTCGTCATCGAGGTGGCCATCGTGCGCCCCGGCCCCATTCAGGGCGGCATGGTGCATCCCTATATCAACCGCCGTCAGGGGCGCGAGGCGGTGGAGTTTCCCTCGGCTGCGCTGGAACAGGTGCTGGGCAAGACGCTGGGCGTGCCGCTGTTTCAGGAACAGGCCATGCAGATTGCCGTGGTCGCCGCCGGGTTTACGCCCGAAGAGGCTGACCGGTTGCGCCGCTCGCTGGCCACGTTCCGGCGCATGGGCACGATCAGCACCTTTCGCGACCGTTTCATCAACGGGATGTTGGAGCGCGGCTATACACCCGATTTTGCCGACAGGTGCTTTTCGCAAATCGAAGGGTTTGGCGAATACGGCTTTCCCGAAAGCCACGCCGCCGCCTTTGCCATGCTGGCCTATGTTTCGGCATGGCTGAAATGCCACCATCCGGCGGTGTTTGCCTGCGCGCTGCTCAATTCTCAGCCGATGGGGTTTTATGCGCCCGCGCAGATTGTGCGCGATCTGCGCGAGCATCAGGTCGATGTCCGCCCGATCTGCGTGAATTCCAGCGCATGGGACAATACGCTGGAACGCTGCGCCAATGGTGCGCTGGCCTTGCGGCTTGGCTTTCGCCAGATCAAGGGTTTCAAGGAGGAAGATGCCGACTGGATCGTCGCCGCCCGTGGCAATGGCTACCCCGACCCCTCGGCCTTGTGGCTGCGCGCGGGCCTTGGCCCTGCGGTGCTGGAGCGGTTGGCCGAGGCCGATGCCTTCACCGAAATGGGGCTTGGCCGGCGCGATGCGCTCTGGCAGGTCAAGGCGATCCGCGGGCAAATGCCCCTGCCGCTGTTCAATGACCCGATCGAGGGCGAGGGAATTGTCGAGCCGGCCGTCACCCTGCCCGCCATGCATTTAGGCGAAGAGGTGGTGGAGGATTACGTGTCGATGCGCCTGTCGCTGCGCGCCCATCCGATGGAGCTTTTGCGCCCGACCATGCCGGGGCTGACCCCCCATGCCGAACTGGCCAGCATACCCATGCAAACCCTAACCGTGTGCGGCCTTGTCGTGACCCGCCAGCGCCCCGGCACCGCATCGGGTGTGGTATTCTTGACGCTGGAAGATGAAACCGGGGTCAGCAATGTGGTGGTCTGGCGCAAGGTTTACGCGCAATTCCGCCGCGCCGTGATGGGCGGGCGCCTGCTGCGCGTGACCGGCTATTTGCAGCGCGAGGGGATTGTCGTGCATCTGATCGCGCAGAATATCGAAGATATGTCGCCGCGCCTGTCCGAGCTTGGCCACCCGATGGATGGCGCCATCGGCATTACCCAGCCCCAGGCCGACGATGCCCCGCGCCCGGCCCGTCAAGCGCCTCGGGTCCAACCGACTCGGGTCATGCATCCGCGCGAACAGGCCAAGCGCCTGTTCCCCAGCCGCGATTTTCACTAGCAGGGCCAGCTACAGGCGCCGGTCCGGCCCGGAAGGTGCAAGGCCGGGGCGCTTCTTGCGCAGGGCTTTGCACCGCGGATATGCCCGGAAAATCAGGCGGCCAGACTAAGCCCGACCGCCCAGGCTGGCTTGGTAGGATTCCAGCTCTTTCATCAGCCCAAGGCCCGCGGGCACATCCAATCGGGCGCAAAACTCCTCCCAGATGGTGCCAAAGGGCAGGTCTTTGAACTCTTCGGTCAGCATGAAGCGTGTTGTATGGTCCAACGCCGTTTCCGCCGCCTTCAGCCGGTCAAGCGGCAACAACAGCGCGCGCAGCAGCGCCTTTTGCATGTTGCGGGTGCCAATCACCCAAGCGGCGGTCCGGCTGATCGTTGCATCAAAGAAATCCAGCCCGATATGGGTGCGCCCCAGCAGATTGGCGCTGACCAGCTCTTGCGCCATTGTCAGAATATCGTCATTCAGCAAGATGACATGGTCGCTATCCCAGCGCATTGGGCGCGACACATGCAGCAAGATCTCATCCAGCGAAAGCGACACGGCGCTCAGCTTGTCGGCGATGTTTTCCGTCGGGTGGAAATGGCCCATGTCAAGGCAAAGCAGGATTTGCTTGCGAATGGCGTAGCCGAGATAGAATTCATGGCTGCCAACGGTGCAAGCCTCAACCCCGATGCCAAACAGCTTGCTTTCGACCGCATCCAGCATATGGGCCTTGTCCTGGGGCGGGGCGAGCATTCTGTCCAGCGCGGCTTCCAGCCGGATGCGGGCAGCCATCCGGTCAATGGGCACATCCTTATACCCGTCCGGCACCCAGATATTGTTCACGCATGGCGTGCCAAGCGCGCGCCCCATCTGTGCCGCGATGTCGCGGCTGCGCCTGCCATGCTCAATCCAGAAATCACGAATGCCCGCATCGGGGTGCGACAGGGTCAGATTGTCATCGGCCTTGGCATGGGCAAAGAATGTCGGGTTGAAATCCAGCCCGATATTCTGGTCCTTCGCCCAATCCACCCAAGGGATGAAATGCTGAAACTCGATGGCATCACGCTCCACCGGCTTGGCGGTATCCAGATACATCGCGTGCAAATTCAGCCGGTGCGCGCCGGGAATATTGGCATAGGCAAATTCAAGGTCGGCACGCAACTCATCAGGTGTGCGCGCCCGGCCCGGATGGTTGCCGGTGGCCTGAATGCCGCCGCCCGACTGGCCGCTGCGTGCCTCAAAGCCGACAACATCATCGCCCTGCCAGCAATGCACGGAAATGGCAATGGTTTCCAGCCGGGCAAGGGCCGCCTCGACATCCACGCCCCAATCGGCGAACTGGTTCCTTGCGCTGTCAAATGCGGTCATGGTCTTCGCTCCTATCGCGTGAATGCCTGCACATTGCCTGCGTCGACATTGATGATGTTGCCCGTCGATTTTGACGAGCTGTCGGCCGCCAGAAAATATGCCGCCTCGGCAATATCTTCCGGAAAGACCGAGCGTTTGAGCAAGGAGCGCTGGCGATACATTTCCTCCAGCCCATCCTTGTCGGTGCCATAGGTGCCGGCGCGCTGGTCCAGCCATTCGCCTTCCCAGATTTTGGAGCCACGCAGCACCGCGTCCGGGTTCACCACATTGACCCGAATGCCGGCCTCTGCGCCTTCCAGCGCCAGGCAGCGCGCCAGATGGATTTCGCTGGCCTTGGCGGTGCAATAGGCCGAGGCATTGGGCGAGGCGGCCAGCCCGTTCTTGGAGGCGACAAAGATCACCGCACCCCCCATCTTCTGCACGCGCATCATCTTGAAGGCTTCGCGGCTGACCAGAAAATAGCCGGTGCTGAGAATCGACATATTCTTGTTCCACAGCGCCAGCGTCGTTTCTTCAACCGGGGCCGAGGAGGCGATGCCCGCATTGGACACCAGAATATCCACCCCGCCAAATTCCACAGCGGTATGCGCATAGGCGGCGGCAACCGCATCCTCATCGGTGACATTCATCACCACCGTGCGCAGAACATCGGCTCCGAACCTGGCTGTCAGCGTTTCGGCGGCGGTTTTCAGGCTGTCCTCGTTGATATCGGCCAGCATCACGCAAGCCCCTTCGGCCAGATAGCGCGCCGCCGTCGCCGCGCCAATTCCCCCGGCCCCGCCCGTTACCAATGCCACGCGCCCGGCCAGCGATTTCGGCCTGGGCATCCGTTGCAGCTTTGCTTCTTCCAGCAGCCAGTATTCGATGTCAAACGCCTCTTGTTCCGGCAGGCCGACATAGTCGCTCACCGCGGATGCGCCGCGCATCACATTGATCGCATTGACATAGAATTCGCCCGAGATGCGCGCGGTGGCCTTGTCTTTGGCAAAGGTCAACATGCCAACGCCCGGCACCAGATAGACCACGGCATTCGGGTCACGCAGGGCGGGCGAGTTGCCGTGCTTGCAGCGGTTGTAATAGGCGGCGTAATTGTCGCGATAATCCGCCACCTGTTGCGGCAGGCCGTCCAGAACGGCGTCGATATTGTTGGTTTGCGGCTCGAAATCCACCACCAGCGGGCAAATCTTCGTGCGCAGAAAATGGTCCGGGCAAGATGTGCCGAGCGCCGCCAGCGGCCGCATATTCCGGGCATTCACAAATTCCAGCACCGTGTCTGAATCGTTGAAATGGCCAACCATATGCTGCTGCCCCGACACAAGCCCGCGGATGACGGGCATCAGCCGTGCCGCCACGGCGCGGCGCGCCCCGGCTGGCAGGCTTTCGTGCTGTGCGCCGCCAAAGGCCGCAATTCCAGCGGTTTTCGCTTCCAGCCAGGCGGTCGCCTGATTGATGACATCAATCGTCATGTCATAACAGGATTTGGCGGTATCGCCCCAGGTGAACAGCCCGTGGCTTTCCAGCACCACACCATCGGCATCGGGGTTTTCTTCGCAGAACTTCCCAAGCCACAGGCCCAGCTCGAACCCCGGCTTTTTCCACGGCAACCAGCCGATCTTGTCGCCGAATATCTCGGCGGTGAGCTGTCTGGAGTTTTTCGAGGCCGCAATCGCGATAATTGCATCGGCATGGACATGGTCGACATGCTTGCGCGGCACATAGGCATGGAGCGGCGTATCAATCGAGGCGGCGCGACTGTTCAGATTGAAGGTGCAATGCGGCAGATAGCCGACCATTTCATCCTCAAAATCCACGCCACGATACAGCGGCTTCAGCGCCTCCAGCTTGTCCATATAAAGCGTGGCGAACCCGTCCATCTTGATCGAGCCGATATCGCCGCCCGAGCCTTTGACCCAAAGCACTTCAACCTGCTTGCCTGTCAGCGGGTCCGTCTCCATGACCTTGGCCGAGGTGTTTCCGCCACCATAATTCGTCACCCGCTTGTCAGACCCCAGAATGTTCGAGCGGTAAAGCAGCAGCTCTGATTCGCTCATCCCGGCGGCAATTTCCGCGTTCCAGCGGTTGTCGAGCAGCTGATTTTCTATCGGTTTCGGCATGAATTCCTCCTGGTCGGCATCGCTGCGCGTGTAAAAACTTTCCCTTAAACTGTCGCCGCTGCGTCGTTTTGTCAATCATAAACAGTCATAAGCAATCATGTTGCAGTGCAATATGATTGCTTATGATAAAAAATGATTGACTTGTGATCGGAATCGCGCAAACTTTTTCAGACAGGGGAGGACGAGATGCACGAAAAAGAGCGCCACAGGATCATTCTGTCTGCCGTTCAGGACCGCCCGGTCGTGACGGTGATCGACCTGTGCGGCCTGACGGGCGCATCCGAGGCCACGATCCGCCGCGATGTTGCCACGCTGCATATGCAAAAGAAACTTCGCCGCGTGCGGGGCGGGGCCGAGGCGATTACCCCGCCAAGCTTCATCGGGCTGGCGGGCCGCACCTTTGCGGTGAACGAGACCATGCGCATCAAGCAAAAGCAGGCGATTGCGCGGGCGGCTGTCGACATGTGCGCCGATGGCGAGCCGATCATCATCAATGGCGGCACGACCACCTTTCAAATGGTGCATCCGCTTGCTTCGCGCCGGTTGCAGGTCTTTACGAATTCCTTTCCGATTGCCGAACATCTGCTGAAGAATTCCAAGAATACGATCACGCTTTCGGGCGGCACGATCTACCGCGAACAGAACATCATCATTTCTCCCTTTGAAAATGACACGACGCGCAACTTCTATGCGCGCCGCATGTTCATGGGGGCCCAGGGCCTTGGCCCGCTCGGGCTGATGGAGGCCGATCCGCTGCTCATTCAGGCAGAACAGAAGCTGATGGGCCAGGCCGATGAGCTGGTCGTTCTGGTTGACAGCACGAAATTCGAAAACCGGTCAAGCCTTGTGCTTTGTGCGCTTGGCCGGATCGACACAGTGATCACCGATGAGGGGATCTCTGACAAGGCAGCCGCCATGCTTGATGCGGCTGAAGTGACGCTGATCGTCGCCCGACAGGGTGGCAACCGGCAAGAGGAGGAAGCCGCCTCATAGGCGGGAGCTATCAATTCAAACCACTGGGAGAGCTAACATGAAACGTCGAACTTTCACTACACTTGCCGCAAGCCTTGGCCTTGTTGCAAGCATGATGGGCAGCAGCGCGCTGGCCCAGGACCCTGTGCGCATCGCGGTTGTCGTCAAAGCCCTTGGCATCGGCTTTTTTGAGGCCGCCGCGCGCGGGGCCGAGGAAGCCGCCGCCGAGCTTGGCAATGTCGAGATCATCTATACCGGCCCGACCGACACAACCGCCGAAGGCCAGATCGAAGTGATCAACGCGCTGATCGCGCAGGGCGTGGATGCGATTGCCATTTCCGCAAACGATACCGATGCGCTTGTGCCGGTTTTGCAGCGCGCAATGCAGCGTGGCATCACCGTTATTTCGTGGGATTCCGGTGTGGCGGAAGCTGGCCGTCAGGTGCATCTGAACCCGTCGTCCAACGCGCTGATCGGCAATATGATCATCAAGCTTGCCGCCGATCATCTGCCCGATGGCGGCCAGGTGGCTGTTCTGTCGGCCTCGGCAACCGCCACAAACCAGAATACCTGGATTGCGGAAATGAATGCCGTGATGGGCAACTATCCCGGCATCGACGTGGTTGCCACGGTTTATGGCGATGACCTTGCCGACAAATCCTACCGCGAAGCCATTGGCCTCATGCAGGCCTATCCCGATCTGGACGCGATTATCGCGCCAACATCGGTGGGCATCGTGGCTGCCGCGCAGGCCGTTGTGGATGCAGGCCGCGTGGGTGAGGTGAATGTCACCGGCCTTGGCCTGCCCTCGGAAATGGCGGGCGCAATCGAGGCGGGCGCGTCGCAGTCCTTTGCCATCTGGAACCCGATCGACCTTGGCTATTCCGCGACGATGATCGCCTATGCCCTGGCCACCGGCGCCGCCACGGCTGAACCCGGCGCATCCATTCCGATGGGGCGCATGGGCACATTGGTTCTGGATGAGACCAATTCCGGCGCAATGGCCGACCCGTTCGTCTATGACGCCTCGAATATCGAAGAGTTCAAGTCGATCTTCTAAGCCACCTCCCGACTCCCGGCGCGCCTGTCGCGCCGGGTTTTTCCAAACCCCCGGAAACCCCATCATGGCACAAACCAACCTGGCCCTTGCTGAACGCCCCGCCATGCCGGTGATTGCCCTGGATGGGATTACCAAAACCTTCCCCGGCGTGACCGCGCTGTCAAAGGTTGCGCTGCAACTTTATCCCGGTCAGGTCACTGCGCTTGTCGGTGAAAACGGCGCGGGCAAGTCGACCGTCGTAAAAATCCTGACAGGGATTTACCAGCCGACCGACGGCCAGATTCTGGTCGATGGCGCGCCTGTGCATTTTGCCACAGCGCATGACGCCGCAGCCGCCGGTGTTACCGCAATCCATCAGGAAACGGTGTTGTTCGATGAGCTGTCGGTTGCCGAAAACATCTTCCTTGGCCATGCCCCGCGCGGCCGGTTCGGGCTGATAGACTGGGCCGAAATGCGCCGCCGCGCCGCCGCCATTCTGGATGAAATCGGTGCCAGGCTCGACCCGGCCGCCAAGCTGCGCGACCTTGGTATCGCCAATAAACATATGGTCGCCATAGCGCGGGCTTTGTCGATTGATGCGCGCGTGGTCATCATGGATGAGCCGACTGCCGCGCTCAGCCACAAGGAAATTCAGGAGCTTTACGAGCTTGTCGAAAAGCTCAAATCCCAGAACAAGGCGATTTTGTTCATCAGCCACAAATTCGATGAAATCTTCCGGATTGCCGATCGTTACACCGTGTTTCGCGACGGCCAGTTCATTGGTGACGGTCAGATTGACGCCATCACAAAAGACGAGCTTGTGCATATGATGGTTGGCCGCGATGTCAGCCAGATCTTCCCGGATCGCAGCAAATCGCTGGGCGATGAGGTGCTGGCCATTGCCGATTTCAGCCACCCGACCGAGTTTGCCGATATCGGCTTTACGCTGCGCCGCGGTGAAATCCTTGGCTTTTATGGCCTGGTCGGCGCGGGCCGGTCGGAATTCATGCAGGCGCTGTTCGGCATAACCCGCCCCGCCAGCGGCAGGGTGCAGATTGCGGGCAAGCCGGCCACGATCCGCTCGCCTGCCGATGCGGTGGCCAATGGCATTGTCTATGTGCCGGAAGATCGTGGCAGACAGGGGGCGATTACCGCGCTGCCGATCTTTCAGAATGTCACGCTGCCAAGCCTGCACAAAACCTCGCGCCGGGGTTTTCTGCGCCTGGCCGAAGAATTCAAGCTGGCGCGCGAATACACCGCCCGGCTGGATTTGCGCGCCGCCTCGCTTGATACCAATGTCGGCAATCTGTCGGGGGGCAACCAGCAGAAAGTTGTCATCGCCAAATGGCTGGCCACCCAGCCCAGGGTGATCATCCTGGATGAGCCCACCAAGGGCATTGATATCGGCTCCAAGGCTGCCGTGCATGAGTTTATGGCGGAACTGGCCGCACAGGGCCTGGCTGTGATCATGGTCAGCAGCGAAATTCCGGAAATTCTGGGCATGTCGGACCGAGTGATCGTCATGCGCGAAGGCCGGATGGTTGCAGAACTGGCCAATGACACGCTGACCCCTGAAACCCTTGTCCGCCACGCAGCCGGCATTTGATAAAGGTGCGATGACATGCTGAAACGGCTTCTTTCATCCCGCGAAACCCTGCTTTTCGCCGCTATCGCAGCACTGCTGGGGCTGATCGCCACGCGCTTTCCGGGCTTTGTGACCCCAAGCAGCCTGGCGGGTGTGCTGAATGACACATCGCCGCTGATTTTGCTGGCCATCGGGCAGATGATTGTCATCCTCACCAAATGTATCGACCTGTCTGTCGCCGCCAATCTGGCGCTGACCGGCATGGTCGTCGCCATGCTGAACACCGCCTTTCCCGGCCTGCCGATGGTCTTCATCCTTGCAGTTGCCATTGGCCTTGGCACCTTGCTTGGCATGTTCAATGGCATTCTGGTCTGGAAACTCAACATCCCGCCCATTGTTGTTACCCTTGGCACGATGACCATTTTCCGGGGCGTCATTTTCCTGATTTCCGATGGCAAATGGGTCAACAGCCATGAGATGAGCGCCGCGTTCAAGGCCCTGCCGCGCGGTGTGTTCGCCGGGCTGCCGATGCTCAGCTGGGTGGCAATCGCGGCGGTCATCCTGTTCACCGTGGTCATGACCCGCACAACGCTTGGCCGTTCGTTCTATGCGGTGGGCGGCAACCCACATGCGGCCACCTATACCGGCATCAATGTTGGCAAAACGCAGTTCTGGGCCTTTACCATTTCGGGCGCATTGGCCGGGTTGACAGGGTATTTATGGGTGTCACGCTATGCTGTGGCCTATGTCGATATTGCAGGCGGGTTTGAACTGGACGTGGTCGCCGCCTGCGTCATTGGCGGCATATCGATTGCGGGCGGGTTGGGCACGGTCGGCGGCGCGGTGCTGGGGGCGCTCTTTCTTGGCGTCATCAAGAACGCATTGCCCGTCGTCAATATTTCACCCTTCTGGCAGTTGGCCATTTCCGGCTCTGCCATCATCATCGCGGTCGCCCTGAATGCACAGGCCAGCCGCAAGAAGGGCCGCATCATCCTCAAATCAGCGGAGCAAGCGGCATGAGCCTGAGCGAACGCCATATCCCCGACCGCCTGCAATCAACCCTGCAACGCCGGCTGAAAAGCTGGGAAACGCTGCTCTTGTTGGTGGCGATAACCATTTTCATCGCCAACAGCCTTGCCTCGCCCTATTTTCTGAACGCCTGGAACCTGTCGGACGCGACCTTCAACTTCACCGAAAAGGCGATGATTGCCTTTGCTATGGCGCTGCTGATCATTTCTGGCGAGATCGACCTCTCGGTCGCCGCGATCATTGCGCTTGCCTCTACCGCGATGGGGGCGGCGGTGCAAATGGGCGCCGGTGTGCCGGTGCTTGTTCTTGTCGGGCTCGGCACGGGGCTTGTTTGCGGTGCGTTCAACGGGTTCCTTGTTACCGGAATGGGGCTGCCCTCTATCGTTGTGACCATCGGCACGATGAGCCTGTTTCGCGGCATCAGCTATGTGGTGCTGGGCGATCAGGCCTATGGGGGCTACCCGGCCGAATTTTCATTCATTGGCCGCGGCTATGTCTATTGGGTCATCTCGTTTGAACTGGTGCTGTTTGCGATCATCGCGCTGATTTATGGCATCGTGCTGCACAAGACCAATTTCGGCCGTGCGGTCTATGCCATTGGCAACAACCCGACCGGCGCGCTGTTTTCAGGCATTCGGGTGGCTCGGGTCAAATTCATCCTGTTCCTTCTTACCGGCCTGATGGCCGGGGTTGCCGCGGTCTGCCTCACCTCGCGCCTCGGCTCGACCCGGCCCTCTATCGCGGTGGGGTGGGAGTTGGAGGTGATCACAATGGTGGTGCTTGGCGGTGTGAACATACTTGGCGGTTCGGGCACCATTCCGGGGGTTGTCATTGCGGCCTTTGTCATGGGGCTGGTCACTTTCGGGCTTGGCCTGCTGAACGTGCCGGGCATTGTCATGTCGATTGTCATCGGCGCGCTGCTGATCGGCGTAATCGCCTTGCCCCGGCTTTGGGCCATGCGGAGGCGCTGATGCAGAAATATGCCTTCAAGATGCAACTGAACCCCGGCTGCAAGGATGAATATATCCGCCGCCATGATGCGATCTGGCCAGAGCTTGCCGCCCTGCTGAAAAATGCCGGGGTTTCGGACTATTCAATCCATCTGGACGAGGAAACGCATAGTCTGTTCGGCGTGTTGTGGCGCAGCGACGATCATGGAATGGACAGGCTGCCAGGAACCGAAATCATGCAGAAATGGTGGGCGTATATGGCCGATATCATGCAGACCCATCCCGATAACCAGCCGGTTGTGACCGACCTGACCCAGGTTTTCCATTTGCCATGAAAGGGCATGTCGCGGTTATTGATATTGGCAAAACCAACGCCAAACTGGCGCTGGTCGCGCTTGAAACCCTGTCGGAAATCGCCGTCATTACCCGCCCCAACACCGTTCTTGCCGGCCCGCCCTATCGGCATTTCGATGTGGAGGGTCATTGGGCATTTCTGCTGGACGGGCTTGCCGGTTTCAACGCCGCCCACGGGATTGATGCCATTGTCGTCACCACCCACGGCGCGGCTGCGGCGCTGATTGGTGCTGACGGGCAGCTTGCCGCCCCGGTGCTTGACTATGAAGACAAGGGGCCAGAGACGAGTGCCGCCGCCTATAACGCCATTCGTCCGGCATTTGCGCAATCCGGCTCGCCCCGGCTTGGCATGGGGCTGAATATTGGCGCGCAACTGTTCTGGCAGTTTGAAGCCGACCCGACGCTGAAATCCCGCGTGCAGCACATCGTCACCTATCCGCAATATTGGGGGTTTCGCCTGACAGGCGTGGCGGCGAGCGATGTCACCTCGCTTGGCTGCCACTCCGATTTGTGGAACCCGTTTGAACGGCGGTTTTCATCGCTCGTCGATCGGCTCGATATTTCCGGCAGGCTCGCCCCGGCCCGTCCGTCCGGCGATGTTCTTGGCCCCATCCTGCCCGAGCTGGCTGCGCAAACCGGCCTGCCTGCCAGCACACCCGTTTATTGCGGCATCCATGATTCCAACGCATCGCTTTTGCCGCATCTGCTTGCACAAACTGCACCGTTCAGCGTGGTGTCCACCGGCACATGGGTTATTGCGATGGCGATAGGCGGTGGCCCTTTCGTGCCAGACCCGGCGCGCGATACACTGATCAACGTCAATGCCTTTGGCGATCCGGTCCCGTCTGCGCGTTTCATGGGCGGGCGGGAATATGACATGGCAATCGGCGCGGGCTGCGCGGCACCGACAGAGGGCGACATCGCCGCAATCCTTGACAGCGGCACAATGCTGCTGCCGGCGCTCACCCCTGAAACCGGCCCGTTCATCGGCGCGCTTGCCCGGTGGATTGGCGCCGAACCCGCGCCCGGGTCTGGCCAGCGCGCGGCGGCGATCGGCTTTTACCTTGCGCTGGTCACCGCGCGCTGTCTTGCGCTCATCCAGCATCGTGGCGATATCATCGTCGAAGGCCCGTTTGCACGAAACCGCTGCTTTCTGGATATGCTCGGCGCGACGACGGGCGCGCCAATCCGCCTGTCAGCCAATGCAACCGGCACCGCACAGGGTGCGGCACTTTTGGCAAAACCCGTTGGGGTCAGGCCCAAGGCACCAATGCCCAAAACCCATCAGCCTGGCTTGATGACCAACCGGATGACAGCCTATGCGCAACGCTGGGTGGCGCGCACATGGCCCGGACCGGCCATTTGACCGCTTCTTGAAAACGGAATGCCGCATGTCGACTTTGAGGCGGTGCTGCACGCGGGGTGGCGGTTTGGTGGCTGCGGGAATACAGGCGCTTGGTGGAATTCATTCACCCGAACCCTGACGGGACGTGTCAACAGAAGCGCAGGTGCAACGCATGGCGCGCAGATCTTGCTGCAGATCCTGCTGTCTGGCAGCCGCCAATGCCTGAACTGTCGTTTATGGGTCTGCACATCAGGGCAAACGGGCCCGCATGAAACAGATTCCGCGTCGCAGCCAAAGCGGCCAGTCAGGGTTCTGGCCGCTGGTTCACGCCTTTTGCCTTTGGTTGCCGGAATCCCAGACCGGGCGGTCCAACAGTGTAAAGGCGCGGCGTTCGCCGAGGATGACGA
Source organism: Abyssibius alkaniclasticus (assembly GCF_020447305.1). Lineage (NCBI taxonomy): Bacteria > Pseudomonadati > Pseudomonadota > Alphaproteobacteria > Rhodobacterales > Paracoccaceae > Abyssibius > Abyssibius alkaniclasticus. Next base: position 533,314 of record NZ_CP095732.1, on the reverse strand, counting down.
TCTCCAGCTTTTGTGTTGCCGCCGGGTCGATATAGGCGAAGGCAAGGCTTTTGCCCGTGGCATGGCCATAACCGCCCGAGGTGCAGACACCCACGACGCGGTCGCCCTGTAAAATGGCCTCGCCGCCATAGGCATCGCAATCGGTCGCAGCAATCTCGCCGTAAACCAACTTTGTTGAAATGCCCTTGGCGCGCAACGCCTCGGTTGCGGCACGGCCGCGAAAATCTCCTTTTTCAGGGGCGTAAAAGCGGGTGCTGGCGGCTTCCAGCAGGGTGATCTCGTTGGTCAACTCGCTGCCCATACCGCAATAGGCTTTCTCCATGCGCAGGGAATTCACCGCCAGCCCGCCGAAATCGGCGATACCATGCGTTGCGCCCGCGGCAATGATGGCAGTGTAAAGCCGCGCCAGTTCCGCCATCGGTGTGTGCAATTCCCACCCCAATTCGCCCATATAGTTGACCCTCAGCGCGCGGACCGGAATGCCGGCACATATAGTTTCCTGCCCCGAAAGCCAGCGGAAACGGGCGTTGCTCAGGTCTGCATCGCTCAGCGGGGCCAAAACGTCACGCGCCCTTGGCCCGGCCACCACCAGCATACCCAAAGCCTCGGTAAGGTTGGTGATGGTAACATCGGCCCCGGCCGCGCGGTGCAAATGGTCCAGTGCCTGGCGTTCAGCGTCCGCACCGGTCAGCACATAGAAATGGTCATCCGCCAGCCGGGTGATGGTCCACTCACCCTCGATGCGCCCGTTTTCCGACAAGACATGCGTCAGCTTGATGCCACCTTGCCTTGAGGGCAGGCGGTTGGCGGTGATGCGGTCGAGCAATGCCGCAGCCCCCGCACCTGTCACATCGATCTTGGCAAAGCTCGACAGGTCCATGATGCCCACGCGTTCGCGCACCGCGCGGCATTCGGCGGCGACAAGCTCAAAGGTAGTGTTGCGGCGGTATTGCAGGTTTTCGGCAAAGCCTTCGGGGGCGAAATATTTGGGCCGCTCCCACCCATCGACTGCGGTAAAGACCGCTCCCTTTGCCTTGAGCAGTGCGTAAAGCGGGGTAACGCGGGCTGGCCTGCCGGCATTGTTCTCGCGCCCCGGTAGTGGGGTTTCAAACATCTCATGATAATCGGCAAAGCTTTTGGCGCGTGTATAGCTTTGGTCGGCATAGGCCCCAAAACGGCGCGGATCGACCGATGCCATGTTGATCTCGCTATCGCCATGCACCATCCATTGGGCCAGATACTTGCCAGCCCCGCCACCCTGCGCAATGCCGATGGACGCGCCGCAACACTGCCAGAAATTGCGCAACCCTGCTGCTGGCCCCAGCAGGGGGTTGCCATCGGGCGTATGCGGGATGGCCCCGTTGATAATACGTTTGATGCCCGCATTGGCAAAGATCGGCATCCGCTCCATCGCCTTTTCAAGCCAGGGCGCGATGCGGTCCAGATCGCCCTCAAAAAGCTCGTTCTCGCTGTTCCAGTCCGGATATCCGCCCCGGGCCGCCCAGGCTTCCTGGCTGCCGAAATGCTCGTAAATGCCGATCAGCCCGGCCTTTTGTTCCTGCCGGTAATAACCAGCCGTTGCAGGGTCGCGCATGACGGGCAGCTCGACCTCTGAGTCTTTGAACTCCTCCAGCGGTTCGGTCACCAGATATTGGTGCTGCATATTCGTGATGGGCGTATCAACCCCCAGCCATTTGCCAACCTCGCGCGCGTAGCACCCGGCTGCGTTGACCAGATGTTCGCAGGTAATCTCGCCCTGTTCGGTAGCCACACGGTATTCGCCCGAGGGTAAAGGTGTGACCCCCGTCACGCGGTTGCGGCGGATGATCGTCGCCCCCATCTGCCGCGCGCCCGCAGCCAGGGCGTTGCAGGCGCTTGACGGGTCTACATGCCCGTCCAGATTGGTCCATGCCCCCGCCAGAATGCCATCGGTCTTGATCCAGGGGTTCAGTTCCCTGATCCGCGCGGGGCTGATCACCTCCATATGAAAGCCGATATTGGCCGAAAAACCGGCGACATGGCGAAACCAGTCCACCTCTTCCGGGGTCGTTGCCAGCCTGATGCCGCCACAGCCATGCCAGCCAGCCGGCTGGCCGGTGATACTCTCCAGCCTGGGGTAGAGCGTGTTGGAATAATGGTGGATCTTGGCCATGTTGTAATTGCCAATGAAGCTGGGGCATTGCCCGGCGGCGTGCCAGGTCGAGCCGCTGGTCAGCTCGCCCTTCTCGATAAGCACGGTATCGCTCCAGCCTTCCTCGGCCAGATGGTAAGCCAGCCCCGCACCCATCATGCCGCCGCCAATAATCACAACTTTCGCATGGGTTTGCATGGCTTTATCCTTTCAGGTCTGGCGTTACCAGATGCCGTTATGCGGGCGCATACGCTGTTGTGGCAGGATGATGTTATAGGCGCTGCGCAAGGCCGCGTCGACACTGGCAGGGATATGGTCGGGGTAATGGCTGCCCAGCAATTTGCGCACAGTGTCACGCGCCACGTCGCGCGCATCGCGGCTGCCTGCCTCTTCCCACACGCTTATCGCACGACGGTCGGCGATCTGGGGGTAAAGATAGTCGGATTTCATGCGCGCAAAGGTTTGCGGGTGGCCCAGATAATGCCCTTCGCCCTTTACAACGCCACGGATCACATCAAAGCTGAGCGCGTCTTCGGAAACTTCGATCCCCCGCACCGTGCGCAGGATGGCGCCGACCAGGTCATTGTCCAGCACATAGCTTTCAAGGCTCGTGCCCATCAGCGAGCCGTGCATCCCCGCGCATTCGTGGATCATCGTTGCACCCGCAAGCGCGGCAAGCGATATGGTATAGCCCTTTTCACCGCCGGCCTGAAAATCGGGCAGCTTGCTATCGGTCATGCCCGCGGGCACCGAGTTTGGAAGATCGTAGAACCCCGCCATCTGGGCGCACGCCGCCGAAAGCAGCGCCTGTTCGCCAGACCCGCCCGACATGGCGCCCGTGCGCAGGTCGGAAACAAAGGGCCATGTGGCAAAGATGCCCCGGCAATTCGGGTCGATAATGTTGCACAAAACCAGCCCGGCAAGCACTTCGGCACAGGCCTGTGCCACCGCCCCCGCAAGGGCGGCAGGGGCCGTTGCCCCCGCCTGGCCTGCCGAAACCAGAAGGATAGGCATTCCCGCCAGCACAGCCGCCTCCAGCGCGTCACAGCTTTCGGTGGCAAAGCGCATGGGCGGGACGACATGGCAGCACACGGCGGTGCAAAACGGGCGCGCGCGGTATTTACCTTCGCCGCCTGCTACGGCATCAAGCATCGGGATAACTGCGCGCACGCTGGCACTGTCGGTATAGCTTACGGCGATAGATTTTGTGGTGCCCGACAGGCAGGCATAGGTCGTGTTGATATCCAGATCGAGAATGGTCTGCGCATCACGCGCCACGACAGAGCGGTGATACCAATGGATATTGTCGAGCTGATCGACCAGCCGCGCGATGTCGTAAAGGTCGCTGACCGTGCTTTCACGATATTTGCCGCTGTCAAAATCCATGATCGTGGGTGCCGCGCCACCTGTGCCCATGTGAACGCGCTTGCCGCCGATTTCAATGTCATGGCGCGGGTCGATCCCGTGCAGGGTGAATTTGCGCCGTGACCGCGCGATGACATCCTCGACCAGCGCGCGCGGAAAATGCAGCCGCCCGTCGTCATCCATCCAGCAGCCCGCTGCCAGCGCGCGCGCTTCAAGCGTCGGGGTGATCTGGCTCAGGCCAAGTTCTTCGAGCAATTGCAGAACCAGATCGTGAATGCGCTGCATTTCGGCATCGGTCAGGGGTTTGTAATGCCCGCCGGTCATGCCCGCCGCGACAGGGGGGCGCAGGGGCGCAGCCTCAACCCCTCCGCGCGAACGACGCCCGCTTCGCTGCACAGTGGCCAGGGACATGGCAAAACCCTTTCAATGAGGTGGCATCATCATTGCGCGGGCAAAAAGGTCGCTCAAACGGTAATTATGAATGCTACGCATTCCGCCAGATCATGCGAAACCGGCGCGCGCCGGAACTTCTTCCATGATCCATTCAAAGAAATGGCGAACCGAAGGGTCCTGCATCCGTGTTGCTGTTGCGCCGATATGGTAGACATTCCGGGTTTCCAGCACCTTTTCAACGGGGCAAACCAAGCGCCCGTCGGCCAGCATCTCATCGGTGATATAGCTCCATCCCAGGGCTATCCCGCGCCCGGATTCCGCGCCTTGAAGCGCCATCGGGTAGCTGTTGAGGCGAATGCCCTTGCGTTGGGGCTGGGCGGTCACGCCCTGCCTGGCAAGCCATTTCCCCCAATCGACCGCGCCCCAGATATTCCCGCCGCCATCCAGATGCAGCAAGGTCTGTGCCAGCAGGTCCTGCGGGGTCTTGAGTTCCGGATGCGCGCGCAGATAGCCGGGGCTGCACACAGGATAGACCCGCTCGCCAAACAACGGTCGGGTTTCCAGCCCATCCCAGCCGCCTTCGCCAAAAAGCACGGCAATATCGGCATCACCCCTGGTCAGATCAACCATCTGGTCAGATGCAAGAATGCGCAGATCGATTGCGGGAAACCGTTCGCTGAACCGTTCGAGCCGCGGCATCAGCCAGTAATAGGAAAACGCAACCGAAGCCGCGACCGTTATTTGCGGCGTATCAACCGCGGCGCGCAATGCGCCCAGGCAAAGCGCAATTTCATCCAGCCCGCGGGTGACGGCGTCAAACAGCCTCTGGCCCTCAGCGGTCAATTCAATCGCGCGGTGCTTTCGGCGAAAGAGCTGCCGGCCGATATTTGCCTCCAGCCCCTTGATCTGGCGGCTCACGGCGCTTTGCGTCAGGCAAAGCTCGTCTGCGGCGCGCGTAAAGCTAAGCCAGCGCGCGACCGCCTCGAAGGTGTGAAGCTGCGACAGGGCCGGGAGATGATACTTCTTCAACCGCAGCATCCTTTTGCAAAGCGGGTGGGTCCCCGAAATTGCGCGTGATGAAACCATGCCAAATCTGCGCCAATCGGTGCCGGCATGGCAAGTGCAATCGCGCCGGTGGTTTGCCCGGGTAACACCTGCCGCTCTTGCGCCCATTGCCCGAGGCCACGGTCGCAGTCGTGGCTTTTCGCGGCCGATATGATCCGCGCGCTAGGCGCTCAGGCCGGCAAAGGATGTGATGCCCGTGCCTTCTGCCTGTCGTTTGGCGGAATATGCCGTGAACATGGCTATGGCGGCCGGGTTCTCCCATTCGGACAGGCCTTTGCGGTAGCTCGGGCGCTGTTTCATGCGTTCAAACCATTTGGCAAGATGTGCCGTGCGCTGAAACGGCCAGCCCATCAGCTGAAACCGATGCGCATTCGGCATCCAGGCCACGTCTTCCAGTGACATCTGCTCGCCAGCCAGAAACACCCGCCCGTCGCTTAGCCGCGCGTCCAGAAATTCGAAATCATCGCGGGTCCGGGCAACGGCCTGTTCTATGCGATCACGGTCAAATCCGGCGGCAAAATCGCGGTGGAAGCTGGTCAGCCAGGCATTCTTGTGGTTGCGCTGAAAGGCTTGCACAGCCGCGTCGGGCTTGGCCGGTGCGCCGCGAAACAGGAATTCGAAGGTCAACAGCTTCAGGTCTGCCTGGGCCGCATCGGCCCTTGCCAGAATCTCGTGAGAGGCGGCCTTCATCAACGGGCTGTCTTTGCCCGCGACATGCTGAATGATATCGATGCTTTCGATGATCAGATGCCCGTTATCGACCAAAGCCGGCACAACCCCTTTCGGATGGATGGCCTGATAGGCCTCGGAGGCATGTTCGCCACGCTCCAGGTTGACCTCGTGGCTTTCAAAATTCTGGCCGGTTTCGGCCATAACAATGCGAACGCGCTGCGAGCAGCTCGACATGGGCGCGTGCCAAAGATGCAGGCCTGTCAGGGCCTTCAGGCTTTGGTCCTGGGGTTCAATTTCCGGCATTTCTCTCCTTAAAAGGCGACCTTGTCGCCCCCTTTGAGGTCTAGAATTTCGCGGGCTTCGTCGGGTGTTGCCACCTCGCAGCCCAGATCCTCGACAATGCGGCGGATCTTGGCAACCTGCTGGGCGTTGCTTGTGGCGATCTTGCCGCGCGAAATAAACAGGCTGTCCTCCAGCCCAACGCGCACATGGCCGCCCATCTGGCTGGCGGTCGTGGCCAGCGACATCTGCGCACCACCCGCTCCAAGCACCGACCAGCGATAATCATCGCCGAACAACCGGTCGGCCGTGCGCTTCATGAAGACAAGGTTGTCAACCTCCGGCCCGATGCCGCCCAGAATTCCGAAAATGAACTGGATAAATACCGGTGCCTTGAACAGGCCGATATCCATGCAGAATTTCAGGTTATAGAGATGCCCGACATCATAGCATTCATGCTCGAATTTCACACCATGCGGTGCCAGCGTTTCGGCCGCTTCCTTGATGTCGCGGAATGTGTTGCGAAAGATGTTGCCGTCGGAATTTTTGACGTAATCCTTTTCCCAATCAAACTTCCAGTCGTCATCGCCATAGCGCTGGGCAAGCGGATGAAAGGAAAAGTTCATCGACCCCATGTTCATGGAACACATTTCCGGCGAGAACGTCTTGGCCGGGGTGATACGGTCCTGGATGGACAGGGTCAGCGAGCCGCCGGTCGAAATGTTGACAACGGCATCCGAAGCCTGCTTGATCCGTGGCAGGAAAGGTTGGAAATCCTTGACATCGACAGATGGCGCGCCGGTTTCATTGTCGCGCGCATGAAGATGCAGGATCGCGGCGCCGGCCTCGGCAGCCTCCATCGCCTGACGCGCGATATCGTCATAGGTATAGGGCAGGGCGTCCGACATGGTCGGCGTGTGAATGGCACCTGTGATGGCGCATGTGATGATTGTCTTGGTTTTCTTGGCCATGAATTCAGTCCGCCAGTTTGTCATTTTGCCGAACACGGTAGCTCAGCGGGAAAAGTTGAAGGTCAAATCGTGCGCGAATGAGGCCCCAAACGCCTTTGGGCGCCTTGAGCATCACAACAATCGCCACAATGCCCAGAACGATCAGGTAGATCGTGCCCAGATCGGCGAGCGTTTCGCGCAAGGCAAAGAAGATCAGCGTGCCGATGATCGGCCCCTCGATCGTGCCGATGCCGCCAATCACGACGATGAAGATCACAAAGGCCGTCCAGTCGTTCACGCTGAAGGCCGCATCCGGCGAGATGCGGAGTTTTTGCAGAAAGATCAGCGCGCCAACCAGTGTCGTCAGCCCAGCGGTAACGACATAGACCACGAATTTTGTCCGCCAGATATCAATCCCGAGCGAGCCTGCCGCCAGTTCGTTGTCGCGAATGGCGGTCAGCGCCAGACCGTTGCGCGAGCGCAGGAACAGATATACCGCCGCGATTACCAGCACCGCCATGCCAAGCGCCAGCCAATAGCTGAGTGCTTCGCGCCCATCGCGCGACTCTGCCAGTGATCTGACGATATCCACGGGCAATGATGAACCCGACCCGCCGCCCAGGCTCGACATCTGCGCGAATGACAAACGAAAGATCTCGGCAAAGACCCAGGTGCCAATCGCAAAATAGGCGCCCCGCAGACGGAAGATGAGAACGGCCATCGGCACGGCCAAAAGCGCGCCCAGAATACCAGCCGCGCATATGGCGACGATCGGGGGCAGCCCGCCAAAGATTGTCAGGGCGAACAACATGTAGCCGCCAAAGCCGACAAAGGCTTGCTGGCCCACCGATACAAGGCCCGCATAGCCCGCCATCAGGTTCCAAAGCGATGCCAGCGCCAGATACAGGAAAATCTCGCCCATCAGGCGCATGTCGGCCCGCCCCGCCCACCACGGTGCCGCGATCAGCAGCACCAGTATCAGGGCGCCAAGAATGGCCGCGATACGCGCCGCCTGAGACCCGCGCGATACGATATGATTTTGAACGCTCATCCCGATATCCTCGGGAAAAGACCCCTCGGCCGCACGGCCAGGATCAGCAGGAACACGATATGGCCGGACAGAACCTGCCAGCCCGGGTCGATCTTGGCGCCGATGGTCTGGGCTACGCCCAGAATGACCCCGCCCGCCAATGTCCCCCAAAGGTTCCCAAGGCCACCGATGATCACGGCCTCAAACCCGAAGATCAGGCGACCGCCGCCGACGGAAGGGTCAAAACTGGTGCGAATGCCCAGCAAAATGCCGGCAATCGCGGTCACAGCAAGCGCCAGTGCCATTGCAAGGCCGAAGATATGCCTGCGGTTCAACCCCATCAGCTGTGCGATATCCTGATTGTCGGATACGGCGCGGAAGGCGCGGCCAAGGGATGTGCGATAGAAGGTCCATTGCAGCCCCCAGATCACGGCAACCGCCATTGCGAATGTCAGAACGGGCAGCATCCCAACTGTCAGGCCGGCCACATCGAAGCTGGCGGTTTCCAGCACCCCGGCATCCATTTTCTGCGGGTCAGCCGTATAGATTTCGAGCAAACCGTTTTGCAAGATGACAGACAGGCCGAATGTGACCAGCAGCGGCGGCAGCAGATCGTCGCCCAAAGTCTGGTTCAAGATGCCGCGTTGCAGCGCATAGCCGATCAACCCCATTGCGGGCACGACCAGCAACAGCGCCATCAACGGGTGAATACCCAGCACCGCTGTTACGCTCAGGCCAAGATAGGCCGCCAGAATGATCAGGTCTCCATGCGCGATATTGACAAGGCGCATGACCCCGAAAATCAATGACAGTCCCGCCGCGAACAGCGCATAAAGCCCGCCCAGCAAGGTGCCCTGCACAATCGCATTCAGCCATTCCATGTCATTCTATCCCGAAATAGGCGCGCGAAATTTCGGCGCGCGCAATTTTGTCCGATTGCCCTTCAAGCGAAACGCGCCCCTCTTGCAGGCAGTAAACCCGCGACGACACCGACAGCGCCTTGGAAATATCCTGTTCCACGATCATCGCGCTCATGCCTTCGCCGATAATTCCGGGAAGCGCGTCATAAATGTCCTTGATGATGATCGGAGCAAGGCCGAGGCTGATTTCATCGAACAGGATCAAATCGGGGTTCGCCATCAGCGCACGCCCGATTGCCACCATCTGCTGTTGGCCGCCGGACAGGGCCGTGGCGGGGACATGGCGGCGGTCTTTCAGAATCGGAAACAGCTTTTGCACCGCGGTCAAGTTCCACGGCCCCTTGCGGCCAACCTGCCCGCCGATCATCAGGTTCTCTTCAACACTCAGCGAGGGGAACAACTGCCGCCCTTCGGGAACCATTGCAATGCCAAGCGATGCCACCTCGTCGGCGCGAAACCTGCTGATGTCTTTCCCACGGTAGCTGATCTGCCCCGCCGCGTTTTTCAGCAGGCCGGTGATCGAGCGCATCAGCGTGGTTTTGCCCGCGCCATTCGCGCCGATAATCGCCAGAACCTCGCCCTCGGCGACCGTCATATCCACGCCATAGAGCGCCTGAAAATCGTTGTAATGGGCGTTCAGCCCCCGCATGGAAAGAAGCGCCTTATCCATCGACATCAATCCCCAGATAAATTTCTTGCACTTGCGGGCTGGCCATAATCGCCTGCGGCGCGCCCTCGGCGATTTTCTTGCCAAAATCGATCACGATCAGCCGGTCCACAACGGCCAGAAGCGCGTGAACCACATGTTCGATCCAAATGATGGTGACACCGGAGGCATGGATGTCCTTGATGGTCTGCACCAGCGAGGCGCATTCGGCTTCGGTCAGGCCGCCGGCGATTTCGTCAAGCAAAAGCAGCCTTGGTTTGGCACAAAGCGCGCGGGTCAGTTCCAGGCGCTTGCGCTCCAGCAATGTCAGGCGGCCAGCAAGAGTATTGGCCTTTGGCAGCAGTTCGGTCTGGTCCAGAACCTCCAGACAAAACCGCTCGGCCTGAGCGCCGTGCAGCCTGGCCGCCTGCGTGGCGGCGATCATCGCGTTTTCAAACACCGTCATGCCCGAAAAAGGCTGCGGCACCTGAAAGCTGCGCGCAACCCCCGCACGGCACCGTCGGGCCGAGGACAGCGCGGTAATGTCGTGACCGTCAAACCAGACCTGCCCGCGATCGGGCGCCAGCGTGCCGGTGATCAGGTTGAACATCGAGGTTTTGCCCGCGCCATTCGGCCCGATTACCCCAAGCGCCTCGCCCTGCACAACGTCATAGCTGAGCTGGTCGGCCACCGTGACGGCGCCGAAAGATTTCTGAACTGAATTCAGCCGCAGCAAAGCCATGATATTCTTTCAAACGGGAAGTTGGGGCGGCGCATAAACGCCGCCCATTGTCGTTAGCCAAGCAGCTTGAGTTCGCCCGTCAGCGGAATATGCGGCTGGCCGGCATTTGCAACGATCTTGAGATCGAAGCCATCGCCCGCTTTCTGCCACTGGCCTGCAACAAGCGGTGTCTTGGTGACATTGTTGATCGGGCCATTGTCCCAGTTCACATTGCCCACAATCGTATCAAGGTTCGTTGACGCAATCGCCGCAACAATGGCTGCCGGATCCTCAAGATCCTCGGACCGTTGGACAACATCGGCGACCACCTCGAACAGCGCATGTTTGAACCCGATAGGCTGTGTCCAGGGCCGCCCGGTTGCCGAGGTGTAGCCCGCCGTCAGATCGCGCGCGCTGACCCCGGTCAGCGAAGAGGAGAACGGATGATCAGGTGACCACCAGACCTCGGTCGTCAGCCCGTCACCACGCGCGCCAAGGCTTTCGATAACCGAAGGGAACAGCAGCGCCTTGCCAATGGTCACAATCTTCGGATTGAAGCCCTGCTGCGCTGCCTGCGCCCAGAATGTCGCGAAATCAGGTGGGATCATATTGCCAGTGACAATCGTGCAGCCCGCTTCTTTGAAGGCGGCAATCTGGTTTGAGAAATCATCGGTCAGGGGCTGGTAACGGCCCGGATCGGTGATTGTATAGCCCGCCGCCGTCATTGCCGGTGGCAGGCCGTTCTGCGCATCGCCAAAGGCATTGCCATCGGCGTCATTGGGGAACATGCCCGCAACCTGTGTGCCGACATCAACGCCGCCCCACATGCCCAATGTCGCGGCGATCCAGTCTTCGATTCCGAAGAAGAAGTGATAGGTGCTTTGGAACCCCACGCCCGGCACGCCGCTGCGCCCAAAGAAATACGGCTGCCAGGGGCTATCGGTGCTGATGCAGGGCACGTCGTTGATTTCTGCCTGATCCGCCACGGGGTTGACCGTATCCGGCGTTGAGGCTGCGACGATGATGTCGACCTCGTCACCCAGAATCAGATCGGCCGCGACTTCCGCGGCGCGGTTGGGGTTGGACTGGCTGTCCTTGCTGATGATCTCGATATTCCAGGCGCGGCCATTGTTTTCCAGGCCTCCTGCAAAGGCCTCTTGGATGCCCGCGATGATATGGTCATCCGCCTCGGCAAAGGCGGCCAAAGGGCCAGTCCGCGGGCTGACATGACCAACGCGCAGCGTTGGCGATTGTGCATAGGCCCGGGTTGATGACAGGATGGCGGGTGCTGCCAATGTGGCGGCGGTTCCGGCCAGAAAGATCCGGCGTGTCGGTTGATTGCGTCTCATGTGGGTTCCTCCCTTGCGCCGGCCTCCCAACCGGCAATTACCTTTGGTGTCAGTCGCTTAGAATTTCTTCGAGCCGGAGCAGGTGCCGCGCTACGCGGGCGCGCACATCCTCGGCCTCGGCCTTGGTCCAGCTGCGAAAACCGTGCCCGGATTTCATCCCCAGTTTGCCATCCCTGACCAATTGTTCCAGATATGGCGACGGGCCGCGACGTGCTTCGATATCGGCCAGCACGGTGGTGTGGATGTCGAGCGTCAGGTCGGTGCCGACAAGGTCGGCATTCTCAAGCGGGCCCAGCACCGCAAGCCGCCGGCCAAAGCTGGCCTTGATGACCGTATCCACAGCCTCGGCATCGCAGATGCCATTCTCGACAAGGCTTATCGCCTCGCGCCACAAAGCGTGTTGCAGCCGGTTGCCGATGAAGCCGGGCACATCTTTTTCCACCATGACCGGTGTTTTCCCTGCATCAGCCAGAAGGTCGAATGTGGCTTGCGCAATCGCCGTTTCAACCGCCTCGGTCCTGATCACCTCGACCAGCGGAATCATATGCGGCGGGTTCCACCAATGTGTGCCCAGGGCGCGGTTCTTCAGCCGCAAATCTTGCATGATCTCGGTAATCGGCATGACAGAGGTGTTGGATGCCAGAACACAGTCTTCGGGCGCATGGGCCTCGATCTCGGCAAAGATCGCGCGCTTCAGGTCCATCTTCTCGGGCGCGGCTTCAAACACGAAATCGGCGCCTCGCACTGCCTCTGCCGTTGTCGTGAAAACCTTGATCAGGCCAAGCGCGGCGGCGGCGTCACCCTCGCCAATGCCCATCGCCTGCATACTTTGGCGCATACGGTCGGCAACGCTTTCCCGCGCGGCCGCCACAGGGTCGGTGATGGCAATAACATGCCCAGCCCGCGCAAGCGTCAGCGCAATGCCATGCCCCATGAGGCCGGCACCGATAACTGCAATTTTTTGCTGCTTGGCGACCATGCACTAACCCGCCGTATACCCACCGTCAGCATATAGAATATGCCCGGTGTAAAAGTCGGATGCCTTGGAGGCGAGGAACAGCAATGGCCCGGCAAGGTCTTCAGGCTCGCCCAACCGGCCCTTTGGAACGCGGGCAAGAAAACCTTCACGCACCGCTTTTGCCTTCTCGGTATCCTCGAACATCCAGGCGGTAAGGGGAGAGCGGAACACCGTTGGCGCGATGGCGTTAACCGTAATTCCGGTCGGCCCAAGTTCACAACCCAAGGCTTTGGTCAGCCCGTCTGTTGCCGCCTTGGACGAACAATAGGCCGTATACCCGGCCGGATGCCCCAAAAGCCCGCGCGCCGAGCTGACAAGCACGATCTTGCCGCCATGCCCTTGCGCCTTCATCTGCCCGGCTGCCGCACGCGAAATCAGCCATGTTTGCGTGACATTGGCATCCATCACATCGGTGAAGGTCTTCGGGTCCATCTCGTTGATCAGCGCGACCTTGTTCATGCCAGAGGCCACAACCAGAATGTCGAGCCTGCCATAGGCGCTGACAGTCTGTGCCACCAGATCGTTGCAGATGGCTTCATCGGTCGGGCGCGCGTTGATTGTTGTTACATCCGCGCCGATCTCGCGGCATTCTGCTGCGATTGCCGCCAATGCCACCTCGTTTCCGGCAACCAGAACCAGTTTGCACCCCGATCCGGCCAAGATACGCGCCGCGACCATGCCGAACGCGCCCGAAGCGCCCGTGATCAGGGCAACCTGATCTTTGACATCAAACATCGACATCGGGTTTGTCAGCGCGGTCATGACTCAGGCCTCCGGCGGGTAGGGAATGACGACAAGCATCGTGCAGACGGTGTTGCGCCGGTTCTCGATCTTGCGAACCTCGCCTGCGGGAATCGTGCAGCTGTCATATTTGCGCAGCGTGGTTTGCTCGCCATCGACGATGACCGTCATCTCGCCTTCCAGCACCACATAGACCTTCTCGAACGGGGTCGAGTCCGGCCCGGCGCCGCCGGCAGGCAGGAACTGGCTGAGACCAACCCATTGATTGGTCGGGCCGCCTTCCTCAAATCCCTGCAACCGCAAGCCGTGACACGCGAAATGGTTCGGGGCCGTATAGGGTTCGGCGTCGTCAAATCGTTTGATATGCATGTTGCGTCCTCCCAAACTTGGCATATACGGGGCAATTGCGGCCAATCGCCCCGCACAAATTCATTGTTCAGAACGCGGCCCCGTCTTCGATGCGGAAGCCCTGGGATTTGTCGATCATCGCAACGAGGCGGATGATGCAGCCATCGCCACGGTCCCAGTTCCAGGGGAAGAAGGCGAAGGTGCAGCGTTTGCCGGTAACGGCATCAAGATCGCCGCCGACATTCTCGATGCCCAGGATGCCGTTCTTGAACAGGATCTGGTGGCAGGGTTCCCAATCGGGGAAATCGTCTTTCCAGTCGTTGCCGCCAGACCATTCCTTGTATTCCGCTTCAAGATGCGGAAGCAGCGGGCCGTTGCGCTGCGGGCCGATCGCGGTTGCCAACGGGTGGTCATTGGCCTGAGTATCATGGCCGACAACCTTGACACCTTTCCTGACCATCCATTCCGCCGCCGAAGGCACAAAGCCGGGGCAATAGGCGAAATAGTCGCCATCTTCATAATCATGGTGCCAGCCGGTGTTGATGATCAGCACGTCACCCTTGCGGATTGCGTGGCCGCAGGCTTTTTCCAGATCGTCGCCGGTAATCGGCTCCCATTTCTTCTTGGGAAGCGACACGACAATGCCGGTGCCGAAAAAATGCGGCAGCGGCACTTCGTCGATAAACGGGGTGCCCTGCACAACATGCGCCGGTGCATCGATATGCGTGGTCGCGTGCATCGTTGTTGTGATGCGCTGGCTCAGCACGCCGGATTTCGCCATATAGTGGATACGTTCAATCTTGGTATCCTGAAAATAGGGCCAGTTGGGGTTCTGAAACCCAAAGCGGTGGCTCAGGTTGTAAAACTCCAACCCCATATCGTTGTTCAAGTTTTCCTGAAACGCGATTCCACGGATCTTGGCCATCAGACACACCTCCCCTGTTCGCCGCAAAGCGGCGCTTGTGCATTAACAATCTCAGGATGGTTCCTCCCACCTGCTCCGTATAATGATGCAGGTGCATCGCATCGCGGTCAACTAAAAAATCACGATGCGCGCAGACTGTATCGCATTGCGGTGCAGACGGTTTGCCCCTATGCTGGGTGCAATCGGTAAAGGAAATGGTGGAAGGCGCACGGATATGGCTGAAAATGAAGGCAAAAATGACAAGAGCGGCATTCAGGTCCTGTCGCGCGCGGCTGCAATTCTGCGTATCCTGCGTGACAGCCAATCGGGAATGAGCCTTGGTCAGATCGCCTCCAAAACCGGATTGCCCCGCTCTACGGTGCAACGAATCACAGCGGCTTTGGTTGACGAAGGCTTTATTTTGAACGCGCCAGACGGGCGCGGTTTGCGCCTTGGCCCCGAACTCAGCGCCTTTGCGGGTGCCGCGCAATACAATGTCGTTGAATATTGCCGCCTGTTTCTGACCGAACTGACCCAGAAGACCGGCGAAACCGCAGATCTTTCTGTCATGCGTGGCGTTGGCATGACCTTTCTGGATCAGGTTCCCGGCACCCATCGTCTGACCACGCTGTCAAAAGTCGACGAGGTCTTTCCGCTTACAACAACGGCGAATGGCCGCTCCTGCCTGGCCGAATTGCCGCGGCAAGAGGCTATAGACCTCATAGAGGCGGAATGGGCCCGAAACGGGATCAACGGCGACCTTGCGGCGTTGCTTGCCAAGCTCGATACTATCGGGAAGGGCGGGTTGGCCTATGATCTTGACGAACATTCGGCCGGAATTTCAGCAATCGGTTTTGCGTTTCGTGATTGGGGCGGAACGCTGCACGCCATTTCGGTGCCTTTGCCATCGACACGGTTCCAAGAGATGAAGGCCACGGTTGAAGCCGCGCTTCTTGTGACCAGGCGCGATGTCACAAACCTGATCGCGCAATAACCTGTATGCGCACCCCTGCACCTGCCGGGTTTCTCGCCCGAGGCTCAGGCCGAGGGGTGGGCGCGTTCGGCGAATGCGTCCCATAAATAGGCGGCAACCGGCCCCGTGATGGGCTTTCGTTGGCGAAACGCAAAAATGTTTATGTCGAAGTTCAGGTGGGTGTCTGGCACCACGATGTCGCGCAACTTGCCCTGTGCCATCTCGTCGGCAATCATATGGCCCGGAAGCCGGCCCCAGCCAAGGCCGGCGACCAGCAACTGCTTTTTCATGGACAGGTCGCTGACATACCACCGCCGCTGGCCCTTCTGGACCCCGAGTTCCCGATCGAACAGGCCCGAGGCCTGCCCGCTGTCGCGTGCGATTATCTGATGGAAGCGTCGCAAATCCGCAAGTCTGCGGGGGGCATTCATGGCTGCCAGCAGCGACGGTGCGGCGACATTGCGCATCACCGAACCCGCGAGCGGCATATAGTCAAAACCCGCCTCTTCCAGCAAGACATGGATCGCCGGGGCCACGGCAAGCGCGGCCGCGCCGGATGCCACGGCCTCGATTGCGCCAGATAGCACTTCGCTGCGCAGAACGACCCTTGTATCGGCAAACCGGCTTTGCAGCCCGTTCAGCACCGGGGTCATGATATCCAAATCTGCAGCGGCGTCGATCGCGATGGTCATGGTTTCTTCCTGACCCTGCTCGAAATGTCGGATCAACTGTGCAAGATCATCGGCTTCGGACAGCACGCGCAGCGATTGCAGATAGACGCGTTGGCCCACAGGCGTCAGCTCAAGCCTGTAACCGGAACGGTCAAACAAGGCGGCGCCAGACTGGAATTCCAGCGCCTTCAAGGCCTGGCTGATCGCTGGCTGGGTGCGGTTCAGGCTTTCCGCCGCCAGTTTGACCGACCCGGTTTCGACCACGGCCCTAAGCACCTTGAGCTGATCGAGCTTCATCCTTGGCCCCAAAAGATAATCATTACTTATATAGATAGTAAAAAAATATAATTAGCAATTAATCTTTCGCGCACCTACATATCGCTCCAACAGAAGACAAACGATGAAACAGGTCACGCCACATACACGTGGATAGGCCCCAAGGCCCAACTTTAACGCATAGTCGCCCCGATCCGGACCATCCGCCGCGCGGGGCCCAAAAAGGAAATCCCATCATGTCCAAACATATCGCCATAATCGGTGGCGGCTATCTGGGTTTCGGTCTCGCAAAATCGCTCGACGATAGCGCCGAAGTCACCCTGATCGAGCCGCGCAGCCATTTCGTTCATGCCTCTGCGATGATCCGCACCGTTGTCGATCCATCGCTGCTCGACCAGGCCCTGATACCTTATGACAATCTGCTGAAGAACGGCCAGGTTCTCCGCGCCCGCGCGATGGGCATCGATGCGCGCGGCGTGACGCTCGACAATGGCCAAACCGTAAAGGCTGATTACATCATCGTTGCCACCGGCTCGTCCAATGCCATGCCTTTCAAGCCGGACGGGGATGATATCGAAGGCCTGCGGCAGGCCCACCAGCGCATTCATGCGCAACTGCGGGCGGCGAAGTCGGTCGGCATCGTCGGTGCCGGGGCTGTTGGCACCGAACTGGCCGGCGAGATCGCCCATGCCATGCCGGACAAGAAGATCACACTGATCACGGATGCGGACCGTCTGTTCCCAACCATGCCACGCAAGCTGGGCAAGGCATTGGCCAGCAAGCTGCAAGATGCTGGCGTGACCCTTCTGCTCGGGAAAAGGGCTGCAAACCTTCAAAGCCTGACCGAACCCTATGCCGGAAGCCTGAAGCTGTCTGACGGAACAGAACATATGTTCGACCTGATCTTCCCCGCTCTGGGGTCACGCGCGCATTCCGGGCTGCTCGAAAGCCTGCCCGGCGCGCAGAAAAGCACCGCCAACCGGGTCAAGGTCGATGCCTGGATGCGCCCGTCATCGCTGCCCAATGTCTTTGCCGCCGGAGATGTGGCCGATGCGGGCGATGGCATGACCATCATTGCGTCAAGCCGCCAGTTGCCCTGGCTTTCGGCCACGCTGAAAGGGCTGATGGCGGGCAAATCGCTCAACGACATGAAGCCCTACAAGCCTTGGGGCCCCAAGGCGCCGATCCTTGTGCCGCTCGGCCCCAAGCGCGGCAACTCTTTCCTTGGCCTGTTCACGGCAGGCGATTTCCTGACCCGCAGGTTGAAGGGCGAAGACCTGTTTCTGAAGAGATACAACAAACTGCTGAACCGGGGCTGACCCAGGGCAGTGCGCGCGCAAACAACCGCACGCACTGCCAACGCCCTCCGGCCTTGTGCAAAGCCGCAAGACATGGCGCTGATACGATTCAGCGCGATAATTTTAGAATAATTCCAGCCACTCAAAAGTGACCAGAGGCTGCCGGATGTCCGCCAGACATCACGCGTGAATCCACTAACGCGATGACCGCATATTTGGGTATCGGTATGCGCGAGCTGTTTGCAGCCGGCATAGCTTGATGCCGGATTCCGGTTGCCGTAATTGTCTGCCTGATCGGACGCGGATGATCGAGTGAATCATGGCTATGATGAACATGCCCCATACTGCCGCCAGCATAGCGAAAAGCACTCTATCGAGTTCTTTGCGCTGAGCGATCATGTGCGTGTGCATCCGCGACTGAATGCTTGCCAAAACTGGCAGTTGATGACGTTGCGGTGACGTTCAGTTGACGGGAAGATGAAAATTCCTGCTCAAGCGGCGCAGAAACAAAACTCCAACAAATTGTTCACAAACCCGTCACGCCTCGCCTTTATCCGACGCTGAGTGCAGGCCTTCTGCATATCTGTCAGGCGCGGTTCAGGCTTCGTCATGACAGTTTTTTCCATTTGGGGGCAGTGCTTTACGCCCAAAAATAAATGTGCGCCATAAGGCGGGCAAGACATGACACCGGAGTACGATCATGAAGAACATCGCGATAGGCACAACTGCTGCGCTTAGCTTGTTGGCGAACGCTGCGTTTGCCCAAACCGAAATTACGTGGTGGCACGCTATGGGCGGCGCCCTTGGCGAAACCGTCAATCAAATCGCCGAAGGTTTCAATGCAAGCCAAAACGAATACACCATCACGCCCGTGTTCAAGGGAACATACGAAGAAACACTGACAGCCGGCATCGCTGCGTTCCGCGCAGGCGAACAGCCAAACATCCTGCAGGTGTTTGATGCGGGTGCAGCGACTGTTATCGCAGCACAAGGCGCAACCATTCCTGTGCAGGATCTGCTGGAAGCAAATGGCGTTACATTTGACATCGACGACTACATCTCCGGCGTGCGCTATTTCTACGCCGATGCAGACGGCAAAATGATCGGAATGCCGTTCAACTCGTCCTCGCCAATCATGTATTACAACGTGCAAGCGCTTGAAGCTGCGGGTGTGACGCCGCCTCTAACCTGGGAAGAATTCGAAACGGTAACGGCACCCGCGCTGAAAGCTGCGGGTTACACGGCATTGGCCCAGTCGCACCTGCCTTGGATTTTCGTCGAGAACTTCATGTCGCGCAACGATCTTCCTTTCGCCACCAACAACAATGGCTATGACGGCGCTGACGGCACCAGAATCCTTGTAAACATCGATCCGCTCAAAGCGCATTTCACCGCGCTGACCGAATGGCAGGACGCCGGTTACTTTGAATGGTTCGGCACTGGCTGGAACGACAACCAGACACCGTTTGAAAATGGTGAAGTTGCTATCTGGCTTGGCTCTTCAGGTTCTTTCGGCGGCCTGTCGAAACTGGACCTTGGCTTTGATTTCTCTGCAACTGTTCTGCCCTATTGGGAAGCGGTTACAACCGAGCCGAAACAAACCTTTATCGGCGGTGCGGCCTTGTTCGCCATGTCCGGCCAGAGCGCGGAAGAAAATGCCGCAACTGCGGCGTTCTTCGAATATCTGACATCGCCTGAAGTGCAGTATATGTGGCACCGTGAAACCGGCTACGTGCCGATCACCGAAGCTGCATATGAGCTGGCAATCTCAGACGGCTACTACGATCGTTTCCCGGCTGCGGAAGTCGGCATCCAGCAGCTGTCGCTGGAAGCAAGCGAGAACACCCGTGGCTACCGCATGGGTTTCTATGTGCAGATCCGTGACGTGATGAACCGCGAATTCGGCCGCATCCTGACGGGCGAAACATCGGTGGACGACGCTTTCAACACCATAGAAGTGGAAGCCAACGCGCTTCTGTCGCGTTTCGCACAGACCCAGAACTAAACCGGAACGGTTTGACATAGGCAGTCGCACAAGCGTGCGGCTGCCCGTTTTTCCAGGACCCCCGAGGATATAATGAAACGAGCAGGCTTTGCCACGCGCTGGCTACCTATTCTGTTGTTGTTGCCACAGTTGGCGATCATCGCTGTGTTTTTCTACTGGCCTGCCGCGGTTGCAGTGCAGTCATCGTTTTACCTCGAAGACCCGTTCGGCTTCGGGTCGAGCTTTGTCGGGTTTGACAATTACACGCAGCTTGCGGACAGTTCCGAATATTGGCGCATCGCCAAATTCACGGGGTTGTTTACCGTTCTTGTTACCTTCTTCTCGCTTGCGCTGGCCTTGTTGCTCGCGGTCAAGGCCGACAATGTGCTGCGTGGCGCGAAAACCTATCGCACCCTGCTGATGTGGGTTTATGCCGTTGCGCCGCCGGTTGCGGGCTTTATCGGCTTGTTGATGTTCAACCAGACATGGGGGCCGCTTGCCGAACTCGCCAAATCCCTTGGTTGGGATTTCAAGCTGGGTGTAAACTTTGGCGACACGGCGACCTCGATGGTTCTGGTTTCGGTTTGGAAACAGGTCCCGGTGAACTTCATTTTCTTCCTGTCCGGCCTGCAATCCATCCCCAGATCCGTGCGCGAAGCAGCGTTGATTGACGCCAGATCATCCTTTCGGCGCTTCTGGGATGTGACGTTTCCGTTGTTGGCGCCGACCGGGTTCTTCCTGCTGATCATCAACATAACCTACGCAATGTTCGATACGTTCGGCGTTGTCGATGTGCTGGTGAAAGGCGAGCCGGGAAACAACCCGATGACCCTTGTCTACAAGGTTTACGTAGATGGTTTTCGCGGCAACGACATTGGCGGCTCTTCTGCGCAATCGGTCATTCTGATGGTTCTTGTCCTCGCCTTGACGATCTTCCAGTTCCGGCTGGTCGAGCGCCGCATCCATTACACGTAAGGGGCCGCACAATGACAGCCACAACACATATTCCCGTTGCAAAGCGCCGCCTGAAATGGGGCAAGGTGCTGGACCATTCCATCCTTGTCCTCGGGTCGCTCTTCATGCTCGTCCCGCTGCTGATGTTGCTTCAGACCACGACAACAACCGATATCGAAACAATCAGGAACGGGCCGGAATTTGTTATTGGAACCCGGATCGACGATAATTTCCGCGCCGCCATGTTCACCAGTTCCGGGTTTTCGGGCGAAAATACCGGATTGCGGATGCTGATGAACTCGCTGATCCTTGGCATCGGTTTTGCCTTGGGCAAGATCATTATCGGAATGATGGCTGCCTATGCGCTTGTCTATTTCCGCCTAAGATTCGCGACCTTCGCCTTCTGGCTGATTTTCACCACGCTCCTGCTGCCGCTGGAGGTGCGTATCCTGCCATCATACGAGATTGCGCAAATGCTCGGCCTGCTGAACACCTATACCGGGTTGATTTTGCCGCTGATTGCTTCTGCCACGGCCACGTTCTTTTTCCGCCAGTTCTTTCGTTCTGTGCCCGAAGAACTGGTCGAAGCGGCGCGCATCGATGGCGCAGGGCCCATCAAATTCTTCAT
Organism: Abyssibius alkaniclasticus; assembly: GCF_020447305.1. NCBI lineage: Bacteria > Pseudomonadati > Pseudomonadota > Alphaproteobacteria > Rhodobacterales > Paracoccaceae > Abyssibius > Abyssibius alkaniclasticus. The sequence continues at coordinate 511,998 of NZ_CP095732.1, read as the reverse complement.
CGATATCCTGGTGCCCCTGTCAAAAACCATGATCGCTGCGATGTTCATCATTATGTTCGTGTTTGGCTGGAACCAGTATCTGTGGCCGACAATGGTGACCACCGATGAGGGCATGTATACGCTTGTGCGCGGCATCAAGCAGCTAACCCAGGACCTGGAGGGCACAAGCATCCCCGAATATGGCCGCGCCAATATGCTGGCCTTGATCGCGATGCTGCCACCGGTGCTGGTCGTGATCATTTTCCAAAGCTGGTTCGTCAAGGGCCTGACTGAATCCGATAAATAGGACGAAAACTATGGCGCAAGTATCGCTCAACAATATCCGTAAAGTGTATCCCAACGGGTTCGAGGCCGTCGCACCGCTCAGCTTTGATATTTCGGACGGTGAATTCGTAGTTCTGGTTGGGCCTTCCGGCTGCGGCAAATCCACATTGCTGCGCATGGTCGCGGGGCTTGAAGACATTACCGAAGGCGCGCTGTCCATCGGTGAGCGCAATGTGAACCATGTCGACCCGGCTGAGCGCGACATCGCAATGGTGTTCCAGAACTATGCGCTTTATCCGCATATGACGGTCCGCAAGAACATCGGTTACGGGCTCAAGAACCGCAAAATCGCTTCGGCGGAAATCGAGGCAAAGGTTCAGGTTGCCGCCAAGATGCTCAATCTCGTCGACTATCTGGATCGTAAGCCAAGCCAGTTGTCCGGCGGGCAACGCCAACGCGTTGCAATGGGTCGCGCTGTCGTGCGCGACCCGGCACTGTTCCTGTTCGATGAACCGCTGTCCAATCTGGATGCCAAGCTGCGCCATCAGATGCGGATTGAAATCAAGGCCTTGCAGCGTCGGCTTGGCGTAACTTCGATTTACGTGACCCATGACCAGGTCGAAGCCATGACAATGGCCGACCGTATCATCGTTCTGAATGAGGGTCGGATCGAACAAATCGGCACACCCGCTGAAATCTACCACCGCCCCGCATCCACCTTTGTGGCCAGCTTCATGGGCGCTCCACCCATGAATCTCATACGGGCGCAGGGCCGTGATGGGCGCGTTATGGTCGGTGATGTTACGCTAGCCGACAGACATGCCAGCGGCGCCGTTACGATGGGCATCCGGCCGGAAGATATCGAAGTCGGCGCGGGTTGCGATATCCCGTTCACTGTCGATATCGTCGAAGAACTGGGGGCACACCGCCTTTTGCACGGCCAGTTGGAGGGGCAGGACTTCACCATTCATGTCGCCAAGGACGTAGCAATATCGGCGGGCCCAACCCGCATGAAAATCAACCCCGAAGCCGTGATGCTCTTTGATGCTGAAACTGGTTTGGCCCTATGATTACCAAACAAGTGAGCGAGTTTGCTCCTGTCACCGCCGCAGATCGCGCCCGGATATTGGCAGCGCCGCGCACAGCGAACGCCCATCGGGCGTTGCTAGGTGAAATGCCCGCTATGAATGCGGTTCAGATAGGCGGTTCTGCAACGGCCACGGCTTTACCGCGTGACTTCACCATCGCCGCATGGAATGTGGAGCGCTGTCTGTTTCCAGAGGATACCGCCGCCCATCTTGCCACCATTGCGCCCGAAATCGTTCTTCTGTCCGAGGTTGACCACGGCATGGCCCGCACCAAACAGCGCCATACCACCGAGGTGATGGCCGCTCAGCTTGGCATGGCCTATGCCTTCGGGGTCGAATTTCACGAATTGGGTCTCGGCGGGGTCACAGAACGGGCGTTTTGCACCGATCGTTTCAATTCGCTTGGCTGGCATGGCAATGCAATCCTGTCCTCGGTTCCATTTGAACACACGGCCCTGATCCGTCTGGATGATCATGGCCATTGGTTTGCCGAGGGGGGCATCACCGTAGACCCGCAGCAACCGCGCCTTGGCGGTCGTATGGCAATCGCCGCTATTGTGGCAACCGATGGCGGCCCGGTATGCTTTGTGTCCACCCATCTTGAAAGTAACGCAGGCGCTGCGCACCGCTGCGGCCAAATGCAAACCCTGCTCGACAAGATCGACGTTTTCGCCCCTGATTTGCCTGTAATGATTGGCGGCGATCTGAATACCGGAAACCACATTCCACCCGATTTCGACTGGCGAAACGAGACATTGTTCGCTTTGGCCATCGAACGCGGCTATTCTTGGGGGTTCACCGCAGCCGGCAACACAACCCGCCCCAGCCTTATTTCGCCCCACCCCGAGCGTGAGATGAAGCTTGACTGGTTCGCGGGCCGAGGGTTGAACAACGCGGATAATGGCGTTCTTGTATCGACAATGGCAGACGGAAAACCGCTTTCGGACCACGATTGTGTTTGGTGCAAAGTCAATGTTTCAAAAACAGAATGACAAGCAGGCACATCAGCGTGTTGGTTGCCAAATATGCTTGAAGATTACAATTGACCTGACCCCCTGAAACTCTGCCAGATTTGCGTAGAGTCCGCCCAACAATTGGGGATATGCCAAGCGACCGGCATTCTGACAAGTGGTTGAACGGAAAAGCCGACCACGGGATTGGCATGGTAATGGTTCTGAACTCGTGCCGGGCCGACGTATGATTGGCCCATGCGCTGACGGCAGACAATTCACGAACAACCTTGGCCGCCGACACTAAAGATTGGTCTTCAGCAAAATTTCAACCCTGATCTTTTCTTGGGATTGTAGCGTCATGAGCTTGTCGGTTAAGGCGCGCAATTTACGGATGGCGCTGCGCACCAGGTGGCCGGGGTCTTGTGTGATAACCGCATCCAACGTGCCGTCTTCAAGCGCCTCAACCGTCGCGGGCGTGCGCTCGTGCGCAATGATCACAGCCGACTGGGCGGCTGGCATCTGGCGGATGATCGACAACGGCACACGTGCTTCGGATGACAAGATATAGATCCCGGCAATATTTTCATGAAGCTGGAAGGCTGTTGCAATGATGTGTTCGGCACGTTCTTTCGCACCGTAAGTTTCAAGCGACGGCAGCGCATAGAGCTGAGGGAATGATGCGTTGATCACCGCGTCAAAACCCGACCGACGCTCAAGGTTGTCGCGCGACTGGATGCTATCGGCAATCACCAAAAGCTTGCCCGGCTGGCGTGTCAGAAAGCGCCCCAAAAGCGTGCCCGCTGTTGCACCTGCCGCCGTGTTATCAACCCCGACCCAGTGATCGCCTGTAAGTGTTTGGTTGGAAATAAAGGGTAATGTATGCACACCACGCTCTTTAAGCCGCAGAATGGCATCGCGCACTTGTGGCGTTTCGGGCGCCATAATCGCAACGCCGTCAACCGTAGCAGGTGACAGCGTGCCAAGGAATGCGGCAATTTCGTGGGGGTCGTTTTCATTCAGATGACTCACCGTGGTCGCGATCATATCGGCAGAAAATACCGTGCCCGCTTCAGAAATATGCTTGTGAATCTCGTTCAGGAACTGATCACCGGATTTGGGCAGCGCGAATAAAAACCGATAGGTCCGGCTTTTGGCGAGGTTGGCCGCCGCGATATTGCGCACAAAACCAAGCTTCAAAATCGCCGCGTTGACTTTTTCAACGGTCTTTTTCTGCACTCCATCGCGGCCGTTCAGCACACGGTCGACAGTGGCCCGGCTTACACCAGCTGCTTTTGCAAGGTCTTTCGTGGTTGGCCGCACGGTGGCAATTCCATCTGTTGGCAGTTGGTTTTCTTTTTTCATTTCAGCTTCTTATCGACTGACGATCGCAGACAGACACACAAAATCCATCGTGTTCTCAAAGGCTTTCTACCACATCCTGAGGCACGTGCATCATTTTTTTGTTGATTTGAGGCACGTGCATCATTAACACTTTGGATACGGTTGAGTCGCGGCGAGGAGGTTGCGGCCATATTGATCCAGGGAGGATTTTACCGATGAACTCCAAGCTATTGGCGACAACAGCCGCCAGCGCGTTTTTTGCCGTTGGCATTTCTTCAGTCGCAGTTTCACAAACCCAAGCAACCGAACTCACCTTGTGTTGGGCCGCGTGGGACCCTGCTAACGCCCTCATCGAGCTAAGCCGGGACTTTGAGGAAAGCACCGGCTACACAATGAAATTCGAGTTTGTGCCTTGGCCAAACTTTGCCGACCGGATGCTCAACGAACTCAATTCCGGCGGGCAGCTTTGCGATCTGATGATCGGCGACAGCCAATGGATTGGTGGCGGCGCGGAAAACGGCCATTATGTAAAGCTGAACGATTTCTTCGATGCAAACGGCATCAAGATGGATGACTTTATTCCAGCAACTGTGACCGGCTATGCTGAATGGCCCAAAGGCACCCCGAACTACTACGCTCTGCCCGCTTTTGGCGATGTCGTCGGCTGGACCTATCGTCGTGATTGGTTTGAGCGTCCAGAACTCCAGGCAGAATTCATGGAAACCTACGGCCGCGAACTCGGCGTGCCAGCAACGCTGGAAGAGCTGCGCGACATCGCCGCCTTTTTCCAAGGCCGCGATATTGACGGCACAACAGTTTACGGTGCTGCAATTTACACCGAGCGTGGGTCCGAAGGCATTACGATGGGCGTCACAAACGCGCTCTATAACTATGGGTTCCTGTATGAAAACCCTGATCAACCCTATGATCTGGAAGGTTTCGTTAACTCCGAAGGCGCAGTCGCTGGCTTGGAATTCTACCGAAATCTGTATGAGATCGGCACACCTCCGGGTTCGTCAAACTGGTATATGGGCGAAAATATTGATGCCTATCGTTCCGGCCAGGTTGCGATGCAGATGAACTTTGCCTTTATCTGGCCCGGCGTTGAAGCCGATGAAAACGTTGGCAACGGCGCGTCTGGCTACTTCCCCAATCCGGCAGGCCCCGCTGGGCAGTTTGCGCAATTGGGCGGCCAAGGCATTTCGGTCGTCTCGTATTCCACCAAGCAAGATGCTGCCCTGGAATATATTGCATGGTTCGCGCAGCCCGAAGTTCAGGCGCGTTGGTGGGAACTTGGCGGATATTCAGCATTGCGCGCTGTTGTTGAAGACCCCGACTTTGCAACAAGCCAGCCCTATGCACAAACCTTCCTCGACTCGATGGCGATCGTGAAAGACTTCTGGGCAGAGCCCGCCTATGCAGATCTTCTGCTGACCATGCAGGACCGCATCCACAACTACGTGGTCGCGGGCGAAGGCTCGGCACAAGAAGCACTTGACGGTCTTGTCAGCGACTGGACCGAAATTTTCGAGGATGAAGGCAAAATCTAGGCCTTTCATTGCCGGGTGCAGTGCTTTTGCAAGGCACCGGCCTCTCTCCTCCAGTCGTTAGTCTCCTATATCGACTGGAGGACATCTTGACCCAATTTAGCTATGGTTCAAAGCGGGTGGCACACAGCCTCTGCTGCGAAGGAATGATGACATGAGCAATAGAGTGGCCGACAAGGTAGCGCAGATCACACCAGCCGGTGCAGCACGTCGCATCCGCGGCTTTTCTGACCGCACGATCGCCTGGATATTTGTGGCACCGACCGTGTTTTTGCTGCTGGCAGTGAACATCTTCCCCCTGATCTGGACCATCCGGTTGAGTTTTACGAATTTTCGCGTGAACAGGCCAAACAATGATGTCGAATTTGTTGGCCTTGAGAATTACGCACGCATCCTGACCGACCCGGACATTTGGGCCACCATGCAGGCCACCGCGCATTTCCTGATCTGGACGATTGCGTTGCAGGTTCTGATTGGCTTCACGCTGGCGTATCTGATCAATAAAAAATTTCGCGGCAATGACCTATGGACCACAATCATCGTATTCCCGATGATGCTTTCCCCTGCCGTTGTCGGTAATTTCTGGACATTTCTGTATCAGCCACAGATCGGGCTTTTCAACTATGTCATCGCATTTCTAACAGGTGCCGACCCGGCCAGTTTTTCGATGATTGGCGATGTGAATCTTGCACCTTGGGCTATTGTGATCGTTGACACATGGATGTGGACACCCTTTGTGATGCTGATCTGTCTGGCTGGGCTGCGCTCTATCCCCGACAGTATTTATGAGGCGGCGGAATGTGACCGTGCCAGCAAATGGCGACAGTTCTGGACCATAACCATCCCTATGGCGCTGCCCTTCCTGATGCTTGCCGTGCTGTTTCGCGGGATTGAAAACCTTAAAATGTTCGATCTGGTTGTCCAACTAACGGGCGGCGGGCCGGGCAATACCACCACACTCACATCAATCGACCTCAAACGTGAAGCCTTTGAAAGATGGCGAACGGGATATTCCTCGGCCTATGCCGTTATCTTGTTCGTCACCGTCTTCGGCTTGGCCTCGATCTACGTGAAGGCCCTAAACAAGGTTAAGGAAAGATGAGCTTTTCAGTCACAGACCCGTCAAAGCGCACAAAATGGGGCGCGGGACTCCTTGTTGTCAGCTATGCGGTCATCACACTGATCCCGCTGCTTTGGATCATTGCCACCGGCTTCAAATCGCCAACCGACTCCATCGCCTATCCGCCGGTTGTCGTGTTTGAACCAACGCTTGAAGGTTATGTAAACCTTTTCACCGACCGCACCCGCGCCACCGAAGGGATGTTGGAAGAAGCCGGGCCGCCCGAAACATGGTATGACGAGATCGCCCGCGCACGCGGCACGGTCATCACCGGCCCGTCGCGCTACGGCGAACGGTTCCTCAACTCGGTCATCATCGGGTTTGGTTCAACCGCGCTGTGTATGCTTCTTGGCACAGCGGCGGCCTATGCGTTCAGCCGCTTCCGCGTGCCATTGAAGGATGACCTGATGTTCTTCATCCTTTCAACGCGCATGATGCCTCCCATCGCCGTGGCCATCCCCATTTTCCTGATGTTCCGGAACCTTGGGCTGAATGACACGCATCTTGGCATGATATTGCTGTATACCGCGGTGAACCTGTCGCTATCGGTTTGGCTGCTCAAAGGGTTTATTGATGAAATACCCATCGAATATGAAGAAGCGGCGCTGATTGACGGCTACACCCGGTTTCAGGCTTTTTACAAGGTTGTGCTGCCACAGGCGGCAACAGGTATCGCCTCCACGGCCATTTTCGCCCTGATATTTGCGTGGAACGAGTATGCCTTTGCGGTGCTGCTCACCTCGGGCAACGCGCAAACCGCGCCGCCGTTTATTCCCACAATCATCGGCACCTCGGGCAAAGACTGGCCAGCGGTAGCGGCGGGTGCAACTATCTTTCTTGTGCCGGTCATGATTTTCACCATCTTGCTGCGCAAACACTTGCTGCGCGGCATTACATTCGGGGCGGTGCGCAAATGACCGAGATGATAGCCAAGTTTCTGCGGTTTCGCCGTGGCCCCTGGGAAATGCTCGCCTCGATCCTTATCGCGGTTGGCGTGGTGATGCTGATGCAGCCCTTCTTCCTGTGGTTGTTCACCTATTCTTTCATTGTCACATTGGTTGGCACGGTGATGTTCATCATCGTCAGCCATTTTCCGGAATAGCTCATGGCACAGATACGAATTGAAAACGTGCGCAAAGACTTCGGAACCTTCAATGCGGTGAAGTCTTCGACTTTCACAATTGAAGATGGCGAGTTTTTCATGCTGCTTGGCCCGTCCGGTTGTGGAAAAACGACAACCTTGCGGATGATGGCGGGGCTGGAACTGCCGACCTCGGGCGAGATTTACATTGACGGTGAAGAGGTCGGCCAAAAGCCCGCCAGCCAGCGCGACATCGCCTTCGTCTTTCAAATGTTTGCGTTGTATCCGCACATGAATGTGCGCAAAAACATTAGCTATCCACTGCTATCACAGGGTATGGCCAGGCCGCAGGTCAGGAAAAAGGTGGCCGAGGTCGCTGAAATCCTTGGCATTACCGACATTCTTGAGCGGCCCGTCGGAGGCCTGTCGGGAGGTGATCGGCAGCGCGTTGCATTGGGCCGTGCGATTGTGCGCAACCCGAAAGCATTTTTAATGGATGAACCGCTTGGCGCGCTCGATGCAGAGTTTCGCCAGCATATGTCGGAAGAATTGCGTGCATTGCATGACAGGATGGGTGCAACCACCGTTTACGTGACCCACGACCAGTTGGAAGCAATGCAGATGGGCGACAAGATTGTCGTCATGAACCACGGCGTTGTGGAACAGTTTGGTGTTCCACAAGACATATACGACTGGCCAGCCACCAGGTTTGTGGCGCAGTTCATCGGCTCGCCCTCCATGAATTTTCTGGAGTTTAACGGCACGGTCGGGAATGGCGCTGAGCATGTCAGCCTGGGCGAGACGCGTTTTGCAGTGCCGCGCCAGTTGGCGGGCGCAAGCGGCGCTCTAACTCTGGGTGTGCGCCCCGAACATGTGCATTTGAGTGATGCAGCAAGCTATCGTGGTGAAATTATCGCCAGCGAGTATCTGGGAACGACGCAAATCGTGACCCTGAAAACCGCGCATGGCCAAGTAAAGGCGCGCATTCCTTCGCATGTGCCCGTGCAGGTTGGCGAAAGCACAGGGCTTGATTTTGATGCCCGAACGCTTAGCGTTTTTGACAATGCCAGCAACCTTGCGCTGATTTCTGAAACCAATCGCGAGGTGCTGAATCATGGCTGAAGTCATACTGGACAATGTCTCAAAATCCTTTGGCACCAATACCGCCTTGGCCGATGTCAGCATGACAGTGCCTGACGGTTCTTTTGTGGTGCTTTTAGGGCCAACAGGGGCAGGAAAAACCACGACATTGCGCATGGTTTCGGGCCTCGACAAGCCCAGCAAGGGCAGCATTTCAATCGGTGGTCGTTCAATGGCCGGTCTAACGCCTGCACAGCGCGATGTTGCGATGGTTTTCCAGCAATACTCGCTCTATCCGCATTTGACCGTGCGCGAGAACCTTGAGTTTCCGCTGAAATCACCAATCCTTCGCACGCCAAAAGCCGAGATTGCCCGCAAGGTTGGCGAGGTGGCTGAAATTCTTCAGATCTCACACAAGCTCGACAACAAGGCGACCGCGCTTTCTGGTGGGGAAATGCAGCGTGTTTCGATTGGCCGTGCTTTGGTGCGCAACCCCGCCGTTTACCTGATGGACGAGCCGCTCAGCTCGCTCGATGCCAAATTGCGCAGCGACTTGCGGATCGAGCTTAAAAGCATTCAGGCAAATTCCGGCGCAACAATACTCTATGTCACGCATGACCAGGTCGAGGCGATGACAATGGCCACACATGTTGGCGTGCTTGACAAGGGCAGGTTGGTGCAATTCGGCACGCCCCGTGAAATCTACGAAAATCCGGTCAGCATTTATGTGGCCAGCCGCCTCGGCCAGCCGCGCATAAATCTTGTGCCCGCCGATGTTTTTGGCGGCGCGCCAGAGGGTGCTGCAACCATCGGGCTGCGGCCAGAGCAGATTATGCAGGGTGAAGGCGAAGAGAGCTTTGTAGAACGGGTAGAGCATTTGGGCGACCAGACGCAGCTCCATCTGAAGTTCAAATCCCATGACCTGATCACCGTAACCGATGCGCATACCGCGCTTACTCATGGTGATGTGGTCAAGATCCAGCCTCAGAACCCATACTATTTTGACGCCACCGGCGCCCGTATTGCGTGAGGAGAATCCAATGAACCATTTCATGAACAGCAAAGACGATATGGTGACCGACGCCATTGATGGCGTGATCGCCGCTTCGGGTGGCGCGCTGGCCCGGTTGGATGGCTATCCGCATATTCGGGTTGTCGTGCGCGCAGATTGGGATAAATCCAAGGTAGCTTTGGTCAGTGGTGGCGGGTCCGGCCATGAGCCTGCCCATGCAGGATTCGTTGGCGCGGGTATGCTCACCGCCGCGGTATGTGGCGATATTTTTGCATCGCCGTCGGTTGACGCTGTTTTGGCCGCCATACTTGCCGTTACTGGCCCTGCAGGCTGCTTGCTGATCGTCAAGAACTACACCGGCGACAGGCTGAACTTTGGCCTTGCTGCGGAGCGCGCGCGGGCCTTCGGGCGAAAGGTGAGTATGGTCGTTGTCGATGACGATATCGCGCTGCCGAATTTGCCGCAATCGCGCGGCGTTGCGGGCACACTGTTTGTGCACAAGATCGCAGGCGCGCTTGCAGAACAGGGTGCCGCATTGGAAGATGTGACAAAAATGGCCGAACGCGTGATCGAGGCAAGCCACAGCATTGGCATGTCACTTGACACCTGCACCGTGCCCGGATCGCCAAAAGAGCAACGTATTCCGGCGGGTATGGCCGAACTTGGCCTTGGCATTCATGGCGAAGCGGGTGTCGAGCAAGTGCCGTATAGCGGTGCAAAACAAGCGATTGAGGCTGTGGCCGACAAACTTGCCCCTGCCATGGGCGAAGGTCACTTTGTGGCGCTGCTCAATAATCTCGGCGGTGTTTCGATACTGGAAATGGCGGTGCTGGCTTCCGAATTGCTAAAATCGCGCATTGGCCGGCAGCTGGACCTTATGGTCGGGCCCGCGGCAATGATGACATCGCTGGCGATGCACGGATTCTCGGTTTCGGTGCTTGAGGCGGATTCCGAACAGGTGGCCCTGCTCAGCGCGCCGTGTGGCATTGCCGCATGGCCGGGATGTGTGAAGCTGACCGCGCAAACAATCCTGCCCCTGCCAGATGGCTTGTCCCCCATCAAAGCCCTACCCTCGGCGCATTCCGCCACCAAGGCGTTTCTGACCACCTGTTGTAACATCATGATCGCCGCCGAAGCCGACCTGAATGCGCTTGACGCAAAATCCGGTGACGGTGACACAGGGTCGACTTTGGCAGGCGCATCGCGCGCGCTTCTGGCCGTGATGGACTCGCTTCCGCTGGCCGATCACACGCAGCTTTACCGCGCCATCGGGCAGGAACTTAGCCAGACAATGGGGGGGTCTTCCGGCGTTCTGCTTGCCATTTTCTTTGCCGCGGCAGGCGATGCCGCCTCGTCAGGGATGCCAATGCGCCAAGCACTTATGGCCGGGCTCGACCGGATGCAGGAAATCGGCGGGGCCAAACCCGGTGACCGCACGATGATTGATGCTTTGCTACCCGCGTTGACGGCGCTTGAGACTGGCTTGCCAGATGCGGCAAGGGCCGCACGCCAAGGCGCCAATCATACGGCCACATTAACACGCGCAAATGCGGGCCGCGCATCCTACATCAACGCCGAGCAGCTTCAGGGCCATGTTGACCCGGGTGCGGAAGCTGTCGCCCGTCTATTTGAGAATTTGGTGAATTGAAGCGCGACAATGGAGCATACAAGGCGACGTGAATCGCATCAGCACGCGATGTTCCTCCTAAGCATTCTGGCCCCATAGTTTTGGTATTGGCCAGCATCCTCAGGAGGAGCTGAAGATACTGGCCGGACGCGTTGGCGCTCCCTGCCGAGTTGCCGCCACCGCTTGCGCTGGGTTCCCTGGGAGGAGCCAGAACCAGCACGTTCGTTTCAGTCTTTGGCCGAATCGCTGGCTTTCTGGTCAGTCGCCATCAGCGTTTCGGCATATTTTGGGATGTCTGACCGCGAGATCCCGATCTGCGCAAGCTGGTTGTCGCTTAGTCGCGAAAGTGTTGAAATCATTCGGGCGACCTGCGCGGTGTACAAGAAATTATGCGCCGCGCGGCCAACTTTGACGCCAATGCGCCCGAGTGTGGTCAGAAAGCCATATGCCTTGCTGGCGATCAGCGCCAAAGCTGGCACTGGATTACGGTTTGTGGCATCTGCCATTGTTGTTTTAGCTGCCATTTGCCGCCTCCATTGCGATTGATTTGATATCGCTACGCCGGAACCCCAGATCCTTGAGGTCGCGGTTCGTGAGCGACGAAAGTTCGTGTTGTACCGCGAGGAAGGTTTTGCGCCTGGCAATTGCGCCAGTCAGTTGATCACGTTTCTTGTGAAAATATGCGCGGCCAGTGTGCAGAACTGCCTCCAGCCCCCTGTATGTTTGTGTTGTCGCCATGCTACTGCCTCATTTGTTGCGATGCGGCATTTCTTTGCTGCACTGCACAATTACGATGCTGAACCAGTGCTTACAACACGGTAAATTGGCATAGCGGCAATGCCAATTTGGCACAGCTAACCAGAATCCCCAGCGCCCGGCACCGCGCGCGGCGTTCTTGGTTTGAAAACATTACCACCAACTTTGAACCCTGTTTAAGTTGATCTGTTTAAGCGGCCCCCGGGGAATGACCGATGACCGATACCGAGCGCACAGCGCGCGCTGCTTGTGCAGGTTGCACCTGTTACAGGGTTAACATGTCTGAAGGACACTTCTGGTGCGCGCGGAAGTGTAGCAATCTCCAAGCCGGATGGCTTTGCCAGCCCCTCAAAAGCCTCCAGGATGCATGTTATGTATGTTTGTCTGACGTCAGCACCTGTGGGACAGATTTGAGGATTTGAACACCAGAGGGGTTCATCGTAGCCTTTAAGGAGCGAAGATGAACAAGAAGCCCGAACATCAAAGGACGCGGCAGAAAAGCTGATGCCCAATTTTATATTACGACGGTCAAAGAATTTCGGCTGAACAAGGATCATGGAATGAGGTGGTTGTCAGAATATTGGTATCTTCTCCCGGCCTTGTTCGGCGCCATCGGTCTGTTACTCAAACTACTAAAAATTTACATTATTCGACACGCCGGATCTGGGAAAACCATGGTCGGATCTCGCCTTTCAGGAAGTTCCGGCGCGGGGACAAAAGGGATTATTGCCGGTTCTGCACGTTACGGGAAAATCGTGGCCCTTTTGAGTTTTTTCGTTGGAAGCTGGATCGGAATAGTTCTTCTGTTTGCGATTTCATATTACCTCTATAGCAGGGTTGCCTTTTGACACATGCCATCTTGAAATTGAGGTCGCGCGAAATCTGCGTGCTGTTGGGCAGGGTGATCATCCGTTGAATACGTGGTATTTTCATCAACTGTCCCAATTTGCGCAGCAACATCGACAACCTTGCGCGGCCTTTTCTTGGTATCTGAAGGAAGCGTGAATGGGCAATTTTCGCGGCTCAATGCAATAGCCGTCACCCATTTGCGGTGACAACACGGTGACCCGAGACTGCTTGCACAACGGTGACAACGGCCCCGATAGGTAATCCGCTACCGCGTAACCCGTTCAAATATATACCGAAAATCGTTCAGGGGAATGGTGGAGCCAAGGGGAGTCGAACCCCTGACCTCTTGCATGCCATGGGCGAAATCCACTTGTAAGGTAGTTGAAGGAGAGTGAAGCTAAATGAAGGGAATTCAAGGAAAGGAAGGGTTAATACTTACGTCCTTCAGAATATCGAAAGCTCGATTCTGGTGAAATTTCGTGGAGGCTGGTCGAATTTTGTGCTGGTGACCGGACGGTGACAATATGCCCGCTCACGGCCCAATGGGGTCTATGGTGAAATCCGACTCCTCAGTGGTTACGGTGAGCCAGAAACACTCTCTTATCAAATAACACTATTTGGACCCATAGGCGCTGACGTCAGACAGCGTACTGGTCATGACCTGCGCCCCAATTTCCCTCCAGCTTGCGCGGAGTCCTTGGGGTTATTGCACTGCTACCCAACCTTGGACTGCCCATTGCTGGACTTTTCCGGCTCTGATCACGATGACGGGCTGGTTGCGCCACCGGAATTATGTATGTCGATCGGCACGTTATATCCGATCGCGCTATGAGGTCTGACCTCGTTGTAGTCTCTACGCCAATCCTCCAACTTTTGCGGGCATCTGCAAGCGTCATGAAGTTGGCATCGTTGCGCCATTGGTTCGAGCAACAATGGCGACGCGTGTTCAGGCATTCTGATCGGAACTTGCTGTTGAATGCTTCTGTGAAGCCATTGTCAGTCGGTTTTCCGGGTCGCGAGAAGTCCAGTGTTACGTCATTCGCGTAAGCCCAAAGGTCCATATCGCGGGAGATAAATTCGCTGCCGTTATAGACTCTTATCGTCTTGGTATAACCCGTTTGACCACAGATGCTTTCCAATGTCTGGACCACATCTTCGCCCCGATATGAGAACCTTGGATCGGTCGCGGGGCAATAGCGGGAATGGGTGTCCACAATCGTCAGGATGCGCAGTTTCTTACCTGTTGCCAGCCGATCATGCACAAAATCCATCGCCCAGACATCGTTTGGTCCAACAGCTTCCTGGCAGCCCGCCCTCAGCTTAGCTTTCACGCGGCGTTTTGGGTGCTTGTTCCGCAATTGTAAGCACAACTCATTGTAAATCCTACGTGTTTTCTTCATGTTGATCTCCCAACCTTCGCGTCGCAACAGCACGTGCACCCGGCGATACCCCTAGCACACGCGCGTTTCACAAATGTCCTTGATCCGTCTTTCGACAGCCGCCTGATCGGTGCGGCGGGATTTGTAGTGGAACGTGGATCGATCAAACCGGAGGGCCCCACAAGCCGTCCGGATCGACACGCACCAGTCGTTGCACATCCCGCGAACCACTTCGCGCATCCGAGCAGGCTTTAGAGCTTTCGCCGGATCTTGCGGCCTACAAACGATCCCCCAGATCGTTTGCTGAACGGCCTTCACCTGTAACATCTCGCGATCTAACGTTAGGTCGGCCACGATCTTCTTCAGCCGGCCATTCTCGTTCGGCGCTACGCTCGGACCAGTGGCGCTTGCGCCTCACTCCAGCGCCTTTAATCGGCGCATCTCGTCAGGCATGAGACCCGCATACTTCTTCTTCCAATTGAAATATGTTGCCTGGCTTATGCCCGTCTTTCGACAAATCTCGGCAACCGGCACTCCGTCATCGCCCTGCTTCAAAACGAACGCCTTTTGTGCGTCCGAAAACTTCGATGCTTTCATCGTTTCCACTCCTTCTCCAAGCCAGGAAGTTACAGCGAGAAACTCCAGTTTTGAACGGTCCAGTTTTCAGGGGGCAGAGCAGTCGATAGGGCTTGTCCCAACAGAGTAACAACAACCTGAACTGACACCAATTGTCTGGCGATCTGAGCCAGAGACAAATATCATATTCTGGCTAAGGCGCGAATTTGAAGTTTTATTTTCAACCTAGAATTCATCACTTGCCCTTCATCAGAAATATCATCAGGAATATGTCGATAAAATTAGGCTTGTGAACGCCGCTAATTCTGGTGGCGATCAAATCTTTGTAGATGCAAAGCCGATCAAACCGGGTGCGTGCTTTAAAAATGGTCCGAATTATAGCTGTCTTATTTCTCGCGGCATCCATGTACTTTTGGTATGAATCCCAGTCCAACGGTCACGCGCTCACCGATTTGGCCGCACAAGACCTTATCTGTGGTGATGTCATAGCGCCTTGCCAAGTTGGAAATCGCTCCTACAATATTCTTGTTCCGCAAGGGGAAGGGCCGTTTCCAGCGGTTATCTTTTTTCACGGCTCGGGAGGAAGTGGCGCGAGTGTCATAAGGGACGCTGCCTTGGTAGCGCCGCTTCTTCAAAAGGGCTACGCTCTAATTGCGCCAAGCGCACTTGATGTTACCTATTCTGGCGGCAGGCGCTTAAGTGGCTGGATTTGGGAAGGGCAACGCGACGGTCGCGACGATTACAGGTTCGTCCAGGATGTCATCAACGACGCAACTTCCAAATTTCCGATACAAGAAGAAGATTTGATTGTGGCCGGGCATTCAAACGGAGCCACGTTCGTGTGGTATTTGGCCTGCGAAGGTCTGGACACGAGGCTGCGTAATTTTGCAACGATCGGAGGTACACCTGTTCGCGATCGACTATTGTCGTGTGCAGACGTTCGCCCAAGTTTCAATTTGTACCACACGCACGGCACAGCTGACAGTGTGGTGCCAGTGGATGGCACACAAAGGACAGCGACTTGGCACGGTTGGCTAGGCGCAATAGAGGCTGTTGAGATGATGGCCGCAGCATCCGGTTGTTCGGAAAAAGAAGAAATTGCCACCAGCGAAACCACAGAAACCACGCGCTGGTATGGCTGTCAGTCTGGTGCCGAGTTTCGAGTTGACCTCAATGATGGTGGGCACGAGATCCCAACTAATTGGGTTGAGACACTTTTCGCGTGGTCTCAGGATCTTCCTTAACCGTAAGGCGGATCGATCCGTCTGCGTGCCGTTCGCAAGCTGGATCGGATCATACAAAGTTAGTTGTTCTGACAGAGGGTGATGTGGCGAAGGAGTGATCGTAAATATTCGTTGGTAGCAAATTTCAGCGGTGATGCATGTTAGGGTTGACTTATTATTCACTTTATCGCCCTATCCCCTCAAAATTCATATGCTGGGAATGACTTGATATGGGCAGTACCGAAAACCCAAATTACTGGTATGACGACAAAAAACGTCTCATCAAATCTAACAATGATCCTGATATTTGGATAGAATTCTATCCCTCCGATGTCCGAGCAGAGTTTCCGCCTAGATATGTAATACATATCGATGGTCGGAAAATCGGGTTTACTTTTGCGGTACGTCAAATTGGCGGAATCCGTCCGATGGATAAAGAGACCGGGCTTCCATCATATGTGTTTGGTCCTTTTGGACTTCACATTGTCGCATACACCCAGGAAGAAGACAGAACGCTTGGCGGAACTTATTTGGTCAAAACCAATGCAAAGAAATTTGAGTCGCGTGAGCAACAAGACCGCGCGATCAAGTTTATACTAGAAGGGTTTTCGGTTTTCACCGGGGCAAATACGCCAAGTGAATTAAAAGAAGGGAAAATTGGTGCCGTTGCAGGTTTTTCGCCTGAAGTTATAGAAAAAATTGCAGCCGGAGACTTTATTGAATTAGCGGTTACACCCTTCAGAACGCCTATGATGAGCTTGCGCAATTTTCGCATTTAACTGGTGACGCGTATTCTGACAAAGTTGCCGAAATATCCAACAAACTTAGTATCGATACTGGAATAGTTGGCACCACCATTGTGTATTCCGGTGGTAATACCACTGCAACAGTCGAGGCCTATGCCGCAAATAGTGCAGAAGCATACAATACCATCGGCCAGACGGATGTTGGAAAATTTTTGGGTAGCCCTGAGGTTAATGACGGATTGAGGAGTGCTTATGGCGTAGCCGCGGGTGCTGATATATACGGCACCCCACTTGGCGACCGCATAGGTGGCCCAACCAACGAAAGTCTGTGGGGACAAGCGTCCGAACGTTTTGCCAGCACTGCGTCCGGTGATGTTATTGCCATTGTTGGCGACGCTAACTCTGGACGTATCTTCTCAGACGTCGAATTGCAGGCATTACTGAATAACGATGCTGTCACGAGCATAAATGGCATTTCTAAATCAGCCCTGCTTGAGATTTATGATTTACCGCCAGATCCGAATGGCGTTAGGCCGTCTGGCATTGACGCGGTATTTGATCAACTAAAGATCAATGCAGCGGCAGCAAGCGCTGCTGGGGCTATCAGCTATGACAGCGATGGCAAAATTACATCAATAGATGTGGGCGCATATTCGCATTTTGTTACAGCAGATGGGCTCGTTTGGACCGAATATTGGAAACAAATCAAAAGTTACGATCTTACATTAGGCTTAAACTTAGGCGATTTATTTGAATTTGCGAACGATAATTATGAAGCATTTAAGAATGGAATGTTCAACGGTGATTGGGAGGAATTTCACGCAGCCCTCGAGGAGCTACCAGAACAAGTCGTAACAAATGCGATAGTTGGAGGGATATACTCTGGCGTAATCTATGGATTAACGGTGGTAGCTCAGGGAGCTACGACGGCGGCGGCGGCGACGGCGGCGACGGCGGCGTCGGTGGTTTTGACGGCGGCGGCCGTAGGATATGTTGCCTACACCGTTACTAAAGCCGTTCTAGAACTTGGCATTGATGTTACAACAGATATATTTAACTATCTCTTTGGCGATGACAATACGGATGCAGGTTCTGCTGGCGGTGAAGCTATTGCCAACGATGCACCTGATGATGGCAGCTTCCTGGATCCGGACACCTCACCTTTAGTTATTGACCTTGATGGTGATGGAATAGAGCTTGTAGCACTAGTGGATTCGACGGTTCAATTTGATCTCGATCTAGATGGATTTGCTGAGCTCACAGGTTGGGTCGCACCAGATGATGCGTTGCTGGCCTACGATGTCAACGGAAATGGCATTATTGACGATCAATCGGAAATTTTTTGGTAATTCAGAAGCATTTGCAAATGGCTTTCTATCGCTAGCAGCACTTGACAGCAATAGTGATGGCGTAATTGATCAAAATGATACGGCTTACGCAGATTTGGTTTTGTGGCAGGATGCCGATGTTGACGGCAATACAGACGCAGGTGAACTTACCACACTGGTTGATGCGGGGGTCGTTAGCATCGATTTGGGTTCTATATCCGTTGATGAGACCAACTCGGGTCACACAGTGAGTGATCGCAGTACGGTGACATGGGTCGATGGTCATTCTACTGTAATAGAAGATATTTGGTTTGAAGTAGACCAGCGCAAAAGCGACTATATTCTGCCAGATAATTTCACTTACTCAGCTGAGGCGATAGTATTGCCTGTTTTATATGGTTATGGACATATCCCCTCAACTTGGGTGGCGTTGTCGCAAGATGCCGCGTTGGTATCAGAATCGAGCAGCCTCGTACAACAAGTCAATAGTGGGGACATAGCTGGCTTTTTGGGGAACTTTGAGCAATTCATGCTAAACTGGGCCGGTGTAGCTGATGTGGACCCAAGCTCTCGTGGAAGCTATATAGATGGCAGACATTTGGCGTTTTTGGAAGAGTTCTACGGCACTGATTTCTTGCAACCCGGTCATGGTTCAAATCCTGGGAGCGCTAACCCCAACGCAAAAGCATCGGTAGACCTCGAAGCACAATTCGACGAGCTGGTTGAGAAATTCGCCGCGCGTTTCATGGCTCAGGCATCAGACTCGGGAATAATATTATCAGTAATGAATTCCGGCTCTCTTCCTACAACAGCAAGTGCGGTGGGATTTCTTAGTGTATTGGCCAGCACATTGGATGCGCAGACAAACCAGCTATCTGGATCAAATGCTGATATTTTCACTGCCGTATTTGATTCAGTTGCAAATGGCGCACTGAATTTAGAAAATGCTTTGGTTGTCATAAAATTATTAAAACTCGACTTAGATGATGGCCAGGGCGGCTATGATGCTGACTTTTCTATTGCCGCTCAAATATATGGCGATCCTGCAATCGCACAAACCATGCTCTATCTATACCAACACTCGAACGACACTTCGAATATGGAGACTGGTACGGATGGTGCCGATTCAATTTCAGGTTCGGCCGCAAATGATTTAATGTTCGGACTTGCTGGTGATGACAACTTAAGTTCGGGTAGTGGTAACAACGTTTTCTTCGGTGGCGCAGGTGATGATACTATGCTCGGAGGAACCGGGGATGACAAATACATCTATCGCTTAGGTGATGGAAATGACGTTATCACAGATCTAAACTCATCTCAGGACCAAGATACACTCGCGCTTATGAATATTGAGCTTAGCGACGTTGTATTTTCCCAAAATGCAGACCGTGATTTGATACTGACTATGCCAAATGGCGAAACAGTAACAATCGTGAATTACTTTAATTCAACCTCGAACGAGATTGAATTTATTGAATTCTCGGACGGCACCGTATTGGATACGGATGCAATTATGGCATCACTTGGGACAGCTGGGAATGACACTTTCTATAGCTGGGGGAAAAGCGATACCTTTGTGCTGCGTGCCGGTCAGGGAGACGATCAGATCGTCTCGACCTCGCATAACTATGGGGAAGTGGACACGCTGCGCTTTGAAGACGGCGTGACGGCAGCCGACCTGTACTCGGTCTATGTTGGCAACGATCTGAAGATCGGCTTCAAGGCATCGGATGGCAGCATCACCATTGTGAATGATGCGCTGGATGGCAGTGGCGCGTCGATCTACCAGATGACCTACTTCGTGTTCTCAGATGGCACAACCATGAGCCGTCAGGACTTTATGAACGCGACACTGGGTACTGCTGGCAATGATGTGTTCAACGGCTCGGGCGAGAACGATACCTTTGTGCTGCGCGCCGGTCAGGGAGACGATCAGATCGTCTCGACCTCGCATAGAAGCTAAGCGCGGCGGCGTTAAGGCCCAGACCATCCGGGGCTACCTTCCATTGCTCAAAACCATCACCGGGCCACTGCTGCAGGGCAGCCCCCAAGAGCGTGTTCACTATGCCTTGACCGGCGAAAAGCCGCACCGCGATGCGAAGCTGCTGTTGATGTTGGGCGACGAATTGGTATCAGCCCTGACAACTGCCCAACTGCGGCGCTGGCATGGCCTTATTCGCGTCGAGGTTGGCGCACACACGGCCAATAGAGTGATGTCGATGCTCAAAGGCATTCTCGCGCTGGCGGAAGAGGATTTTGGTGTGCGGGTCTGCGCGATGCCGACCAATCTGGCCAAGCGTAAATCCAAGCCCAAGAAAGAAATCCTCTCGCCCGAAGAAGTGGCGGCTTTGATCGCCCATGCCAAGGCGGACCCTGAGCGCGGCATCTTTTACGCCTTTCCGTTCCTCACCGGCGTGCGTGTTTCTGAACAGCTCGGCCTGCTCTGGTCGGATATCGATCTTGATCGCAACGTTATCACCATCTGCCGCGTGCAAGAGCGCGATGGCACCACCATCGAAACAACTAAAACCGAGGCTGGAGCGCGCGACATCCCGATCTCCGCCACCCTTCGCGGCCTGCTACTCGCATGGCGCTTGGTGTGCCCGCGCCTTGATGGTGAACTCTATCGGGTATTTCCCGGCCCCGGTGTGCCGCAGCAATGGCCGCTTCCGCGTTTGGGCGGGGGCGGCCCGGTGCTGTATTCAAACTTCCTCAAGCGCTATTGGCGGCCCGCCTTTAAGGCATCGGGCATTCGATACGTCACCCACCATTCTGCGCGGCATAGCTTCGTGTCTGTGCTGCAGGCGCAAGGTGTGGAGGTTGGGCTGGTTGCCAAGCTGGCGGGGCATGCCAGCGCCGCCGTGACACTCGGCCATTATACGCAAGCTGTGCGCGGTGGAGCCGATGCGCTGGCGTTGTTGGATCTGGCCTATCAGGGGCAGGGGGCGTGAAGGGCGGAGTGCGCGGGCGTCATCATTATGGAGATGGCAGGTCGCTCCATTTGACCCGCATATATCGTCCTGAACGCTTTGGCAGATCCTTCCGGTCGATCATGCGCCCAGACACTTGGAAATGTTCGTTGATCTTGACCACAAGCAACTTGTTGAAGTTTCCATTTTTGTCAACGACAACGACGTCTTTGGTCTTGAACGGTGTTATGGTCTTGACCTCGATATGGTCGTTATCAAGCCTTCCGTCCGAGCCTTGGGCATAGGTCTTGTTAAGTTTAATGCCATAGGTGATCGCGCCAAAGAGTTCACCAATGTCACCGTAAACAGCAAGATGTAACCCGGTTTCGTAGTGGTAACTTTCAGCCAAAGAAATCAGTTGCTCAAAATATGGAATCATTGACCGTATGGCATTTGGATACTTCGCACCCCACTCCTTAAAGCGAAGCTGCTCGTCAATTTCAGTCCACGTAACCCACTCGCCATCGTCATAAAACGCGCGATCATCCCAGTCGCTTTCGTCCATATGCCACCTCTCCAACGAAATACTTGGCGGCAATATGCGAGGTTTGTGGCGGCAATACTAGGCGTGCAGCTGACATGGGCTCCGCTCGCATAGTGCACCGCCCCACGGAGAGGCCGCCCTGACGCCCATACTGGCATCGTCGGCTCCGCCCCACCCATGCCACTGCCGCGTGCCTCCCCGGCGCCCCTAGCTGCCTGCCGCGCCGCACGTAGTGCCGCTCGGTCTGCGGGGTCGCCGGGTGATATGGGCGAGGTGGTCGGTGGTCAGCATGGAAGATCGCTCCCGTTTTCGATGCCCGTCGTTCTGGGCCCCGATATGCTTTCCCCGTAAAGACCACCTGCATGACCACCTATGATCTCCGGACCGGCTAGAGGTGGTCACGACCGGGTTCTCGGCCGCAAAAGCGGGCTCGCGCCGATAGTTGTGCCCGATGTTCGCACCATGATTTCCTGAAGTTTTTTGCTTCAGGCGAGGGTGGTGCGATGCGAATTTATTGGCTTACCGACAGATCAAATGGTGACGTGGCGCTGGTGGATTGCGCAACTGTTGAACGGGTGCTCGGCGTCGAGTTGGCGTATGTGGACCAGTGCATCTGGGATGTTGGCGAATTTGAAAACGCGAAGTGGGTGGTGTGGCTGAGCGGGGCGGTTGTGTGAGGCCAAGCAGCGTTTCGCAACAGGCCAGGCCTATAACGGGCCAAACCGGTCATCCATCTAGTCGCGGGGAAGCTCCGACGCACCAGTCAGAGCGGCCATTCTTTGGACAGCGCAGCATTCTCGTCGGCGGGAAGGCGGCAGCGCGGGATATTTTCGGCCACGCGTTGTTCCACTTGCAGGTCGAGTCGACCAATCAGGTTTTCGGCGATCAAATTCTCCCCCAATGTGTTGGTTGATGGAGGCACCAATAACGAGAAACTTTCTGCCGGGGTTGTCAACAGGGGATGCCGCACAACCTCATGTGCGCCAAAGAGCCGGGTCACATCCGCATAAAAAGTTGATCGGAATCCCGTTGGCTTCTATGACGGCGCGTTTCTCAAGCCAATCGCTGTCAACTGCGTTGTACACTCCAGTCCTAGCTTTGCTTGCCAGAGCCGCAAACACTCTGTCACTTGGATCAAAACCCGAATCAATGATTGGCTGCGGTAAGTCCTGATACTCACCGTCGGGCCGTTTTGGTAAGTCCAACCGCACTACCTTGTCCGGATGACTATTGATGACCTCCAGGTAAAATCTATCCCCCACACCTGGCTGCCCGCGTGGTTGGAGGTATCGCCGATACTCCGCTTGAATTGCCCCCTCGCTATCGAGAAACACCTTCCCATTCTCAATTGCATTCAACAATAATTCAACAGCGGCAAGTCGGCAGGTAGCGGAAATTCCGACGTCGTCACCGTTGGCGACAATTGGCACGTTTGTATCAATTACGTACTTCGGCACTTATTTCGCCGTCTTGCGTTTGAGGCGAGCAATTTCTGCTTGCGCTGCCTCACTAAAGGCGTCACCCATGAACTTGTCTGGCCAATTATTAATATTTCCAAAAAGATCAACATCAAGCTTAGTGATTTTACTCTCACCTTTAGGTGCATCACAAAAATACAGTAAAACATCATCGCTAGAAATCGCTTCTTCAGCGATTCTTCGTTGTAGCCGTAGAAGTAAGTGCTCTGAATGACTCTCAAGGATTACTTGAACTTTACGGTGGACTGCGGCTTGAATAATGACATCTGCTAGCGCTGCTTGTGCCAATGGGTGTAAGTGTATCTCGGGTTGTTCTAAAATGACAGTTGATCCTTCAGGCACATACTGAAGTAGTGTGATCACTGGCAATACCTGTGAAATTCCAAAACCTACATCAGTCAACAGGACCTCACTGGCATCCTTTCGCGTTTTCACTCGAGCCTGCCAGCGATTGGAATTCGGAGCGATCTCTTCGACTCGAAATTCTTCGATTAAGCACATTTCTTTCAGCCAATAGGCAATCATCTCCTGAAACGTCTTGAGGTGCCCTTTTTTCTTCAAATTTCGCTGTTCTTTCGCTTCCGTCGCGGCGAGTATTGCGTCGATGGCTTTTTCTCCTCGTTGCCCTACATCGGATGGCCGCGAACGCGACCAAAGATAGTCGCGCTGTGGATATTGCCGCAGCGGCCCGAGATAGTACAGTTGGTCTAATTGCGCCTCATAAGCAGCCTCTAAGTCCGCCAAAAATCCAGCGTTTTGAAAATAGGTTCGCGCTTGGTCGGGGAACGCATATGACTTGATTGGTCCAGGCAATTGCCATGCGCGGCCTTTTGTTCGCAGGAAACTAAAATCGACTGCGCCCTCTTGCAACTTTTTACAAGTTAGATCGAATTGAAGGTTCTGGCTCCCTTTAGGCTCAAGGGTGAATTCCAAACCCCCTAGGCGGTAGCTCAATCTATTAGAAATGGGTGCCTTGTTTTGGACGAAATTCGCCGCACTGACACCAAACTTTCTACTTTTTGCAATCACAGCAGTTCTTTTTTCAGTCGCGTCTGCTAGCGCCAGATCAGTTTCAAGAGTGAACTCCAGATCCCATCGTAGTAACAAGCTTTCATCGTGCCTGTGAATTGCGTCTGAAGCAGTTCCTAAGGATACCATGTCGCCGTTCAGATCGAGAGATATTGCCCTATCGGTTCCGTCTTTTGTTTGCTTCAGCATGAGCAGGAACTGTATCAAGCTTGTTTTGCCAGATGAGTTAGTGCCAAAGAAACCTGTGATGGGAGCGCAATCCAGTTCCGCTTCTCGCCAAGACTTGAAATTTTGGAAATGCAGTGACTTAAGCATAATTCATCCCCGCGGCCTTCCGGTTTGTGACTGCTTCTACTACCTATCCACTGGTAGAGGCCCAACGTGGCGTTGTAAACGCAGAAATCCGAAGAATTCAAAGCGGCATTCGTTCAATATCAGGCTTGCCAAACCGGTTCGGGTTCGCGTCCGTGCTGCTGGTACTTTCAAATTCAGGACGTTGGCTTACGTCATCAAAGGATGGCCGTTTCTGGGTCCATTTCTGGCTCGGGGCGGGCGTGAAGATGCGGCCAGATTTGCGTTCTCTCTCAGCCAGAGAATGTCCGGTCCGGCGCAGAAGCCTGAAATTTCGCGCTACCAGCGACTGACCGGCTCACCGCCCTTACTGTTAAAATGTGCTTGCCGCAGCATACGTCAGTTTGGGTTTATTATGACGGTTTACTGCATCTGAAGCCATCACATGTTCCCCAGTGCATTTATCTGCGCTAGCGCCACACGCAGTTGGCTGTCCGTTAACCCCCGCAACAGTGCCATCGCTTCCGCTTCTGAATTCAATCGGTTCTGGCTGACACCATGATCCAGCTCGCCGCTTGGGAAGAAGTCGCGCATCGGAACGCTAAGCGCCGCTGCAATCGCAATCAGCGTTTCCAGTGTCGGAATGCTTTTGCCGCGCTCGAGATTGGATATCGCTTCAGCGGTTCGTTCGATCCGCGCCGCCAGTTCGGCTTGGGTTAGCCCGGCCTTGCGCCGATACACCCGCAATTGCCCCGCCAGAAATGATCTAAGATGTTGCTCCATCCCTTGAAGTAGGGTTCAAGCGGTGTGCACATAAATAGACCGGGGTTCGATTTAGTTCGCAAAACAGAACTCAACTTCGTATACGAGGCATGAAACGCCAATAATGCGGAGTTAACTTTGTCCTCCAAGCCAAGCCCCAAAGATATTGTCGTCGCGGCTGTAGATGTTGGTTCGCCTAAGAATATCGGCTGGGCAATCATCGTTGGGGGTGATGTTGAGCACGGTACCAACCTAGATACCTTCATTGCGCGTTTTGCAGAAGTTTCGAACGGCAAGCCATCTGCGCTCGGCTTTGAAGCGCCGCTGTTCATCCCTTATGGCCGCCCACTGCAAAAGCTGACGGCACAACGCAGTGGTGATAATGGCCGCCCATGGTCTGCGGGGGCCGGGGCAACGGTTACAACGATTGGGCTTGCGGTTGTGAGCCATGTGCTGAGCGGGATGCGGGCAGCCGGGTGCAAGCAGCGCGCGGTCCTTGATTGGCAATCATGGCCGCGCAACGATGATCTGTTATTGTTTGAAGCCTTTGTTAGCGGCGATAATCATGCTGGGCCGGGCGAACATTGGAAAGACGCTCTAAACGCAGCAGAAGGCTTTGTGCGCGCCTTACCAGACCTCTCAGCCGCAAATGCGGTATCCGAGGCGAACGTGTTCTCAATGATCGGGGCGTGCATGATGCGCACCGGTTGGGCGGAAACCGGTATCGACTACCTATCGCAGTCTTGCCTTGTGATCCGCCCTTAGAAACGGGTTTGTGCGGCGATTTTCGACCTGCTATATCCAGACATTTTTCGATTTTGGAGGCGGTCGCTATGAGCGAAACATCAGAGAACCAATTCACTGCTGCGCTAACGTTCAGGGTTCCACAGAAGGTCGGTTGGTCCGTTCAGCGTGGCACGCAATCCTGGACTGGCGAACATTTGGCGGGACTGTCGGATTGCATGGCTCAAGTAGAGAAAGGCGATCCAGTGACCTTGTCGATATCGTTGATCTTTGAGTTGACCGGGAACGAAGAAACGGTACGTTCGGCGCAGGGGATGCCCCCGGGGGATGATTGATGACCGACAATATAGCATGGATTCAAACTTTCACCGGCAAACGGCTTGACCTTGATCCACCCAATCCTGATCAGATCGACATAGTCGATATCGCACACGGTCTGTCGATGCTGTGCCGCTTTAACGGGCAATGCACACGGTTCTATTCTGTCGCCGAACATTCGGTGCATGTATCCCACGAAATTGCCCCGAAATTTGCTTTGGTCGGACTTTTACATGATGCTGCCGAAGCCTATTTGGGTGATGTGCCCTCGCCGCTCAAGAAGCAACTTAGCCAGTTCAAAACCTTTGAAGGTAAAATGGAGGTAGCTATTGGCAAAAAGTTTGATATCAAGCCCGACCTATTCAAAGATCGCGAGCTGAAACGCGCTGACGTTCAGTTGTTGATAGACGAAAAAGCGGTTTTGATGGTCGACCCACCCGAACCATGGCCGCCCGGTGCGCCAGACGTGAAAGACGCAAGCCGGATCGAATGCTGGGAGCCTGCATTAGCGAAGCAGAAGTTTCTGGAACGGTTTGCGGAGCTCACGGCGATCTCGCCAGCACCAAATGAAACCGAACCACCGATGATCCTCCCCGATATTTTATCGACGGGACTAAAGGTAATATTTTGCGGCACGGCGGTCGGTCGAACATCCGCGCGTGAGGGGCGATATTATGCAAACAAGGGCAACTCGTTTTGGAAAACCTTGTTTGAGATTGGGCTAACCGACGAACCGCTAACTCCAGAGCGGCAACTTGAGCTGCTGCAGTATGGGGTTGGACTAACCGATTTGAACAAGTTCGAAACCGGTATGGATCGACAAGTTTCTCTAACCCAGCGTAATGCTGAACGGCTGGTAGGAATCGTAGAAGCCTACAAACCCCGTTCGGTCGCATTTAACGGCAAAAAGGCAGCGGAGACCGTTTTCGGCGGTAAAATGGATTACGGCATGCAAGCGCGTAGCGCACAATTCGGCGAAGTTGATATTTGGGTGCTACCATCAACGTCCGGTGCAGGTCGCGGATACTTCGACATCGATGTTTGGAATGACTTTGCAGCTTGGTTGAGCAAAACAGGGTGACCTCTTGTTTGAGTTCATTTGCCTACAAGCTCCGGCTTCACATGAACCTATAAAAAACAAGTCGAGCTGCGTTTCAGCACCATATTCTCGCGGATATTCCGAGCATCTAGCGGTGACACCACGGTGACCCGAGACTGCTTGCAAAACGGTGACAATGGCCCCAATAGGTAATCCGCTGTCGCGTAACCCGTTAAAATATATACCGAAAATCGTTCAGAGGAATGGTGGAGCCAAGGGGAGTCGAACCCCTGACCTCTTGCATGCCATGCAAGCGCTCTACCAACTGAGCTATGGCCCCATTCGCGCTTTTGCGCTGCGGTGTATCTATTGCCCCGCCCGCAAAGGTTCAAGCGAAAAAATGCGGGCGGGGCAGGAAATATGCGCTGCTATTACGACTCGTCGTCTTTGCTGGCGACATCGGCGATATCGTCAAGGCTGACGGTATCGTCATCGTCATCTTCCAGCAACTCGTCGCCGGGGTCGACATCATCATCCGAATCGTCGAGCAGATCGACATCATCATCGGCCTCGGCGGCGGCTTTGGCTTCGGCGGCCTTGGCCTTGGCGCCAGAACGCCCGCTCAGCTGCTCCAGAATGCTGGCCAGCGTGAAGCTATGCGCACAGCTCGGGCAAATCATCGGATCTTTGTTCAGGTCGTAAAACCGCGTCGCACATTTCGGGCAGGCGCGCTTTACACCCCATTCTTCATTGGGCATAGCCAATCGACTCCACATTCACTGTTTCGCGCCCAGTTGCCACAGGGGGGCGGGCTTGTCAAAGGCTTTAGAGGCATTTGCCCAGGCCGGAGCAATGCCGTGGCGGCAATTGTTGCATCTGCGAATAAGCCTTGCCGCGCTGCAAAACCGGGCGTAACGTCGCAAAACTGTAAACAGTCCCCGGAGAGCGAATGCTTTATCACGCCTACGAAATGACACATGCAGCCCTGTCGCCGATGCGGGCTGCCGCGCAGTTCAGCCGTGAAACCCTGCAAAATCCACTTAACCCCTTTGCCGCCAGCTATGGCGCGCGGGCCACGGCTGCGGCGTTTGAAATGTTCATCTCTGCCACGCGCCGCTATGGCAAACCCGAATTTGGCCTTGCCACCACGCTGGTTGACGGCGTTGAAACCCCGGTCGTTGAAGAGATCACCCAGCGCCTGCCCTTTGGCGATTTGCTGCATTTCCGCCGCGACACACCCGCCGCCGCCCGCCGTAACGACCCGAAATTGCTGATTGTTGCGCCCATGTCGGGCCATTACGCGACCCTGCTGCGCGGCACGGTTGCCGCCATGTTGCCCACGCATGATGTCTACATCACCGATTGGACCGATGCGCGTGACATTCCGCTGGCCGAAGGCAGCTTCGGGCTGGATGACTATGTCGACTACCTCATCAAATTCTGCGAAACGCTGGGGGCCGATGGCACGCGCCCCGCTGTGCTGGCCGTCTGCCAGCCAGGCGTGCCGATGATGGTTGCCTCGGCGCTGATGTCGGCGCGCGGCGATGCGTTCCGCCCGTCAAGTATTGCGCTGATGGGCTCGCCGGTTGATACCGCGATCAACCCGAAACAGCCCAACGAGCTGGCCACCAGCAACCCGCTTTCGTGGTTTGAAAACAACGTTGTCACCACCGTGCCCTGGCCGAACAAGGGGTTTATGCGCCGCGTCTATCCCGGCTTTTTGCAGCTTTCGGGCTTCATGACGATGAATTTCGAACGGCATATGGATGCCCATGTCAGCCAGTTCCACAATCTTACGCAGGGCGACGGGGAATCGGCGGAATCGCACAATAAATTCTATGACGAGTATAACGCGGTAATGGACCTGTCGGCCGATTTCTACCTCGAAACCATCGAGCGCGTGTTCCAAAAGCGGCTTCTGGCGCAAAACGCCTATGAATATCGCGGCAGGCGCATCGATATGGGCGCGGTCACAGACACCGCCTATATGACGATCGAAGGTGAAAAGGACGACATTACCGGCCTTGGCCAGACCGAGGCCGCGCTTGGCCTGCTGTCAAACTTGCCCGATGCGCAAAAGCTGCATTATGTGCAGGAAGGCGTGGGCCATTACGGTGTGTTCAACGGGCGCCGCTGGCGGGGCGAGATCCAGCCGCGGCTGGCCGCGTTCATCGCCGCGCATCGCGCTGCCCCCGCAAAGCCCCGTGTTTCGAAGGGCTGAACGCGCCCAAGGCGGCACGGTGCTGCACCTGGACGACCCCAAGGCTGCCGTGCATTTGCGCACACATGCCCGCGCCCGCAAGCTGACATTGCGGGTCTCATCGGTCGATGGCACCGTGACCCTGACCATGCCGCCACGCCTGCCCCTGGCCGAAGCACGCGCCTTTCTGGCCCGTCAGGCCGATTGGCTGCGCCCCAGGCTGGACGCCGCGCCCACGCTTATCCCCGTCACCAGCCTCACCCATATCCCCTTTCAGGGCGAAGACCTGCCGCTGCGCCCGCATTCCGGCAAGCGCGCGCAATTCGCCCCCGGCGTGCTGCTGCTGCCACAGGGCGAGGGCGCGGGCCCCGCTTTGGCGCGGCTGCTGAAAGCGCGTGCGCGGCTGGCTTTGGCCGAGGCGAGCGAGTGTTACGCCGCCGCCCTTGGCCGGCCCTATGGCCGCATCACTTTGCGCGACCCGCGCGGGCGCTGGGGCTCGTGTTCATCGCGCGGCGATCTGATGTTTGCATGGCGGCTGATCCTTGCGCCGCCCGCCGTGTTGGACTATGTGGCCGCGCATGAGGTGGCCCATCTGGCGGAAATGAACCATTCACCCGAGTTCTGGGCCGTTGTGGCGCGGCTTATGCCCGATTATGTCACCCCGCGCGACTGGCTGCGCGCCCACGGCGCCAGCCTGCACAGGTTCGACTTTTCTTGACTCTGCCGCGCTTTGTGATCACAAATTCACGATGATCAGACCGCGCCCCATCCAGACAGACCTTGTTTTGCCCGCGCATGAAGTGCTGTATCGTGCGCTGCGCACACGCATCATGCATGGGGAAATGGAGCCGGGCGAAAGCCTGACGCTGCGCGGCATTGCGGCAGCGCATGGTGTTTCGATGACCCCGGCGCGCGAGGCGGTGCGCCGGCTGGTGGCCGAAGGCGCGCTGAAAATGACGCAATCGGGCCGTGTTTCAACGCCCGAGCTTTCCAACGAGCGGATCGAGGAGCTGGCATCGCTGCGCGCCTTGCTGGAGCCTGAACTGGCCGCCCGCGCCCTGCCGCGCGCCCATGCGGCGCTGATCGAGCGGATGAGCGCCATCAATGCCACGGTTGACCAGATGATCGTAAAGGCCGATTCAACCGGCTATGTGCGCACCAATCTGGAGTTTCACCGGCTGCTCTATTTGCGCGCGCAAGCGCCCGCCATGCTGGCGCTGACTGAGACCGTCTGGCTGCAAGCCGGGCCGACGATGCGCGCGCTTTACCAGCGGCTGCGGCGGCGGCAGGGCAGCGAGCATCATCGCACGATACTGGCCTGTTTGCGGGCAGGCGATGAGCCGGGATTGCGCCTTGCGGTGCGCGCCGATGTGACCAACGGGTTGCGGATGCTGCTCGCCTGAAGCCGGCGGCTGGGGGTGTTGCCCCCGTCAGATGCCTCCGGCGGGGATATTTTTGAGCAAAAGATGATCAGGCGTGAACCGCGCCGTCACCACAGGCCAGAGCCGCTTCGCGCATGGCTTCCGAGAAGGTTGGATGCGCATGGCAGGTGCGGGCAATGTCCTCGGCACTGGCGCCGAACTCCATTGCCACGCAAATTTCGTGGATAAGCTCGCCCGCCGAAGGGCCGATCAGGTGGCAGCCAAGCACGCGGTCGGTATCCTTGTCGGCAAGGATCTTGACGAAGCCATCGCCCGCGAACACCGCCTTGGCGCGGGCATTGCCCATGAAGCTGAACTTGCCCACCTTATAGGCGCGGCCCTCGTCTTTCAGCTGCTCTTCGGTCTGGCCCACGCTGGCCACTTCGGGGGCGGTGTAAATGACACCGGGAATGACGCCGTAATTCACATGGCCCGCCTGGCCGGCAATGGTTTCGGCCACGGCAATGCCTTCATCCTCGGCCTTATGGGCGAGCATCGGGCCCACAATCACATCGCCAATCGCGTAGATACTCTCGATATTCGTGCGCCAATGCGCATCGGTTTTCACCTGTTTGCGCTCGGTCATCTCCACGCCCAGTTCTGCCAGCCCCAGCCCTTCGGTATAGGGGCGGCGGCCTGTGGCGACGAGAACGCACTCGGCCTCCAACGCGGCCTCTTTGTCGTTCTTGCGCAGTTTGTAGCTGACCGTGGCCTTGGATTTCGTCGCCTTCACGCCCTGCACAGCCGCGCCCATGATGAATTTCAGCCCCTGTTTGGCGAGCATCCGCTGGAAGACCTTGCAGATCTCGCCATCCATACCGGGGGTGATCGCGTCCAAGTATTCAACCACCGTCACCTCGGTGCCAAGGCGCGCATAGACGCTGCCCATTTCCAGCCCGATCACGCCCGCGCCAATCACCACCATCGATTTTGGCACTTTCGGCAGGCTCAGCGCGCCGGTCGATGTGACAACAACCTTCTCGTCCACCTCGACACCCGGCAGGGTGGAGGGTTCGGAGCCTGTCGCGATGACGATATTCTTGGCCTTATGCACATCATCGCCAACCGTCACCTCGTCCTTCGCGGTGATCTTGCCCCAGCCCTTGATATAGTCGACCTTGTTCTTCTTGAACAAAAACTCGATGCCCTGGGTATTGGCTTTGATGACATCATCCTTATAGCCAATCATCTTGCCCCAATCGACCGTGGGTTTGCCGCCCATCAGGCCCATTTTCTCGAAATTATGCTCGGCCTCGTGCAAGGAATGGCTGGCATGGAGCAGCGCCTTTGACGGGATACAGCCGACATTTAGGCAAGTGCCCCCCAGCGCGCCGCGTCCTTCAACACAGGCCACCTTCAGCCCCAGTTGCGCGCAGCGAATGGCGCAGACATAGCCGCCGGGGCCGCCGCCGATGATGATTACGTCATAGTCAGCCATTTTTATTACTCCTTAACAGCAGTCATGCGCAGCTCACATGAGTTTTGAAGTTTTGTGCGGCACCATCTCGGCAGGGTTTACGCCCGGATCCGATCGGGCCCTCTGCGGCCTGGACCCATCACAGGTCCATCAACAGCCGGCGCGGGTCTTCCAGCGCCTCTTTCACGCGCACAAGGAATGTCACCGCACCTTTGCCATCGACCACGCGGTGGTCATAGCTCAGCGCCAGATACATCATCGGGCGGATGACGATTTCGCCGTTCACCACCATCGGCCGGTCCTGGATCTTGTGCATCCCCAGAATGCCCGATTGTGGCGGGTTCAGGATGGGTGAGGACATCAGCGAGCCGTAGACGCCACCGTTGGAAATGGTGAAGCTGCCGCCCTGCATATCGGCCATGGAAAGTTTGCCGTCGCGCGCCTTCAGGCCCAGTTCGGAAATGGTTTTCTCGATCTCGGCAAAGCCCATCTGGTCGGCATCGCGCACCACGGGCACGACTAGCCCGGTGGGGGTGCCCACGGCCACGCCCATATGCACATAGTTCTTGTAAACCACATCGGTGCCGTCAATCTCGGCATTCACTTCCGGCACTTCGCGCAACGCATGGCAGCAGGCTTTCGTGAAGAAAGACATGAAGCCGAGCTTCACGCCGTGCTTCTTTTCAAATATCACCTTGTATTCGTTGCGCAAATCCATCACCGCCGACATATCCACCTCGTTATAGGTGGTCAGCATGGCGGCGGTGTTCTGCGCGTCTTTCAGGCGGCGCGCAATGGTCTGGCGCAGGCGGGTCATGCGCACGCGCTCTTGCCGGCTTTCATCATCGGCGGCCACGGGCGCGCGCGGGGCGGCGGGGGCGTCAGCCGGTTTGGCGGCGGCGGTTTGCACATCTTCCTTCATGATGCGCCCGTCGCGGCCTGTGCCTTTCACATCATCCGGGCTTAGCCCCTTTTCGGCCATCGCCTTCTTGGCGGAAGGAGCATCCTCCACATCCTTCTTGCCAGCGGGCGCGGCTTCGGCCTTCTTCTCGGCCTTGGCCCCATCGCCCAGAACCAGCGCTTCGGGCTTTCTGGCGGGGGCATCCGCCCCTTCGATGATGGTGCCGAGCAGCGCGTTCACACCCACGGTTTCACCCTCGGCGGCGACGATCTCGCCAAGCGTGCCGGCGGCCTGTGCGGGCACTTCAACCGTTACCTTGTCGGTTTCAAGCTCGCACAGCATTTCATCAACCGCCACGGCATCGCCCGGTTTTTTATACCATGTGGCGATGGTGGCTTCGGTTACACTTTCGCCCAGCGTCGGGACGCGGATTTCGATGCTCATGGTGTTATCCTTCCAATGTCAGCGCGTCATTGACCAGCGCGGCTTGTTGTTCCTGGTGCAGCTTGGCCAGCCCTGTGGCGGGCGAGGCGGCAGCCGGGCGGCCCACATAGCGCGGGCGGGTATGGGCCGCGCCAATGCGTTCCAGCACCCATTCGATATTCGGCTCGATAAAGCTCCACGCGCCCTGGTTCTTCGGCTCTTCCTGGCACCAGATAATCTCGGCATTCTTGAAGCGTTTCAGCTCGGTCGACATGGCCTGCGCCGGGAAGGGGTAGAACTGCTCGACCCGCATCAGATAGACATT
Source organism: Abyssibius alkaniclasticus (assembly GCF_020447305.1). Classification (NCBI taxonomy): domain Bacteria; kingdom Pseudomonadati; phylum Pseudomonadota; class Alphaproteobacteria; order Rhodobacterales; family Paracoccaceae; genus Abyssibius; species Abyssibius alkaniclasticus. The sequence goes on along the minus strand of NZ_CP095732.1, from coordinate 478,227 downwards.
GTTCAGCCCGCGCGCATCGCGTTCGGCCAGCAGGTCGAAATAGACCTTGCCGGAACACAGCACCACGCGCTTGATCTTGCTGTCGGCCACCAGTTTCGTATCCGAATTGCCGTATTGCGCATCATCCCACAGCACGCGGTGAAAGGAGGAGCCTTCGGCCATTTCCTCAAGCTTGCTGACGGCGCCCTTATGGCGCAGCAGCGATTTCGGCGTGAAGATGATCAGCGGTTTGCGAATGCTCCGGTGCAACTGGCGGCGCAGAATGTGGAAATAGTTGGCCGGGGTCGTGCAATTGGCCACAATCCAGTTATCTTCCGCGCATTGCTGCAAGAAGCGTTCGGGGCGGGCCGAGGAATGCTCCGGCCCTTGCCCTTCATAGCCATGCGGCAGCAGCATCACGAGGCCCGACATGCGCAGCCATTTCTTCTCGCCCGAGGAAATGAACTGGTCGATCATGATCTGCGCGCCGTTCACAAAATCACCGAACTGCGCTTCCCACAGGGTCAGCGCACGGGGTTCGGCCAGCGAATAGCCATATTCAAAGCCCAGAACCGCGTATTCCGACAGCATGGAATCCACCGCCTCATAGCTTGCCTGGCCTTCGCGGATATGGTTCAGCGACAGGTAGCGTTCTTCGGTTGTCTGGTCGATAATGCCCGAATGGCGTTGGCTGAATGTGCCGCGCGTGCTGTCCTGGCCCGACAGGCGCACCGGAAAGCCTTCCAGCAGCAGGCTGCCAAAGGCCAGCGCCTCGGCGGTGGCCCAGTCGATGCCCTCGCCGCTGTCGATCATCGCCTTGCGGTTTTCCAGCAGGCGCGCCACGGTTTTATGCGGATTGTAGCCTTCGGGCAGGCGGTGCAGGGCCGCGCCCACCTCTTTCAGCCTGTCCAGCGGGGCCGAGGTTTTGCCACGGTCATAATCGGCGCCCTGCTTTTCCATGCCCGACCAGCGCCCGTCCAGCCAGTCGGCCTTGTTGGGCTTATAGTCCTTGCCGATCTCGAATTCGTCATTCAGATGCGCCTGGAACTTGGCCTTGATGTCATCGATCTCGCCTTCGGGGATCAGCCCGTCGGCCACCAGACGCTCGGTATAAATCTGCAATGTGGTCTTGTGCTTCTTGATGTTGGTATACATCGACGGCTGGGTGAACATCGGCTCGTCACCCTCGTTATGGCCAAAGCGGCGATAGCAGAAAATATCCAGCACCACATCCTTGCCGAATTTCTGGCGATACTCGATCGCCACGCGCGCGGCATGAACCACGGCTTCGGGGTCATCGCCGTTCACATGGAAGATCGGCGCTTCCACCATCAGCGCGATATCGGTCGGGTAGGGGGATGAGCGGCTGTTATGCGGTGAGGTGGTAAAGCCGATCTGGTTGTTCACGATGATATGGATCGTTCCGCCCGCGCGGTGGCCCTTCAGCCCCGACAGGCCAAAACATTCAGCCACAACACCCTGGCCGGCAAAGGCCGCATCGCCGTGCAGCAGCAGCGGCAGCACCTTCTTGCGCTCGGTATCCTTGAGCTGTTCCTGCTTGGCGCGCACCTTGCCGATGACAACGGGGTTCACCGCCTCCAGATGGCTGGGATTGGCGGTGAGCGACAGATGCACCTCGTTGCCATCGAACTCGCGGTCCGAACTGGCGCCAAGGTGGTATTTCACATCGCCCGAGCCATCGACATCTTCGGGCTTGAAGCTGCCGCCCTGAAATTCGTTGAAAATGGCGCGGAAGGGTTTGCCCATCACATTGGCCAGCACCGACAGGCGGCCCCGATGCGGCATCCCGATCACGATATCCTGCACACCCAGCGCGCCACCGCGCTTGATGATCTGCTCCATCGCCGGAATAAGCGCCTCGCCGCCATCAAGGCCGAAACGCTTGGTGCCCATGTATTTCACATGCAGGAATTTCTCGAACCCCTCGGCCTCGACCAGCTTGTTCAAAATCGCGCGGCGCCCTTCGCGGGTGAAGGCGATTTCCTTGCCGTAGCCCTCGATCCGCTCTTTCAGCCAGGCCGCCTGTTCGGGGTTGGAAATATGCATGTATTGCATGGCAAATGTGCCGCAATAGGTGCGCTTCACCATGTCGAGGATCTCGCGCATACTGGCGGTTTCCAGCCCCAGCACATTGTCGATATAGATCGGGCGGTCCATATCCGCCGCGCCAAACCCGTAGGTGGCCGGGTCAAGCTCGGGCATTTCGGGGCTATGGGTCAGGCCGAGCGGGTCCAGATCAGCGGCCAGATGCCCGCGAATGCGGTAGGCGCGGATCAGCATCAGCGCGCGCAGACTGTCCAGCACCGCCTGCTTATGGCCAACTTCGGAGACAGGCGCACCGCTGGCTGCGGCTTTCGCCTTGATCTTGTCGGCAATCGCCGGCCATTGGCCATCAAGCGCGGCGGTCAGCTCATCTGCGGCGGCAGGCGGCCAATCGGCCCGCGCCCAGCTTGGCCCGGCGGCGGCCCGCACAGCCGCCTCACCCTCATCCAGTTCCTTGAAGTAATCCGCCCAGCTTCTGTCAACCGAAGACGGGTCGGCCACATAGGCCGCATAAAGCTGGTCAACATAGGCCGCATTATGGCCCTGCAGGAACGAGGAATCGTGAAATTCTTTATTCGGTGAGTGTTCGGTCATAACAGCGTCAGGTCGCGCCTGCTCCCAAAAAGCGGCCCAAGCGGGCCAAGTTCATAAGCCTGCGCACCCGATGCTCCGGCGCACAGGCCGTTGGTGTTTACCCAATCGCCTTCAGCACAGCCTCGCCAAGCCCGGCGGGGCTGTCGGCAACAACAATGCCCGCGGCGCGCATGGCTTCGATCTTGCTTTCCGCATCGCCCTTGCCGCCCGAAACAATCGCACCGGCATGGCCCATGCGGCGGCCCGGCGGGGCTGTGCGCCCGGCGATGAAGCCGGCGGTGGGTTTGCTGCGGCCTTTCTTGGCCTCGTCGATCAGGAATTGCGCGGCCTGTTCTTCGGCATCGCCACCAATTTCACCGATCATGATAATCGCCTGGGTTTCGTCATCTGCCAGAAACCATTCCAGCACGTCGATATGCTCGGTGCCCTTGATCGGGTCGCCACCAATGCCAACACAGGTCGACTGGCCAAGCCCGGCGGCAGTGGTCTGGGCCACGGCCTCATAGGTGAGCGTGCCGGAGCGGCTGACAACACCGACCGAGCCGCGCTTGTGGATATGGCCGGGCATGATGCCGATCTTGCATTCATCCGGGGTAATCACACCGGGGCAGTTCGGCCCGATCAGCCGTGATCTGGAGCCGATGAGCGCACGCTTCACCTTCATCATATCCAGCACCGGAATGCCCTCGGTGATGCAGACGATCAGCTCAAGCTCGGCGTCGATCGCCTCCAGAATGGCATCGGCGGCAAAGGGCGGCGGCACATAAATCGCCGTGGCATTGGCGCCGGTCACATGGCGCGCCTCGGCGACCGTGTTGAAAATCGGCAGGCCGATATGGCTTTGCCCGCCCTTGCCGGGTGTGACCCCGCCCACCATTTTCGTGCCATAGGCCATTGCCTGTTCGGAATGGAACGTGCCCTGCGAGCCGGTCAGCCCCTGGCAGATAACTTTGGTATTCTTGTCGACGAGTACGGCCATGATTCAGATGTCCACTTGCAATTGCGGCACGCTCATCCGGCGCGCCCGGTTATTGTTTATGCGGGCTGTCATCATCACAACCCGTTTGCCCGTGCGATGGCGCTATAGGTGCCGCCGCTGGTGGTTTGGAAAAACACGCCGACGCCGGGAATGCGCAGCGCCGCGAAACTGCTGGCCAGCGCGCCCGCGCCGGAATCCGAACGAAAGACCATTGTGCAGCGCCAGTTGCCCGGATTGTCGTATATCCGGAACTGCGCGTTCAGGCTGCGATGGTAGAACACATCGATCGGCGCTTCGGAAAACTGGCCGCTGGCGCGCATCTGCGGCGCGGCTTCGGCAAAGCTTGGTGCCGTCGCCCCGCAAACCTGCCGAAACAGGCTAACGGCCGTGCCGGTTGGCAGGTTGGCCTTGCCCGGCCCCACACGGGTGGGCAGGTTATAGGGCTGGTTGGGCAGATCCATTGGCACGCAGCCCGCCAACCCAAGGCTGGCGGCCAGAAAAGCGGCTTTTGCGGAAGAAAAGATCAACCCTTGACCGCCTTCACGATTTTATCTGCCGCATCGGAAAGATTGTCGGCAGCAATCACGTTCAGGCCGGATTCATTGATGATCTTCTTGCCAAGCTCCACATTCGTGCCTTCAAGCCGCACGACCAGCGGCACCTGCAGGCCGACTTCCTTCACGGCCACGATCACGCCTTCGGCGATCACATCGCAGCGCATGATGCCGCCGAAGATATTCACCAGAATCCCCTTCACATTGGGGTCGGATGTGATGATCTTGAACGCCTCGGTCACCTTTTCGGTGGTGGCACCGCCGCCAACATCGAGGAAATTCGCCGGGGCCGAGCCGTAAAGCTTGATGATATCCATCGTCGCCATCGCAAGGCCGGCGCCGTTCACCATGCAGCCGATCTCGCCATCCAGCGCGATGTAATTCAGGTCGAACTTGCTGGCGGCGAGTTCCTTCGGGTCTTCCTCGGTTTCATCGCGCAGCGCCAGAATATCGGCCTGACGGTAGAGCGCGTTAGAATCAAACCCCATTTTCGCATCAAGGCATTTCAGGTCGCCATCCGTGGTCACGATCAGCGGGTTGACCTCGAGCATCTCGCAGTCTTTTTCCACGAACATCTTGTAAAGCGTGTTGATCAGCGCCACGCATTGCTTCACCTGCTTGCCCTCAAGCCCCAGCGCGAAGGCAACCTGACGGCCATGAAAGCCTGAAATGCCGCTGGCCGGGTCCACCGTGAAGGTCTGCACCTTTTCCGGCGTGCTATGCGCGACCTCCTCGATATCCATCCCGCCCTCGGTCGAGCAGACAAAGGCAATGCGCGAAGTCGCGCGGTCGACCAGCACGGCCAGATACAGCTCACGCGCAATATCGGCACCGCTTTCGATATAGATGCGGTTCACCTGCTTGCCCGCCGGGCCGGTCTGCTTGGTCACCAGGGTGCGCCCGAGCATCTTTTGCGCCTCTTCGGCGGCTTCGGCGACCGATTTGGTGATGCGCACACCGCCCGCTTCGCCCGCCGAGGCTTCCTTGAACTTGCCCTTGCCGCGCCCGCCGGCGTGGATTTGGGCCTTCACAACCCAGATCGGGCCATCAAGCTCGCCCGCGGCCGATTTTGCTTCTTCGGCGCGCAGCACCGCGCGGCCTTCGGATACGGGCGCGCCGTAGTCCTTCAGAAGTTTCTTGGCCTGGTATTCGTGGATATTCATGGCAGCGCCCTTTCTGTTCGGTCCGGCGGTTTTGCACCCAAAAGGCTGCGAAATCCTTACCCGGTTCACCCCTCCCTATGCCATGCGCCCGCACAACATAAAACGTATTCCTGTGGAATCATCGCGCTTCGGCAGATAATTCCGTGTTTTGTGATCACACGCGAAAATTGTGTGATCACAAAGCCGCGTTCAGTTCAGAAATGCGGCAAACATAAGCCCGTCGCCCTGCACCATCCGGTCAAATGCGCGCCAGCTTGCGGCGTCGATCAGCGGGCCCTGCTCCATATAGGGCAGCAATGCGAATCCCTGCAAAAAGCCGACAATATCGACCGGCGGCGGGTCCATGAACAGCTTGCGGATATTGAGCCCCGCCCCCGGACCAAGCCGCCAGAAAGGCACCAGCTTGTCGCCCGTCAGCATCGCCTCAAGGTCGAACAGCACCGCCTGCCAGGCCTGTCCGGCATCCGCGGGCAAAACCAGCCCAAGCGCGGAAACCTGATTCTTGTTGGGAATCCACTCGCCCATATTATCGCTTTCAGCCGCCAGCGCCGCCCAGAAGGCGCGGTTCTCGCTGATCATGCTTAGAAAATGCGCATGGGCGGCGCGGGTATTGGTGGGGTCGGGCTGTTGGCGCAGGGCTTGGTAGAGCATCGTGAAATAATCCAGCCAATTGTCAAAATCCCCGCCAATCATCATCGCGCCCATATTCATCGGATTGGTGCCAAGGGCGGCGAATTCGGCGCGCACTTCAATCATCTGCGCAATGGCGGCGGTGGGGTCGAAGGCTGCGACCATGTCGGACAGGCCCGAAAGCAGATGCGTATAGGCGGCCAGCCAGCGGGCATCGGCATAGTCAAAGCGCACCACCACCGGCGCGCTGGTTTCATTCAGCCGCCGGTCCAGCGCGGCCGAGGCGATATTGGCCATAGCCTCGCCCGCCTGGCGCTGCCCGTCGGCATTCACATCAAACCAGATATCGGTAATGTTGATGGTCGCGCCAAAATCCGCCCCTTGCGGGATTTGTTCCAGAAAGCCGCGCGCCAGGTCCATATCGGCATCCATATCGGCGAAAATCCGGCTGACCAGTGCAGGTTCAAACGCCAGCGGGGCGGGGTTGGGGGCGATGGGCAGGCGCAGCACCGGAATATCGGTGCCCTGCATGGTCGCGCCATAGGTCCAGCGGGTTTGCATACTGCGCTCGACCCCGCGCAAAAACGCCAGCCCGCCTTGCAGGAACAGCGAGCCCGGGTCGGTCTTGCCCGCAAGCTCGGCCTGTGCAGCGGCAATTCCGCCCGTGGCAAGCGTGGCGTTGATCGGGTGCAGCGCCTGTGCATTGGCGGCCGGGCTGAAGGCAAGGGCAATCAACAGAATGATGCGGCGCATGGCGGCTCCTATTGCTTTTGGTGCAGCCTAGGGGGGAATCGCGCCACTGTCCAACGGCCTGTCAGCGTGCGGCGGCCAGCAGCGCATCAACATCCAGATGCGCCTCGATATGCGCGGCCAGCGCCTCCAGCGCCGCTTCGACCCCGGCGCCATATTCCGCCGCCCCCGCCACGCCCTGTGCCGCCAGCCAGGCATGGCGAAACGCGTCCTGGGTGAACATGCCGTGCAAATAGCTGCCCGCGATCTGCCGGTTGGCGGAACTGGCCCCTTCGGCCACACCGCCCACCGTAAACACAGGCCGCGCGCAATCGGCCCCCGTGGTTTGCCCGATATGAATTTCATAGCCCTGAACCCACGCGCCGCTGGCGATATGCACGGCCTCGACCTCGCTCACCCGTTTGGCGGCTTGCATGGTGGTGCGCACATCGAGCAGGCCCAGCCCGGCTACAGCGCCCGGCGCGCCCTCAATCCCCTCCGGGTCGGCAATCTCGCGCCCCAGCATCTGGTAGCCGCCGCAAATGCCCAGCACATGCCCCCCACGGCGGATATGCGCGGCAAGGTCCACATCCCAGCCCTGGGCGCGGAAATAGGCCAGATCGGCGATTGTGGCCTTGCTGCCGGGGATCAGCACCAGATCGGCATCGCCGGGCAGGGGCTGTCCGGCGCGCACCATCGTAATGCGCAGGCCCGGCTCGGCCATCAGCGGGTCCAGATCATCGAAATTGGCGATCCGGCTGAGCGCGGGCACGGCGATATGGTAGCCCCCCGCACCGCCGCTGCGCAAATCCAGCGCATCTTCGGCGGGCAGGGCATGGGCCTGGGGGAACCACGGCAAGACGCCAAAGCCGCGCCAGCCGGTATGGGCCTCAATCGCGGCATAACCCGCGTCAAACAGGCGCGGGTCGCCGCGAAACTTGTTCACCAGAAAGCCCGCAATCAGCGCGCGGTCCGAAGCATCCAGCACCGCTTGGGTGCCCACGATCTGCGCAATCACCCCGCCCCGGTCGATATCGCCGGCCAGCACCACCGGCACATCATGCGCGGCGGCAAAGCCCATATTGGCAATATCGCCGGCGCGCAGGTTGATCTCGGCCGGGCTGCCCGCGCCTTCGACAAGCACCAGATCGGCCCCCTGCCGCAGCCGCGCAAAGCTCTCACCCACCGCCGCCATAAGCTGCGGCTTCAGGGCTGCATAATCGCGCGCGCGCAGCGTGGTCAGCCGCTTGCCCTGCACGATGACCGCGCTGCCGGTTTCTGATTCCGGCTTCAGCAGAACCGGGTTCATATGCACCGATGCCGCCACCCCGCAGGCCAGCGCCTGCAAGGCTTGCGCGCGGCCTATTTCGCCACCATCTGCCGCCACGGCAGCGTTGTTCGACATATTCTGCGGCTTGAACGGGCGCACGACCAGCCCACGGTTGCGCGCAGCCCGGCACAGCCCGGCCACCAGCATGGATTTCCCTACGTTCGACCCTGTGCCCTGGATCATCAGGCTTCTGGCGCGGCTCATGGCCACTGCTTGCCATAGCAACCCCGCTTAGGCAATTGCCTTAAAATGGCGGGCGGGCATAGCGGCGCTGGCGCAGTTCCAGCCGCCGGATATCGCGCTGTTTGTTGCTGATGCGCGCTTCGAGTTGCTCGATCAGCAGCAATTCTTCCGGCGTCGGGGTCGGGTTCAGCAAAATCGTCTGGATTTCGGCGCGCAGCCGCGAAATGTCGCGGCGCGCATCGTCGATCTCCTGTTCAAATTCGTAGTAATCCAGACCCCAGTTATAGGCATAGCGCATGTTGTCGCGCTGCTGCGGCGTGCAGACCGGCGAAACATCGCGCCCGTCGCGCCCCAGCCTATAGGCATTTTCCGGGCTGCAATATTGCACCAGCCCCGCGTTGCGCCCCGATGTCCAGGCCGCCAGATCGGGCGTTATCCCAAGCTCGCCACAGGCGTCACGATGGGCGTTGATATAGCTGGGCGCGCGCCCGGCCGCGCCGTCGGCAAAGCCGATCTCGGCCCAGTTTCCGGTGGCACATTGCTGCGGAGTCAGGCTGGCACAGGCGCTCAGGCCAAATGCCAGCGTCAGAAAGCCTGTGGCAAAGCGTATCGACATGATGAATCCTTTTGCATGGCCCGTGCTTTGCCTGATACTACGCGCATCACGCGCCAGACTTGGCAGAAAAACCGCATTCATAACCTTGTTAGGCAGGATAATGCCGAAAATCAGCTCATTTACCACACTTGTCTGGCTTGCCATCGTGGCATTGGCTGCCGTCTCGGCGCTGTTTGTGCTTTGGCCGGGGCTGGATCTGGCCATCGCGCGCTGGTTTGGCGATGCGACGGGCTTTTGGCTGGCGCAACAAGGCTGGGCAATTGCCCTGCGGCTTGGCCTGCTATGGGCGACGCGGATCATCGCGCTGCTGGCGCTGCTCTGGCTGCTGCTTGCCCTGCTGCGCGGGGCACGGGCGCGCATCTCCTGGCGCTATCCGGCCTTTGCCTTTTTCTCATTCGCGCTTGGCCCCTGGCTGCTGGTGAACGAGCTGTTCAAAAACAACTGGGGCCGGGCGCGCCCCTATCAGCTTGCCGAATTCGGCGGCGAGGCAGGCTTTACCCCGGCCTGGAAAATCGCCGATCAATGCAGCACGAATTGCAGCTTTGTTTCGGGCGAGTCGGGGATGTCGGCCGCCACGGTGCTGGTGCTTCTGGTGCTGTTTGGCCGCGAAATGCCGGCCTGGGCGCGGGCGCTGCTTGTGGTGCTTGGCGTGGTTGGCGCAGCCTTGCGCATTCCCTTCGGCGGGCATTTCACCTCGGATGTGGTGATTGCCGCGCTGCTCTGCGCGCTGGTCGTTGCCGGGTTTTATGCCCTGCTGTTGCGCGGCCGCCCGCAGCCCGCCGCCATGTGGCGCGGCCTGCGCGACGATCTGCGCTTGCGCTAAAGCCGCCCGGCCAGATAGCGCCGCAGAAAATCGGCATCGCCATCCAGCCGCAACGCATCCAATGCCTGCGCGCGGCTCATGGCCCGCGCCTCGTGGAACGGCTCAGAGGGCTCGCCATAGCGCAGCACGGCGCGGGCCAGCCAGATATTGCAGGTTTTCGCGGCCCAGCGTTCGTATTCCGGCATATAGGTAAAGCGGCGATAGGCGCCAAGCCGGCGGATGGGGGCAATGCGCCAGCCGGTTTCCTCGAAGGCCTCGCGGTGCAGCGCGGCCAACTGCCCTTCGCCAGGGTCGATGCCACCGCCGGGCAGTTGCACCTCGTAATAGGGGCGGTGCTGCACGGTCATCAGCAGCCCGTTGCCATGCAGAATAATCGCATAGGCACCGGGGCGCGGCGGGTAGTATTGCCCTTCGACCACAGGCTCGCCAAACCGCCTCATGGGCGGGGGCTTTCGTGCAGGCGGGTTCGGTAAATCTGCATCAATCGGCCTGTGCTTTGGGTGGCGCACTCTGCCAAAAGCCGCCGCCTAGGGCAAGCGCGCCAGTTGCGCGGCCAGCCAGCTTTGCTCGGCGCTGTTGCTGCTGAGGTTTATCGCGCGCCGATAATCCTGCTTTGCCGCCGCGTGCGCGCCGAGCTGCGCGTGGATCTCGGCGCGGGTGGCGTAAAACGGCTGGTAGCTGGCCAAAGCCGCCTGAAGCGGCGCAAGCATTTCCAGCGCCGCGCCTGCATCGCCGCCAAAGGCAATGGCCGCCGCCCGGTTGAGTGTGACAACGGGCGAAGGCGCAAGCCCCTCCAGCGCCCGGTAAAGCCCGGCAATCTGCGCCCAGTCGGTTGCCGCAAAGCTTGCCGCCTCGGCGTGGAGTGCGGAAATCGCCGCCTGAATCTGGTAAGCACCGGGGTGGCGCTGCCCAAGCGCATGGGCCAGATGCGCGCGGCCCTTGGCGATAAGCCTTGCATCCCACAAACCACGGTCCTGATCGCGCAGGCTGACCAAGGCGCCGCTTTCAGTGCTGCGCGCACAGCGGCGTGATTCGTGCAGGTAGAGCAGGGCGAGCAGCCCCTCCACCTCGGGTTCGGGGCGCAGGGCGAACAGCAGTTCCGCCAGGTGCAGCGCCTCATGCGCCAGGTCGGTGCGGGTCGGGGTGTCGCCCTCATAGGCGCTATGGGCGGCGGTATAGATCAGGTAGACCACCGCCAGAACCTGATCGCGCCGTGCGGCAATATCCGCCGCCTCGGGCAGGCTGAAGGGAATGCCCGCGCCCGCGATTTTTGCCTTGGCGCGGGTAATGCGCGCCGCCATCGTGGTTTCCTGCACCAGAAAGGCGCGCGCAATCTCGCCCACGCTCAGCCCGCACAGGGTTTTCAGCGTCAGCGCGATTTGCGCTTCCGGGGCCAAAGCCGGGTGGCAGCAGGTGAAGATCAGCCGCAGGCGTTCATCGGGAATGGGGGTATCGGCATTCGGCATATCCTCTGCCTCCTCGGCCAGCATGGCGAGCGTGGCGCGCGCCAGCGGGGCGGCGCGCACCTTGGATTGGCGCAGCCTGTCCAGCGCCGCCCGCCGCGCCACGCTCAGCAACCAGGCGGGCGGATTGTCGGGCTGGCCACGCCTGGGCCATGTCTCGACCGCGCGCAAAAGGGCTGTCGCCAGCGCCTCCTCTGCAAGGTCAAAGTCGCGCAACCACGCAATCAGCGCCGCCAGAACCCGCCCGTAATGCGCGCGGATCATGGCGGCGAAATCAGGCGCTAATTGTCCCATACAATGATGGGGCGCACTTCAATCGTGCCATAGCGCGCGGTCGGGATTTTTGCGGCCCAGGCCAGCGCCTCGTCCAGATTCGCGCAGTCGAGCAGATAATACCCGCCCAGCACTTCCTTGGTTTCGGCAAAGGGGCCGTCGGTGACAACCGGCTTGCCGGCCTTCACGCGCACCGCACTGGCGGTGGCAATCGGCTGCAACGCATCGCCCGCCTTGAACACGCCCGCCGCCACCGCATCCTGGGTGAATGTGCCATATTGCGCCATCAGCGTTTGCTCATCAACATCGCTTGCGCCCTCGGCGCTATAGATCAGTGCCATATACTGCATGTGTCTCTCTCCTGTTTCATCGGGCAACAGCGCCCTGATACCATGATGACGCGCGCGCCTTCGCATTTTCGACAGGCGGGCCAAAAATTTTTCCAAAAACCTGCCCAAAGGCGTTAGGTTTTTGTGAATGCAACGCGAAGGCCCGATATGACCACGCCCAACCCCTATACGCAGCAGCCCGCCACTGCCTTCTGGCGCAGCGCCGTGGCTGAAAGGCATATTCTTGACATAGAGAATATCTGGCAGCCGCGTTTTGCCATAGATAAATCCACTCGCATTTCGACCTTCGGCTCGTGCTTTGCCCAGCATTTCGGGCGCGAATTGCGCAAGCGTGGCTTTGACTGGGTGAATGGCGAAATCGCGCCCCATGCGGCGTCAGAAGCCCTGCGCAAGAAATTCGGCTACGATCTGTTCTCCGCCCGCACCGGCAATATCTACACCACCAGCCTGCTGCGCCAATGGCTGCGCTGGGCGCTGGAAGACGCAGCCCAACCCGGCGAGGCATGGCAGGCCAATGGCCGCGTTTACGACCCGTTTCGCCCGGCGATTGAACCCGACGGCTTTGAATCGGTTGCTGAAATGCGCAAAAGCCGCGATGTGGCCGTGGCGGCCTTGGCCCATGTCGTGCGCCATTCCGATGTGTTCACCTTCACCCTTGGGCTGACCGAATGCTGGCGGCGCGTCGGCGGCGAGGTTGAATATCCGATCTGCCCCGGCACAAGTGCCGGCGCCTTCTCGGCGGCGAAATACGAGCATGTGCAGCAGGGGTTTGACGAGGTCTGGCGCAACCTGCGCCGCGCCATCACCTTGCTGCGCCGCGCGCGCCCGGGGCTGAAAATTCTGCTCACCGTCTCGCCCGTGCCGATGACGGCCACCGCGACAGGCGACCATGTGCTTGTGGCCAGCACGGCGGCCAAATCCATTCTGCGCGCCGTGGCCGATGCCGCCACCAAACGCTTTGATTTTGTAGACTATTTTCCGGGATACGAGCTTGTCAGCCAACCCCCTGCGCGCGGGATGTTCTATAGCGCCAATATGCGCAGCGTAAACGCGGTGGGGGTGGAATTTGTGATGCAGACCTTCCTGAAATCCATCACCCCCGCCCCAAGCGCGGCTGATGAATTCATCGGCGCGCTTGGCCCGCCCGAACCGGCGCGCAACCCCCTTGGCGCGGCCCCGAAACTGCCGCAAGCCGAAGAGATGGACGCGCTTGCCTGCGAAGAGGAAATTCTAGCAGCCTTTGGCCCGGATGGCGGGCGCGATGCATGAAAATCCTGCTGGTCGGCAATTCGCACAGCGCCACCCTGATGCGCGGCTTTGCGCATCTGGCCCCGCATTGCCCCGCCGTCAGCCTGACAGCTTTTGCGCATTACCACAGGTTTTTCGGGTTTTTCGCGGCGGATGAGGCGACTGGCCGCATTCAGATGACGCATCCAGCCATCCGCCACCGTTTCATCAAAACCCACGGCGGCGATGGCAGTTTTCGCCCGCTCGATTATGATGTCTGCATCATCATCGGCGGCTATTGGCTCTGGCCCGGCATGGTGCTTGGCCGCCATTCCCGCGCCTTCGAGGCGGCTTTGGTTGAAGAGCAGGTTGAAACCATGCACCCGATGGTGCTGCTGCGCAAAATCAGGGCTGTGTCGGATATTCCCGCGCTGATCATCTGCAACCCGTTCAGGGCCAGCCGTGGTGAGATGCTGCCCGATGCCAAGGCCGAACCAAACAACGGCGCCGCCCTCATCAACGCCGTGCTGACCCCGCGCCATGATGCGCGGCTGATCACGCAACCGCCCGAAACCCTGCTTCATCCGCGCCAGACAAGGCTGGAATATGCCGTGGGTGAAGCCATGTGGGGCAATTGGCCAAATTCCGGTTTTGAGCCTTATTTGTATGACGATATGCTGCATATGAACACCGCTTATGGCGTGCTGCTCATGCGCCAGATTCTGCGCGATCTGGGCCAAGAGATTGGCGCGGTCGACATCCCCCCTGCCGAGGGGCATTTGCCCTATGCGCAGAAAACCCGGCCCGGGCCGTAGCGGCCAAAACCCGGCAGGGGGTTTTAATTCGCCGCGCCCGCGCCTATGTGTGCCGCCTTGTGTGCAACTGCGAGGATGATATGGCCAGCGTGAACGAACTGATCTGGGATGATACCGTGCTGCCCTTCCAGCTGGACAGGGCCGATATGCGGGGCCGTATGGCGCGGATTGATGCAGCACTTGGCGAAATGCTGGCCCAGCATGACTACCCCAAACAGGTGCGCGAAGTGGTGGCCGAGGCGGTGTTGCTGGCCGCGCTCATCGGCCAGACCATGAAGCTGCGCTGGCGGTTTTCGCTGCAAATTCATGGCGATGGCCCGCTGCGCATGGTTGTGGCCGATTACTATGCCCCCAAGGCCGAGGGCGAGTCGGCGCGGATGCGCGCCTATGCCACCTTCGATCGTGACCGGCTTTTGCCCGAGGCCGCGCCCTATAGCCAGCTTGGCAAGGGCACCTTTGGCATAATGATCGACCAGGGCGAAGGCATGGCCCCCTATCAGGGGATTACGCCGCTGGTCGGCAGCTCGCTGGCCGATTGCGCCGAAACCTATTTCGCCCAGTCCGAACAGTTGCCCACCCGCTTTGCGCTGACGATAAGCGCCAGCGAAACGGCGGTGCGCGCGGGCGGGATCATGCTGCAACACCTGCCCAAGGCTTCGCCCCATGCCAATGGCGATGGCGGCTCGGCCGAGGGTGGCTTGCTGACCGGCGATGACCTTGTTGCCGGCGATGATGCCGAGAACTGGACCCGCGCCACAACCCTGCTGGCCACGGTGACCGCCCCCGAACTTCTGGGCCCGGCGCTGACGCCCGATCAGGTTTTGCTGCGCCTGTTCCACGAGGAAACCCCGCGGATTTATGATGCGCAGCCGGTGCGGTTTGGCTGCTCCTGCTCGGAAGCGGCGGTGCGCAAATCGCTGTCGATCTATTCGGCCAAGGACATTGCGACGATGACAACGGATGCAGGCACCGTCACCGCCGATTGCCATTTCTGCGGCGCGCATTACACGCTGGACCCGGCAAGTCTGGGCTTCGAGGCCGACAAGCAAGCCGATTAACCTTTGGCGGCAATGGTTAACATTGCCGCCAAAACGGCGCGATTAAAGTTACAATGTAGCTGCACTTTCGTGCAAAAAGCGCGCATTTCGTGCATTTCCGGCCCCGGCAAGCCCCCTTATTTTGCACCGTTAACCAGGTTAACGCCGGGCGGGCATGACTTGCGCAAAGGCCGATCATACCCCATCTTGAGCGCATGAACCGCCCCGATCCTTTCATGGCCGACACGGCCCGTCTGCGCCGCGCGCTGGCCTGTGCGAGCCCGCAGCCAAGCAGCGATTTTGATCTGGCGCCAAGCCTGCGCGCCAGCCTACCGAAGGGGCGCAAGCTGCGCGCGGCGGCGGTGCTTGTGGCCGTGCAGCCGGGGCCGCATGGCGCGCAGATTCTGCTGACCCGCCGCGCGCCGGGGATGCGCCACCATCCGGGGCAGGTGGCCTTTCCCGGCGGCAAGGTCGATGCGGGCGATGCAACCCCGCTGGCCGCCGCTTTGCGCGAAAGCCACGAGGAGATTGGCCTGCCGCCCGATACCGTAGAGGTGCTTGGCGCCATGCCCAGCCATGAAACCGTGACCGGGTTCGAGGTGGTGCCGTTTATCGGGCTGATTCCGGCCGGCTTTGCCCCGGTGCCCGAGGCGGGCGAGGTTGACGAGGTTTTTGCCGTGCCGCTGCGGTTCCTGATGGACCCGGCCAACCACGCCCGGCAGGCGCGCGTGTGGCAGGGGGTAAATCGCCCATATTTAACAATGCCTTACGGCCCGCACTATATTTGGGGGGCCACGGCGCGGATGCTGCAGGCCCTGTCTGTTGCCTGGGCGCGGGCGCAATGAAGCTGGCTGCGAAGCTGGCTGCCGACTGGCTGCACAGCCCCGAAGTGCAGGCGCTGTTTGCGCTGCTCGGCGGGGCAGGCCATAGCGTTCATGCCGTGGGCGGCTGCGTGCGCAACGCGCTGCTGGGCGCGCCGGTGGCCGATATCGACTTTGCCACCTCGGCCCCGCCCGAAACCGTTGGCCAACTGGCGAAAGCGGCGGGCCACCGCGTGCTGCCCACAGGCATTGCGCATGGCACGGTGACGGTGCTGATCGGGGCTTCGGCGTTCGAGGTGACGACATGGCGCCACGATGTGGCCACCGACGGGCGGCGCGCAACGATTGCCTATGCCGAACGGCTGGAGGATGACGCGGCACGGCGCGATTTCACCATGAATGCGCTGTATGTGGCTGCCGATGGCACGGTGCTGGACCCGGTTGGCGGGCTGGCGGATATTCGGGCCAAGCGGTTGAGATTTATAGGGAATCCTGCCGAACGACTGGCCGAGGACTATTTGCGTAGCCTGCGGTTCTTCCGCTTTTATGCCTGGTATGGGCAAGGCGCGCCCGATGCGGCGGCGCTGGCGGCGATTGCCAGGGCCGTGCCCGGCCTTGCGGGGCTTTCGGCAGAACGTGTGGGGGCGGAAATGGCCCGGCTGCTGGCCGCGCCCGCCCCGGTTGCCGCGTTGGAATTGATGGCGCAAACCGGCGTGCTGGCGGCCCTGCTGCCCGGCGCGGGCTGCACCCTGCTGCCTGCGCTGATGCAGGTGGAACAGGCCGAGGCCGCGCCGCCCGCCTGGCTGCGGCGCCTGGCGGCTTTGGGCAACAGGGCGGATTGGGCCGAAGGGCTGCGCCTGTCCAAGGCCGAGGCAGGGCATCTGGCCGCGCTGGCGCCTGCTGAGCGCGCGCGCAGCCATGCGGTTGCGGCACAGGAATTCGGGGCGGATGTGGCAACGGATGCCGCAGTGCTGGCCGCGGCGCGCGGCAAGGCCTTGCCCTTTGACTGGCGGGCCGAGATTGCGCGCGGCGCGGCGGCAAGGTTCCCGCTGCGCGCGGCAGATTTTCCGCAGCTTGCCGGCCCGGATTTGGGCGCGGCGCTGAAGGCTGCACGGGCGCGCTGGCTGGCAAGCGATTTGCGCGCCGATAAAGCCGTGCTTCTGGCGGGCTGACATATTCTGTGAACGCGGGCGAATTGACACGCCGCGCGGGCTTTGAAACTGTGCCGCGGCCTCAGCCCGAAGGAATGCGCCGTGCCGATAGACTCACTTCTCGCCCTGATTGGCATTCTGGTCGTGTCGGCCTGGACGCCGGGGCCGAACAACGCGATGCTCTCGGCCTCGGGGGCAAGTTTCGGGTTTCGTGCCACATTGCCGCATATGGCGGGCGTGGCCCTTGGCTTTCCGCTGCTGCTGTTTGCCAGCGCAATGGGCCTGGGGCAGGTGGTGCAGCAGGTTGACCTGCTGCGCGAGGCGATGCGCTGGCTGGGCGTGGCACTGCTGCTTTGGGTGGCATTCAAGATTGCCACAGCCCCGCTGCCCAGCCGCGATGCAGCCACGGCCAGCGGGCGCAAGCCGTTCACGTTTTTGCAGGCGGCGGCGTTTCAATGGGTAAACCCGAAGGCCTGGGCGATGGGCCTGGGCATAACCGCGCAGTTTGTCGATGGCAGGGCCCCGCTGCAAACCGGGCTGATTTGCGCAGGCGTGGCGGCATTGGTCGGCGTGACCTCGGCCAGCGGCTGGGCGGGGCTTGGCGTGGTGATGATGCGCTGGCTGCGCAGCGAGGCACGGTTTCGCGCCTTCAGCCTGATCATGGCCGCCATTCTGGTGCTGGGCGTGGCCGCGCTGATTTTCGGCTGAGCGCCGGGCCGCGCTACAGGCTTTGCCACCATGTATCTTGCGCCAGCGCGCGGCGCAGGTTTGTGCTGGTGAGCGCGGGCGCGGAGGTGATGTAGCGATGCGCCTCGGCGAGGTTTTCGCCTTGCAGGGTTTGCAGATAGGCAATGGCGGCGGGCAGTGTGAAGGGCTGCGCGGTGACATCGGTGAAATTGGGGGCAAGGTCTGTCCAGACGGCACCGTCATGGCCCGTGGCGGCGCACCATTTCTGCACCTGGGAAACGATCTCGGGCAGGCGGCCAAAGCATTCGGTTGCGCTGGCATAGCCGATTTGGTCAAGCGGGGTGCGTTCGCGCGCGGCAAGGTCGGCGCGGGCTTCAGCGAGGGTGGCGCGGCTCGAGGCGATGGCGTGGGTCGGGCAGGGCGTGCCGTCAACGGGGTCAAGGCAGACGACCAGCCCCATCTTGCGCTTGGGGGAGATGCGCGAAAACTCCATCGGCAGGGTCGGGCCGCCCTGCATGTGCCAGGGCAGGCGCACATGCGGGGCGAGATCGTCAAGATCCCATAACAGGCTGCCCCAGCCCAGAATGGCTATGGCCATTTGGCGACCGGGGGGAGCGACATCAGCACGGCTTCGGGGTTATGGCCGGTTTGAAGGCCGAACTGGGTGCCACGGTCATAGACGAGGTTGAACTCGGCATAGCGGCCCCGGCGGATGAGCTGATGCTCGCGCTCGGCCCCGGTCCATTCACTGTTCATGTGCTTTTCGGTGAGCGGAACGAAGGCGGCAAGAAAGGCGCGGCCAACGTCTTGGGTGAAGGCGAAATCCTCCTCCCAGTCTCCGGTGCAATGATCATCATAGAAAATGCCGCCCACCCCGCGCGGCTCGTTCCAGTGCTTGATCATGAAATACTCATCCGCCCAGGCCTTGTAGCGGGGGTAGTATGCGGGGTTGTGCCTGTCGCAGGCGGCTTTGAGCCGGGCGTGGAAAAACGCGGTATCCTCGGGGTTTTCGACCATCGGGTTGAGATCGGCACCGCCGCCGAACCACCAGCCGTGGGGTGTCCAGAACATGCGGGTATTCATATGCACGGCGGGGGTTTTGGGGCTGTTCATATGCGCGACCAATGAGATGCCCGACGCCCAGAAGCGCGGGTCATCGGCCAGCCCGGAAAGGCCGGGGCGGGCCGACATGCTGGCCTGTGCAGCCGCACCCAGCGTGCCGTAAACGGTGGAGATATTGACGCCGACCTTCTCGAACACGCGGCCGTCGCGCATGACCGACATGACGCCGCCGCCGGCATCGGCGCCATCGCCGCTATCGCGTTTGGTGGGTTTGCGCTGAAAGCGTGCGGGGGGCTGGGTGGCGTGGGGCCCGTCGGCAAGCGCATCTTCCAGCCGCTCGAAAGCGGTGCAGATTTCATTTCGCAAGCTTTCAAACCACGCGGCGGCCCTGGCCTTTTCCTGCTCCATTCTCACCCCTGCTTCCCTGTTCACGCTGTGGCAAATTCGCCGCAGTTTTCGGGTTTAGCGCGCAAAATATGCCAATGACAAGCAAAAGGGGCGTGACTGCGGCCAAAACACGCGCTATAGCGACCGGACCGCCGCAAAGTTATGTGCGGCGAATCCACCATTGGGGAGGAATGTTTATGACGTATTTCAAAGGATTTTCAGCGCGCAATAGCTGAGCCCTTTGTTGCGGGCTTTGGCCCGACGCGTCTTCACATTCCCTGAAATCGCACAATTCGGAGTGCAACCCAATGCTTTCTCATCTATATCATACGCAGCATCATTGCGCCGATTTGCGCACTGAGTCTGCTCATTACAACATTCGCGATGCGGCCGGGCGGTCTGTGGCCCTGTCGGCGCATCTGCGTGCCGATCTTGGGCTTGACCACGCCCCTGAAATGGCGCGCAAAGCCAGGTTCCGCCCTTGGAGGGGCTGGCGCATCGGCTTGCGCTGGCCGCTCTATGTGGAACGTATCGCACAGTAAATTTCGCCCAACCGGAGGCTTTTGACATGTTTCGGTATTTTGAAAACCTGATCGACCCCTATGCCAGCCATAAGGCGATAACCCCGCCAAAATCGCTTTGGCCCTATTTCAAGTGGCATTTGGCAAGTTACCGCCGCCTGCTGCCCTGGATGATTGGCGTTGGCCTGATCGTGGCGCTGATGGAAAGCGGGCTGATCTTCTATTCGGGCCGGGTGATTGACCTGATGGAAAGTGCCGGCACCGAAGCGGTATGGGCCCAGCACGGGCTGGAGCTGCTTTTGGCGGCCCTGTTCGTGCTGTTCGCCCGGCCCGCGCTGATTGGCCTGAACCATTTGCTGCTGGAACAATCGCTGGTCGGCAACATGCAGGAACAGGCGCGCTGGCGGGCGCATAAGCATATGCTGGGGCAAAGCGCGTCATTCTTCCAGAATGATTTTGCCGGGCGGCTTGCCAACCGCGTGATGCAGATGGGGCCAGCGACCGAGGATACGATTTACATGGCCTTCGAGGGGATCTGGTATGCGCTGGTTTATGTGCTGGGCGCGATCATTCTGCTGGCGGGCATGGATTGGCGCATCGCGCTGCCAATGGTGCTGTGGCTCATCGCCTATGTCTTTTATGTGCGCCATGTGGCGCGCAAGGTGGCGCGCGCGTCGGAACGCATGTCGGCCACACGCTCTATGGTGACGGGCCGCGTGGTCGATGCCTATACCAATGTGGAAAGCGTGAAGCTGTTTGCTGATGCCAGGCGCGAAGAGGGCTATGCCAAGACCGCGATGAAGCGGCACCGCGTGCGGTTCTTGCGCTTCTTGCGGCTGATGACCAGCCTCAGCTTTGGCCTTGCGGCCATGAATGGTGTGCTGATGGTTTCGGTGATCGGCCCGGCCATCTGGCTGTGGACCGAAGGCTTGGTGAGCATTGGCGCCACGGCGGCGGCGGCGGCGCTGGTGATCCGCCTGAACGGGATGACCGGCTGGATCATGTGGGTGACAATCCGGATGTTCGAGCATTTGGGCACCTTGCGCGAAAGCCTTGAAAGCGTATCGGTCGCGCATGGTGTGGTGGATCGGCCGAACGCGCCTGCGCTGATTGTAAGCAAGGGCGAGATTCGCTTTGAGGGGCTGAGCCACCATTACGGCAAGGAAAAGGGCGGGTTGGACAATATCAACCTGACCATTGCGCCCGGTGAACGTGTGGGGCTGATCGGGCGCTCGGGCGCGGGGAAATCCTCGCTTGTCAACCTGCTGCTGCGCTTTCGCGATGTGGAGGCGGGGCGGATACTGATTGACGGGCAGGATGTGAGTGCGGTGACGCAAGACAGTCTGCGCCGCCAGATCGGTGTGGTGACACAAGACAGCAGCCTGCTGCACCGTTCCGTGCGCGCCAACATTCTTTACGGTCGCCCCGATGCGAGCGAGGAGATGATGCGGCAGGCGGCGGGGCGCGCCGAGGCGCATGACTTCGTGCAGGGCCTGCAAGACCCGAAGGGCCGCATCGGCTATGACGCCTTTGTGGGCGAACGGGGGGTGAAGCTTTCCGGCGGGCAGCGCCAGCGCGTGGCGATTGCGCGGGTCATTCTGAAAGATGCGCCGATTCTGGTGCTGGACGAGGCGACGAGTGCGCTGGATTCAGAGGTGGAAGCGGCCATCCAGTCGACCCTGTTCGGGGTGATGGAGGGCAAGACCGTGATCGCGATTGCGCACAGGCTTTCCACCATCGCGCAGATGGACCGGATCATCGTGCTGGATGAAGGCCGCGTGGCCGAAGAGGGCACGCATAGCAGCCTGCTGGCGGCGAACGGGCTTTATGCCGGCTTCTGGAACCGCCAGTCGGGCGGGTTCATCGGGTTGGATGAGCAGGAGGCGGCTGAATAGCGGCTTTTGTGGCGGGCGGGCTGGACCCTTCCGCCACAAAGGGGCAGTCTGCCGCCATGCGCTTTTTTGAAAACCTGTTCGACCCGTTCGCCCAAGCTAGGGGCCGCCCGCCTTCGGGCTTTTGGGCCTTTATGCGCTGGGCCTATTCCGGCACGGGCAGGGCGATAAAGCTTCAGGCGGTGGTTTCGGTGGCTTTCGGGCTTTCGGATATTGTGGCGGCGTGGTGCGTGGGGCTGATCGTGGACCGGGTGGAGCTTGTGGGCGCGCCTGGGTTTTTCAGCGGCTACGGGCTGACCCTGGCGCTGATCATTGTCTTCATGCTGGTCATCCGCCCGCTGATCATGATGGCGCAGGCGGGGATGAATTCGCTGGCGCTGGGGCCGGGGCTGACACATATCGGCATCTGGCGGCTGCATAACCACACGCTGGGCCAGGACATGGCCTATTTCGAGAATGATTTCACCGGGCGGCTGGCGCAAAAGCAGATGCAGACGGCCACGGCGCTTGGCGATGTGGTGATGGAAAGCCTGAACGCGCTAACCTTTGGCGTGGCAATGGCGCTTGGCGCGATTGCGCTGCTGGGCGCGGCCGACTGGCGGCTTGGCGCGGTGCTTGGCCTGTGGCTGGGCCTGTATGTGCTGGTGCTGCGCTGGGGCCTGCCGCGCATCCGCGCGCGCGGGCGCGTGCGGGCAGAGGCGCGGGCCGGGCTTTCGGGGCAACTGGTTGATTCGCTGTCGAACATGGCGACGGTAAAGCTGTTCGCGCATGAGGGCGGCGAATTGGCGGCGGCACATGGCGCGCTGGCGCGGTTTCGCCATGCGGCGCTGGCCTTTGGCCGCATGACCTTTGCCTTTCGCGTGGCGATTGCGGTGCTGTCGGGGCTGTTGCCGATCTTCCTGATCGGGCTGTCGGTCTGGCTTTGGCAGGTCGGGCAGGCGGGGGCGGGGGTGATTGCCGTGGCGGCGCTGATTGCCGCGCGGCTAGGGGCCATGTCGGGCTGGTTTTCCTTCATGCTGATGGGGTTGTTTTCCAATATCGGCACGGTCGAGGACGGGATTGCCACGCTGGCCCGCCCGCCTGCTTTGGATGATGCGCCCGATGCGGTGGATATTGGCCGGGCCAAGGGCGCGGTGGCGTTTGAGGGTGTGCATTACCATTACGGGGCCGATGGCGGCGGCGGGCTGGCGGGGTTCGATCTGGCGGTGGCACCGGGCGAGAAACTGGCGCTGGTCGGGCGCACGGGGGCCGGTAAATCGACCGCGCTGTCGCTGCTGATGCGGCTGCGCGATGTCGAGGCGGGGCGCATCACGCTGGACGGGCAGGATATCCGCAGGCTTTCACAGGCATCGCTGCGGCGGAATTTTGCGATGGTCACGCAGGATGCGCAGATGTTCAACCGCTCGGTGCGCGACAATATCCGCTATGGCAGGCCAGAGGCGGACGAGGCGGCGGTGCGTGCCGCCTGTGAAGCGGCCGAGGCGCTGGAATTCATCGACGGGCTGGTCGACCATAAGGGGCGGCGCGGGATGGATGCGCATCTGGGCGAGCGCGGCGTGCGGCTTTCGGGCGGGCAGCGCCAGCGCGTTGCACTGGCGCGCGCCATTTTGCGCGACGCCCCGGTGCTGCTGCTGGACGAGGCGACGAGCGCGCTGGACAGTGAGGTTGAGGCGGCAATTCAGGACACGCTGGATGTGCTGACCAGCGGCAAGACCGTGATCGCGATTGCGCACAGGCTTTCGACCATCGCCAGGATGGACCGGATCGTGGTGATCGATGCGGGCCGCGTGGCAGAGGCCGGAAGCCATGCCGAATTGCTGGCGACGGGCGGCATTTATGCCGGGCTTTGGGCGCGGCAATCGGGCGGGTTTCTGGGGCTTGAGGCGGCGGAATAGATCAGGGCGCGTAGGCCGGTTTGGACAGGGCGGTGATGGCCTCGGCCAGATGTTCATCGGCGATGTGATGATCGCCGCGTTCGCTGCGGATGGTATGCGCCCTGGCCAGCACCTCGGCATGGGTATGGCCGGCGGGCGGCTCGAAGCGCCATGTGGCCAGTTCGATGAGCAGGCCGAGCGGGTCGCGGAAATAGAGCGAATCCATGAATCCACGGTCTTTCGGGCCATAGGCGGTAACGCCGCGCGCCTTTAGGTTGTCTTTTGCAAGCGCAAAATGCGACCGGCTGACATGAAAGGCGATGTGTTGGACATTGCCGGGATCCTGCGCAGCCTTGCCGCCCATCGGCTTGCGGGCCTCATCGGTGAAAATGGTGATCAGGCGGCCATCGCCTGGGTCGAAATAGAGGTGATTCTCGTCGGGATTGTCAAGATTGGGCTGCTCAAAGACAAAGGGCATTCCCAAGACCTCGCCCCAGAACTGCATGGATGTGGCGCGATCGGCCCCGGTCAGGGTGATATGGTGAACGCCCTGGGATTGGATGGGCTGCATGGCAAGGCTCCTGAAATTGCGGCTGGCCAAAGCATAGGCCCGCAGCAGGCAAGATCAAGCGGTGCTAGTCGCCAAGCTGGTCAAGCGCGCGCAACTGGTTCACCTCGGCCAGCAGATCGGCGCGGGCGGCGCGCGAAATCGCCAGCAAAATCTGGTCTTGCATGGCAATAAGCTCGTCGCGGCGGTCGCCCTCCCTGTCAACCGCCAACCCCTGGGCGACGGCCAGCAAAGCGGCCTTGTGGTCGCCGGATTTTTCGGCCAGCCTGGCCTGCAAAAGGCGGGTTTCGGGCGCGTCGCCCTGAAATTTGAGGCAGGTGGCAAGCGCGGCTTGCGACTCGGCCATGCGGCCAAGCTGCAACAGCGCGTCGGCACGAATGCGGTGCAGCGCCGGGGCCAAAGGGTTGAGGGTGAGCGCGAAATCGGCCAAAGCCAGCGCATCGTCGTAGTTTTCGGCCGGCATCAGCAGATGCGTGGCGATCTCTTCGGCCAGCGCCCAGTTGCGCGGCTGAAGCTGCATGGCCTTGGTATAAAGCCGCCGCGCCGCCTGAAAGGCATTGGCGCGCAGCATTTCGCGCGCGGCCTCGATCGGCAGGCGCAGGGCGCGTTGGCGCACCTCGCCAAACAGCAGATCGACCTCGTCAAACAGGTCATCGGCGGGGCCGTTATACAGCACGCGGCTATAAAGATAGCCCTCTTCCGCCGTGGGTTTGAGCCAGGCGGCTTTGGGGTGGGATGCGAAATGGCCGTCAAGCTGGTGGAAGTTGACAGCATGGGCCGCCGAAGCGCCGAAGCTTTGAAACTCGATCGTGTCCGACGGGTCGCGCGGCTCGGTCGTGCCGTAATCGGCCAGCAGGGCCAGCCCCGATGGTCGCAGATGCGCGATGATGTTTTCAATGCATGAAAGCGCGCCGTGGCAATGCATCATCGGGGTGTCGTCATCTTCGGGGACCGGGCCGATGGCCTCGGGCATGGGCAGGCTGGCAAGGTCGATATCGACATGCCGCGTCTGGATATTGAGCCGCTTGCGCAAGGGGATATGCCGGCCAAGATGGGCAATGCCGGGCAGGGCCAGATCGGCCTGCAAGGCTTTGGCCTGTTCGGCATCATCCAGCATACAGCGCATTTGCATCTGCCTGGTGCCGCGCGGGCCAAGCAGAAGGATCTCGGCGGGCAGACTGTCGAGGATATAGGAGGCGAAAACCCCGTCAAAGCCGCCGGCGAAACTTGCGGGCCAGTCGCCCGCCGCATCAAAGACCATGCTTTCCACCCGGCCCTGATGGGCGGCAAAAACGCCGTGTTCGGCCTGGGAGTCGAGCATGGTCTGGTTGCCATCGGTCACGACATAGGTGCAGGTGGCATAGATTTCCGGCGCCTGGTCTTTCAGCGCGTCAAGAAAGAGTTTGGCAAACAGGCCGGAGCCTGCGCCGATTTCAAGAAAGCGATAGGTTTGGCTGCCGCGCGCCTGGGCGGATTTGAGCAAAAGCTGCACGGCATCGGCTGAAAGCCGCCCGCTGGACGTGGCCCCGTAGGGCACATCGAGGCGCAAGAACACTTCGAGCCCGGAGTCCAGCCATGCGGCACGGGCAATGCGCAAGGCGGCACTGTTCCAGACGGGCTGGAAGCTTTCTACCGGATGCCCGGCAAAGGCGCCTTTTGCGACGATCTTGGCCGCATGATCCAAAGCGCGCTACTTGCCGCGCTTCTGATCGTAGGTTTTCAGCGCCTGATCGACCAGCTTCATGGTAATGCGTTCCTGCACGCGCGGATCGGCCATTTTGACCAGCTTCTTGGCGCCCTTGTCCATTTTGGCGAAACGGGCCTCCATTGCGGTGATGTGCTTATAGGATTTGGCATTTACGGTATTCTGGTCGCGCAGGTTGCGGTCGAACCGCTTTTCAAGCGTCGTGACATGCTTGTAGGTTGCGTCGGCGAATTTCTGAATCTCGGAAAAGGACGAATCAACGCGGCTTTCCAACTTGTTAAGGCGTTTTTCAATATCATCAATTTGTGCCATAAAAATTTCCTACTAAATGGATAGTGGAAACCATATTTTGCCCGAAATGCGCAAATCTGTCTAGGTTCTTGCGCTGCGCGCTTCTAGGCAAGCTCGGCCAGCAGCGGCGGGTTGCAGCCTTCGCGCGTGCAGTTGATGGCGGCGGCCTTGGCGGCGCGGTGCAGGATCGCGGCAAGGCGCTCGGCGCTAAGTGCTGCCAATGCGCCGGGTTCATCGAGGTTGAATTCCTGCATCTGGGCCAGCAGGCTGCCCATAAAGGTATCGCCCGCGCCAACGGTGTCGACCAGCGGGTTGGCGGCAATGCCGGGCTGGCGCTGCGTGGTGCCGTTGTGAAATGCAAGCGCGCCCTCGGCCCCAAGCGTGAGAACAAGCAGCGGGATGCGGTGCTGCGCGGCCAGCTTGGCGGCGGCCTCTTCAACCGGCGCGCCGGGCATGAGCCAGCCGATATCCTCATCAGAGAGTTTGACCATATCGGCGGCATCCAGCATCGCGGTCAGGCGGGCGCGGAAGGCGGGTTCATCGGCAATGAAGGCGGGGCGGATATTCGGGTCGATCGCGCAGAACAGCCCGCGCGCCTTGGCCACCTTGAAGCAGGCCGCCCAGGCCGGGCCATCATGCAGGCCGGAAAGCGCAAGCGAGCCGACCGAGAGGATGCGCGCCCCATCGGGCAGGGCAGCCACAAGGCTGTTGCCGGTAACGGCGCGTTCGGCCGTGCCTTCGCGGTAGAACTGATAGGCGGGCTGACCGTTTGACAGGGTGACAATGGCCAGCGAGCAGGGGGCGGCGGCGCGGGGCGAGAGCAGGACACCGCCATCGGCCTCGAAGGTTTGCGCCAGAATATCGCCGAACCTGTCATTCGAGATGGGGGTAAGATAGCCGGTGGGCTGGCCCTGGCGGGCGGCGGCGCGCGCCGTGTTATAGGGCGAGCCGCCGGCAATGGCGGCAAAATGCCCCGAAGGTTGCTGGATGAGGTCGATCAGGTTTTCACAGCCAACAACGATCATGTGTTCTGCTCCGGTTTGAAGGTGTTGCGCAGCGCGGCAAGGGCGCCGACCAGCAGGTTGATATCAATCCCTACAGCCACGAAATTTGCACCAAGGTCAAGATAATGCTGCGCGCGGGCCTGCTGGGGGGCCAATATGCCCGCAGACTTGCCCGCCGCACGGATGCGCAGCAAGGCGTCATCGATCGCCGCCAGCACTTCGGGCGCATCCGACTGGCCGGGAAAGCCCATATCGGCGGCAAGATCGGCGGGGCCGATGAACACGCCATCCACCCCGTCCAGCGCAAGAATCGCATCGAGCGCCGCCAGCCCGGCGCGGCTTTCCACCTGCAACAGCAGGCAAATGCCGGCATCGGCCCCGGCCATATAGCCCGCATCGCGGCCAAAATCCGAGGCCCGCGCCAGCCCGGCCCCCACCCCGCGCCGCCCCAGGGGCGGGTAGCGGGTGGCGGCAACCATCGCGGCGGCATGGGCGGCACTTTCCACCATCGGGATGAGCAGGGTCTTGCAGCCCGCATCCAGCACCTGTTTGACCATCCATTCCGCACCGACGGGCAGGCGCACAACCGGCGCGGATGGGCGCGCGGCCATCACGGCCAGCGCGGCGGTGATCGAGCGCAGATCATTGGGGGCGTGTTCACCGTCGACCACCACCCAGTCAAACCCGGCCCCGGCCACAAGCTCGGCCAGATAGGGGCTGGCATTGCCCATCCACAGCCCGATTTGCGGCACGCCACTGGCAAGGGCGGTTTTGAACGGATTTTCGGCTGCGGACATTTTGCTGCTTTCATTCGGGGCGCACAGAATGGCGTAAAATGCGCCCTGCTGTAAATGCCGCGCGGCAGGATTTTCCATGCAATGCGCAAAATCTGTGCTAGTTTGCATTCGGCTCAAAAATTGCATTGTGCAAGTTGGCCAGAAAGAAAGATAAAAGGGGACAAATCATGCGTGGAGTCGCGTTTCTGTTTTTCGTCACGGCGGTAATTTATGTGAGCATTGGCATGGCCTGGGGGATCATGATGTCGGCCACCAAAAGCTATGAGCTTGCCGGGGCACATGCGCATCTGAACCTTGTTGGCTGGGTCAGCACGGCGCTGTTCGGGCTGTATTACCATGTGGTGCCGGCAGCGGCGGAAACCAAACTGGCCAGGCTGCATTTCGGGGTGGCAACGCTGGGCGTGGTGCTGATGGTTCCGGGCATCGTGATTGCCATTCAAACCGACAATCCGGTGCTGGCGATCATCGGCTCGTTCCTGACAGCCGCCTCGATGCTGATCTTCCTTTACACGGTGGTGACAACACGCGCCCGCACCTAGCGGCGCGGCCACATGCGCGCCAGAAGGTTATCTTTTACCCAGAGCTGATGATAGAGCGCGGCGGCCACATGCAGGGCAACAAGACCCAAAAGGAGGTTTTGCAACAGAACATGCCCCGTGGCCGCTGCGCTGATCCCGGCGAACCAGCCGCTCATACCCGAAAGCGGCACGGCGAACAGCAGCACATAAATGCCCCAATGCACCACATGCCCGGCAAGCTGTTGCAGCCGCGGGCCTGCCGGGGCGGCGGGGGCGCCATTGCGAATGCGCAGCACAAGCCGCAGCACGGCCAGCACCAGCACCGTTATGCCGACAATGATATGGAGATTGCCCAAAAACAGCTCGGTCGTGCTGGGCGTGCTGCCGCGCCTGGCCGCGCGATACATGGCGTTCATGCCATCGGGCGCAATCAGGTTGAAAGCGATAAGCAGCAGGATCAGCCAATGCAGGATGATCTGGCTGCGGGCATAGTTTTGCGGTTTGCTCATTTTTGGCCCCATGCAGGATTTGTGCCGATAATACGCCGCACAGGGCCGGTTCCGTCGAGACTTATTTACATCGGGCGCGGGAATTTCCTGTAAAGCAGCTCGATTTCAGCAAGCAGATCGGCGCCAAGCCGCAGATCCGCCCCTTTGAGAATGCGTTCAAGCTGCGCCGATGTCGTGGCCCCGATGATGGAGGATGCCATTGTCGGGCGCGAGCTGCAGAAGGCCAGCGCCATATGCACCGGGTCGAGCCCGTGTTTCTGCGCAAGCGCGACATAGGCATCGGCGGCGTCCAGCGCCGATGGCGTGGCGCGGCCGCCAAGCTCGGGCTGGTTGACGCGGCGCGAGGGGGTGGGGATGGCATTGCCGGAATATTTGCCGGTGAGAATGCCCGCCGCCAGTGGCGAGAAGGCCAGAAGGCCAATGCCCTCGTGGTGGCAGGCCTCGGCGCAATCGGTATCATAGAGGCGGCAGAGCAGGTTGTATTCGTTCTGCACCGTGGCGATGGGCGTGCCGCCGGTGGCCTTTGCCATTGCCTGCCAGCTGGTCAGGCCCCAGGCGGTTTCGTTGCTTTGGCCAAAGGCGCGGATTTTCCCCTCGGCCACCAGATCGGTGACGCAGCCGACAAGGGCGGCCAATTCGTCGCGCGCTTGTGCTGTGTCCTGCTTTTCGGGTGCATAGCCCCAGTATTGGCGGAAGTGATAGGTGCCGCGGCTGGGCCAGTGCAACTGGTAAAGATCGACCGTTTCGGCCTGAAGGCGTTTGAGCGAGGCTTCGAGGGCGGCGCGCATCGTGGCGGGGGTGACGGTGGCGCCATCGCGCACCATGCTGCCGCGCCCGGAACATTTCGTGGCAATTTGCAGCGCATCGGCCCCGGCCCCGCGCGCCGCGCGCCAGCGCCCGATGATGGCTTCGGTATTGCCGATGGTTTCTTTCAGCACCGGGTTGACGGGATACATTTCGGCCGCATCCAGCAGGGTGATGCCGGCATCCACCGCCATATCGAGCTGGCGAAAGGCATCGGCCTCATCGGTGTTGGAGCCGAAGGTCATCGTGCCAAGGCAGAAATGGGTTGTGGTCAGGCCAGAGCGGCCAAGCGGGCGAATTTCCATAATGTCAGTCCTTTTTGGGCCATTGGTTTTGGGCGGCGGCGGCGCGGATGGCGGTGCCGTGGGCGTCTTTTTGCGGCGCGGCGGCGGGCAAGGGCATATCGGCACCCGAGAACACAATCGGCAGGCGGACCGAGCGGGTTTGCCCGTGGTCCTGCACCATGCCCCGCGCCAGCGCCTGCGGATCGGCCAAAGCCTCGGCCACGGTGTTGATGGGGCCGGCGGGCACGCCAGCGGCCTCCATCAGGGCCAGAATATCGGCGCGCGAATGACGGGCCATTTCGGCGGCGAGCAGCGGGATGATGATCTGGCGGTTTTTCACGCGGTCGGTATTGCGGGCAAAGCGCGCATCGGTATGGAACGCCACGCCCAGCTTTTCGCACAGATGCGCGAATTGGTGGTCATTGCCACAGGCAATGACAAAGGGCGCATCCGCCGCCTGAAACACCTGATAGGGCACGATATTGGGGTGGGCATTGCCCATGCGCCTGGGCACGATGCCAGAGGTGAGGTAATTGCCGGACTGGTTGGCCAGCACGGCAAGCTGCGTGTCAAACAGCGCCATGTCGATATGCTGGCCCTTGCCGGTAACGGCGCGCTGGGCCAGCGCGGCCTGGATGCCGATGACACTGTAAAGCCCGGTGAACAGGTCGGCATAGGCCATGCCGGGTTTCTGCGCCGCGCCATCAGGCTCGCCGGTGAGGTCCATGATGCCGCCCATTGCCTGAATGATGAAATCATAACCCGCGCGGGGGGCATAGGGGCCGGTTTGCCCAAAGCCGGTGATGGAGCAATAGACAAGCCCGGGGTTGGATGGCGCAAGGCTGGCATAGTCGAGCCCGAATTTCGCCAGCCCGCCAAGTTTGAAATTCTCGATGACCACATCGGCTTGTGCCGCCAGCGCCTTGACCATTGCAAGATCATCCGCGTTGCGGAAATCGGCGCTGACATCGCGCTTGCCGCGATTGGCGGCATGGTAATAGGCGGCGGCCCCATCGGGGGCAAAGGGCGGGCCCCAGTTGCGGGTTTCATCGCCCTCCGGGCCTTCGACCTTCACCACATCGGCCCCCATATCGGCCAAAACCTGCCCCGCCCAGGGGCCGGCCAGCACGCGGGCGAGTTCCAGAACTTTCAAACCGTGAAGGGGGGTCATTTCGGGCTGCTCCTGCTTGTTTGGCACAGTGCTAGCGGATTTGGCGGCGGGCTGCCAGCCTTGGCGGTGTTGTGCAGGCTTGTTGGCAGCGTGTGCGCGCCTTATGTCTGGGGCAACAAAAGGGGCGAAAGATGCGAATTTTACCGAAACGCAAGCCAAGCGTGGCCGTGATCCGGCTGAACGGGGTGATTGGCGGGGGCCGTGGGCTGGGGGGCGCGGGGCTGTCGGATGCCGCGCTGAAACCGGTGATCGAGGCGGCATTCCGCAAAAAGCCGGTGGCGGTGGCGCTGGCCATAAACTCGCCCGGTGGCTCGCCCACACAATCGGCGCTGATTGCCGCGCGTATCCGGCGCATGGCGGCCGAGGCTGAAATTCCCGTGCTGGCCTTCTGCGAGGATGTCGCCGCCTCGGGCGGCTATTGGCTGGCCACGGCGGGGGATGAGATTTTTGCCGATGACAGCAGCATTCTGGGCAGTATCGGGGTAATTTCGGCTGGCTTTGGCCTGCAGGAGCTGATCGGCAAGATCGGGGTCGAGCGGCGCATGTATACGGCGGGCGAAAGCAAATCCATGCTCGACCCGTTCCAGCCGGAAAAGCCGGAAGACCTGGAAAAGATGGATGTGATGCTGAAAGCCATCCATGAGAATTTCATCGCGCAGGTGCGGGCCCGTCGCGGGGCCAGGCTGAAGGAGGACGGGCTGTTTACCGGCGCGATTTTCGTCGGCCAGGCGGCGGTGGAAAACGGGCTGATCGATGGCATCGGCCATCTGGAACCGGTGATGAAGGCGCGCTTTGGCGACAAGGTGAAGTTTGTCGAACAAAAGCCCAAACGCGGCTTGCTGGCGCGCTTTGGCATCAAGGGGGCCGAGGCCGCGCCCGAAGCCATGCTCGCCGCGCTGGAAAGCCGTGCAATCTGGGCGCGGTTCGGGCTATAAGCGCATATGGTCAAGGTTGTCACATTCTTTTTGATCGGCATGATCATTCTGGGTATTTTCGGGCGGCTGAAAATGCCGCGCCTGCCCGGGCGCAAGAATGGCGGCGTGCTGGTGGCGAAATGCCCGAAATGCGGCGTGCCTGGCCCGGCCAAAGGCACCTGCCAATGTGGATACAAGGGGAAAAGATGAGCGCTTTGGTAACCGGGGGTGCGCGCAGGCTGGGCCGTGCGATGGTGCTGGAACTGGCCATGCGCGGCCATGATGTTGCCGTGCATTACGATCGCTCGGAAGATGATGCGCAAGCCACAGCCGCCGAGGCGCGCAAGCATGGCGTGCGGGCTATGGTTTTTCAGGCCGATCTGCTGGATGCCGATGCGGTGGCTGGCCTTGTGGGCCGCGTGACCGAGGCGATGGGCCCGCTTTCGGTGCTGGTCAACAATGCCTCGATTTTCGAATATGACACTTTGGCCAGCGCGAATGCCCAAAGCTGGGACCGCGCGATCGGCAGCAATTTGCGCGCGCCGATGTTTCTGATGCAGGCTTTTGCAGCCCAGGCCGGCAAGGGCGCGCGCGATGAGGCCGGCGAGCCGATTGCCAGCGCCAATATCATCAACCTGATTGATCAGCGCGTGCTGAAGCTCACCCCCGGATTTTGCAGCTATACGCTGGCGAAATTCGGGCTATGGGGGCTGACCCAGACCGCCGCGCAGTTTCTGGCGCCGGATATTCGGGTGAATGCCATTGGCCCGGGGCCAACCATGAAGGGTGCGCGCCAGAGCGAAGAACATTTCGCCACGCAGCGCGCCGCCGTTCTGTTGCAGCGCGGCGCGGATGACGGTGAAATCGCCCGCTGCATGGGGTTTATTCTCGACAGCCCCAGCATGACCGGCCAGCTGATTTGCATGGATGGCGGGCAGCATCTGGCGTGGAAAACGCCGGATATTCTAGGGGTTGAGTGAGACTCTTCGTGTGAATAACCGCATGGATTCCGGGGCTTTTTCGGCGCATGTAAATGAATTGTCCACCGGCGCGGGCGCGTTCACAGAACCGTCATATATTCTGTAATAATTTCAGGGGTTTATGTGATGTGGAAAATAATATCGTTAAAAATCAAGCCTTTAGGAATGTGCCTAATTTTTGTGCAAGGGGTTGAATCGCTATAAGATTCAGGGCGGCGCGACAATGTTACCCTATCTATGCACAAGGTTATCCACAGGAATCGTGGATGCCTTTTCTCTTGAAATCGCAACCCAGCGAAGGCAGCTAGTCAGAGAATCACCCGGAGCCGTTGATGACCGAGCCGACACCGCCCAAACCAAACGCCCCGCCCGTGACGGGCCATGCCTATATCAGGGCGTTCAACCGGCAGATTGACCAATCGCCGGGCGTGTATCGGATGCTCGATGCCAAGGGCGCGGTGCTGTATGTGGGCAAGGCGCGCAACCTGAACCGGCGCATCGGCAACTATGCCAAGCCCACGGGCCATTCGGCGCGCATCGCCAAGATGATTTCGGAAACCTGCACCATGATGGTGCTGACGACGAAGACCGAAACCGAGGCGCTGTTGCTGGAACAAAACCTCATCAAGCAGCTCAAGCCGAAATACAATGTGCTGCTGCGCGACGACAAGAGCTTTCCGAATATCCATGTCAGCGCGCATGATTTTCCGATGATTTCCAAGCATCGCGGCGCGCGCAAGGCCAAGGGGCAGTATTTTGGCCCCTTTGCCAGCGCAATGGCCGTGAACCGCACGCTGAACCAGTTGCAAAAGGCGTTCTTGCTGCGCAACTGCTCGGATTCGATGTTCGAGGGGCGCACGCGACCCTGTTTGCAATACCAGATCAAGCGCTGCTCGGCCCCCTGTGTGGGCAAGATCAGCCGCGCGGAATATGCGCAGACCGTGGACGAGGCGGTGCGGTTTTTAAGCGGCAAGTCGACCGATGTGCAGCAGGGATTGGCGGCGGAAATGGCCAAGGCGAGTGCCGAGATGGCGTTCGAGCGCGCGGCGGCGCTGCGCGACCGGATTGCCGCGCTGACCCTGGTGCAGGGCGCACAGGGCGTGAACCCGGCGGGTGTGGACGAGGCCGATGTGATTGCGCTGTTTCAGGAGGGCGGGCAGGCCTGCGTGCAGGTGTTCTTCATCCGCGCCAACCAGAACTGGGGCAACCATGCCTATTTCCCGCGCACGGGGGCGGATTTTGATAGCGGCGAGGTGCTTGAGGCGTTTTTGGGGCAATTCTATGCCAACAAGACCCCGCCCAAGCAGATTCTGCTGAGCGCCGAGCTTGACAATGCCGACCTGATGGCCGCCGCTTTGGGCGAAAAGCTGGGCCGCAAGGTGGATATTCTGGTGCCCAAGCGCGGCGAGAAGGCCACGCTGATCGAGGCCGCCTTGCGCAATGCGCGCGAGGAATTGGGCCGCAAGGTGGCGGAAACCGCCAGCCAGGCGCGTTTGCTGGAGGGGCTGGCCGAGCGTTTCGGGCTGGATGCACCGCCTGCGCGGGTTGAGGTTTATGACAACTCGCACATTCAGGGCGCATTTGCGGTGGGCGCGATGATCGTGGCCGGGCCGGATGGCTATATGAAATCGGCCTATCGCAAGTTCAACATCGCCGCCGACGGGCTGACGCCGGGCGATGACTTTGCCATGATGGACCAGGTTTTGCGGCGGCGCTTCGCGCGGCTGCAAAAGGAAGATGCCGAGAAGAAGGGCGATGGCTGGCCCGATCTGGTGCTGATCGACGGTGGCGCGGGGCAGTTGAGTGCGACTGTGAAGGTGTTCGAGGAATTGGGCGTGACCGGCGTGGCGCTGGTCGGCGTGGCCAAGGGCGAAGACCGCGATGCCGGCAAGGAAGAGTTTTACCGCCCCGGCAAGCCGGTCATGGCCCTGCCGCACCGCGACCCGGTGCTGTATTTCATCCAGCGACTGCGCGACGAGGCGCATCGTTTTGCCATTGGCACGCATCGCGCCAAGCGCAGCAAGGCGATTTCGGCCAGCCCGCTGGATGATGTGCCCGGCGTCGGGGCGGCGCGCAAACGGGCCTTGCTTGCGCATTTTGGCAGCGCCAAGGCCGTGGGGCGGGCGGCATTGGCGGATTTACGCGCAGTCGAGGGGATATCGAGCGCGATGGCGGAATCGATTCATGCCTTTTTTAACCCGACGGGATAAGGCATTAAGGGTAGGCGCATCTTTCGAGGTGGCGCGGCACGGGTATTGGCCCGTGCAGGAACAGACGGAAAGCTTATGCACACGCGGATACCGAATTTTCTGACCCTGTTGCGGCTGATCGCGGCGCCGATGGTCGGGCTGATCTATGTGCTGTTGCCCTCGCCCTTTGCGGATTGGATTGCGCTGGGCCTGTTTGTGGGCGCGGCGCTGACCGATTATCTGGACGGCGTGCTGGCGCGGCGCTGGAATGTTGTCACCGCCTTTGGCCGGATGCTTGACCCGATTGCCGACAAGGCGATGGTGGTCATCGCGCTGGCCGTGCTGGCTGTGCGCTGGAACGGCTATATTCCGGTGATGATCCCGATGATCCTGATCCTGTTCCGCGAGGTGTTCGTTTCGGGCTTGCGCGAGTTTCTGGGGGCCGATGCGGCGCGCCTGCAGGTTACGCGGCTGGCGAAATACAAAACCGCCGTGCAGATGCTGGCGATCACGCTGCTGTTTGGCGCGCTGCTGGCCAGCCATTACCTTGTCATGCTGACCTGGGGCATGGATGGCGCGATGGTCGATGAAATCATGGCCGGCCGGGTTGATGACATCTACGGGCTGCGCCTGCTGGAGCCGCTGGTGAATTTCACCTGGTGGGGCGGCATTGCCATGCTGTGGCTGGCGGCCGTGCTGACTGTGCTGTCGGGGCTTGATTATTTCGTAAAGGCGCTGCCCTATCTCAAGGAGCCCGAGGCATGAAGGTGCTGTATTTCGCCTGGCTGCGCGAGCGGATCGGCGCGGCCAGCGAAGAGGTTGAGAGCGCGGCCACCGATGTTTCCGGGCTGGTGGCCGAGCTTGCGGCGCGCTCTGAAGCCCATGCGCTGGCCTTTAGCGACATGCGCGCCGTGCGCGTAGCCCTGGATCAGCAACTCGGCACGCTCGATGCGCCTTTGGCGGGGGTGCGCGAGGTGGCCTTCTTCCCGCCGATGACCGGGGGCTAGGGATGGGCGTTTCGGTGCAGGCCGAGGATTTTGACCTTGGCGCGGAACTGGCGGCGCTGCGCGCCGGGCGCAGCGATATCGGCGCGCTGGTCAGCTTCAGCGGGCTGGTGCGCGATATGCCGGGCGGCGGCGGCGGGCTGACACTGGAACATTACCCCGGCATGACGGAAAAGGCGCTGGCCGCGATCGAGGCCGAGGCCTGCGCGCGCTGGGATTTGCAGGCCAGCCGGATCATCCACCGCTATGGCGCGCTGGCACCGGGGGCGCAGATTGTGATGGTCGCCGCCGCATCGCGCCACCGCCACGCGGCCTTCGAGGCGACGAGCTACATGATGGATTACCTGAAATCACGCGCCCCGTTCTGGAAGAAAGAGGGCGCAAGCTGGGTTGATGCACGCGAGGCCGACGAGGCCGCGCTGGCGCGCTGGACGCGCGAAGCCTAGTAGCGGATCACCTTGACCCAGCTGCCGACCGGCGGCAATTCGCCGGGCTCAAGCCCGTTCAGCACGGCAAACCAGTCGGCCGCAGCACTTTCGGCGGGGGCATCGGCGGTAAGCGATGCAACGCTGTCTTGCGCGCGCAGCTGATGGGCAGTCAGAATATAGGGCGCCAGTGCCGCGCCCGCATCGACCGGCAGGGCCGCAAAGCTGGCAACGGCCTCGGCCATCGCGCCCTGTGCGGTATCAGCCCCGCGCGCCGAAAGCGCGGTAAAGCGGTAGATTGTGCCGTTCAGGCGGATGGCGGTCAGGGTCATTTCCTGGTTGCGGCCCCGAAAGCGGCGGGTCAGCCGCGCCTGTGCGGCCTCGAGCCCGTTGATTTCGGTGCTGCGCACGCGGCTCAGCCGCGGGCGGGCCTGGCCGGTCTGGCGCAAGGCCGGCGCCCATTCATCGGCGATGAAGCGGCGCAGATCGCCCCCGCGGTCGCGCCCGCCTTCCATGATCAGCATGGCCCCGTCAGGGCCGCGCGCGCGCACGGCCTGCGCTGTGTTTTGCAGGGTAAAACCTTCGGGCACCAGAAAGGAAAACCCCAGCTCGCTATGGATGAAGGCGCGCCCGCGCACCATGCCCTGCGCGGGGCTATCGCCAAAAATCATTCCGTCAATCGCCGCCAGATAGGGTTCGGTGCCACGGACCGGCGGCTGGATGTAGGCCATGCTTTCGGCCAGGTCTCTGGCGCGCGCAATGCGCTCATCGGGCGCGGGGTGGTCGGCAAAGAACGGCACTTGCGACGGGTTGAAGCCACGCCCCTCCAGCCGGGCAACCAGCGCATATTGCGCACGCATCGCGACCAGAAAATCGGCGGCGGCATAGGGGTCATAGCCCGCTGCGACCAAAATCGGAATGCTCAGCGCATCGGCCTCGAATTCCTGTTCGCGACTGAATTCCATTTGCCCGCCAACCGCCGATTCGACGGTGTTGCGCACGGCATCGGCAAGGGGCGATTCGCTGCCGCTGATCAGCCCGCCTAGCAGGCCGCCCAGAAGATCGCCCACAAGCTCGCCGCTGTTATCCTCGGCCTGAACCGCAAGCCGGGCTTCAACATGCGCCGCGGTCACATGCACGATTTCATGGCCAAGCACGGCCGCCAGCTCGGCCTCATCCCCCGCAAGGGCCAGCAGGCCGCGCGTGATATAGACATAGCCGCCGGGCAGCGCGAAGGCGTTCACGCTTGGGCTGTCCAGCACTGTGAACTGCCAGTCTTCGTCGGGTTGCTCGCTGACGGCAACAATGCGTGCGCCAATCGTGGCGACATAGTTGATGAGCGCCTCATCGGGTATTTCACCGCCGAACCGGGCCAGAAGTTTCGGATGGTTCTCGGCACCGATCGCCGCCGCATCGGCGCTGCGTTCAGGCCCGGCACCGGCGGCGCCGCCCAAAGCCAGCACAAGGGATGCGGCCAGTGCCAGCCATCTCGTCTCAAAACGTCGCTTCATGCTTTTGCCCAATTCTGTCTGCCGGTTCAGCTTGGCAGAGCGGCCCCGGCGCTGCAAGCCACCTGCGCGGATTGCCGCCCAGCCCGCGCCAGCGCCCGCCAGCCCGCGCCAGCCCGCGCCAGCCCGCGCCAGATCGTGCCGAAGGCGGATGAGTATTGACCGGGCGGCGCCACAGGTTCAAACTTCCAGGGTTTCTACGGGCGCATCACGCCGCCCGAAAACCCACCTGAAGGAGCCTGTTATGAAAATCAGTTTGCTATCGCTTTTTGCCGCGACAACCCTGCTGGCCGGCTGCGAAACCGCCCCGCCACCCGCCCCCGCCGAAAATGAGGTGATCATGCTCGAATCCGAGCCGGCACCCTCGGTTGAAGAGGTTCTGTCCTTTTAAGAAGACCACGCCGGGCGGTGTCATCCGCGCCGCCCGCCTGCGGTTTTCACTGGTGTCATTGCGCGGAATTTTCAGGAGAGCCGCCATATGGACTTACGCAAAACCGCGCTTTTCATTGAGACAACGAAAACAGACGGGTTTGGCCAAACCTGTGCGCCGATTACCCGCGTGGTTGCGATAGCGGTGTTTCGTAGCCCGGTTGCGGGCCGATTTACCGAAGATCTTTCCGAACTGTTTGACATTGGCGGCACCCTTGCGACCCGGCTTTTTGGCGATGCGGTGGCCGCATTGCCGGGCCTGCCCGTCAGCTATGGCAAGGCGGCGCTTGTCGGCGTGGGTGGTGATATGGAACATGGCGCCGCGGTCATCCACCCCAAGCTTGGCAAGCCGATGCGCGCAGCAGTTGGCGGCGGTCAGGCGCTGATCCCCTCCAATGTCAAAATCGCAAGCCTTGGTGGCAGCATAGACCTGCCGCTTGGCCATAAGGATGAAGCATGGTCGTTTGACCATTTTGACACGATCACCATCGCGATTGGCGATGCGCCCCGCCCCGATGAAATTGTGCTGTGCATGGGTGTTGCCGATGGTGCGCGCCCGCATCCGCGTGTAGGCAAAGGGCCGATTACCAGCTGACTTCGGCCAGACTAGTCATGCGTTTGCATGAACATATACACCCAGTCACCCTTGTAATCCGGTGTTTCGGCGCGCAGTTCGGCAATGCGTGTGCGCAGCCATTCAAGATAGGGTTGCGCCGGTTCCACAGGGTCGCGCAGCCCTTCATAAAGCGGCACCGAGCTGGCATAGGCCACAACCAGTTCCAGCCCGAAGGGCGGGCGCACGCGCAGCTCGACCCCGGTGCCATCGTCGCGGTCATCGCCCACGGCAATCAGGTCGCCCGGCTGGTATTGCACAAGCGCCTCCCACTGGTTAGGGCGCAAATGCAGCACATTGCCCTCGGCATCGAAGAAATCGACATAGACATAGGCGGGAAAATCATAGGCGCGCATACGGATGATCACCCGCTCGCCCTCGGCATATTCAAAGGTGGTCAGCTGGGTTTGCGCGCCAAGCTGTAGCGGGTCGCGGGCTTGCAGGCGGCTTTGCGGCAGGCCCAGATCCTCCACCGCTTCAAGCATTCCGCATTGGGGCGATGGCAGCACGATCACATTGCCTTCAACGGGAATGGAATCGCCGAGCTTGGCGCGCAACTCGGCCAATATCGGATTGGCGGCATTGGCGTCGGGCACATGGCCGCGCAGTTCCAGCGTGCCGGTTTCGGGCACAAAGGTGGCCGAAAGCCGCGCGCAGGGGACCGAGTCGAGCAGATCGGCCATGTCATCACGCGGCGAGCCAGCCTCACTGGCCGTGTCCAGCGGGCGCATGAAGCTTTCAACCGCGGCCAGCGAAACCGGGTCGATATCGCCCGCGCCCGCCCAGCCGGTTGTTGCGGAAATTGTGGTGACGTCGGGCCTGGCCTGTGCGGCAAGCTCGCCTTGCGGCGCCAGCGTGGCGCTGGCCTCGGCCACCAGGGCGCTGGCGGCGGTGGGGGCAAGGCGCGGCGCACCGGCAACAAGCTGTTGGCCCGGCGGGGCGGCGGCGGCAACCGCTTCGGGCATGGCGGCTTGTGCGGCTTGCGCGGCGGGGGGTGTGGCAGCGGTCAGCCTTTGTTCAGCCAGTGCCAGCGTGGCGCTGACCTCGCTTGCCGGCGCAGTGGCCGCCGTTGCGGTTTGCGCATTCGGCGGGGCTTCGGCCAGCCTTGGGCCCTGCGCGGTGAGCGCGGGCACCGGCGCGCCACCGGCATCGGGTGTGGCGCTGAGCGGCTGGCTGGGCAGGCTGGCGGCCTGGGCTTGCGCGCTTGGCACGGCCCCGGCCGTGGCAGCGGCACCGCTGGCATCCTCGGTTTCAGCCGCTTCGGCATCGGGCTGTTCGGGCGTTGCATCCTGCCTTTCGACCACCTCGCTTTGCACACGGACCTTGCCGCGCATTTGCGGCTGGTCCTCCAGCGGTTCGGGCTTCACGGCGATCAGCACAAAGCCCGCAATCGCCGCATGGGCCAGCAGCGAAATGCCAAGGCCCGCGCCCCAGGTTATGGCCCCGCGCGCGCCGCTCATATCGGGTTTGGCGTGACGACAAGCACAATGTCGCCCACCCCCGCTGCTTCGATATCGGCCACAAGCGGCAGCAGGATCGACAGGCGCAGCGCGCCATGCGCATTGACCCGCACCAGCAAATCGGGCCGGCTTTCGCGCAAGGCGGCCAGCCGCGCCACCAGCGCCGCTGCATCAAGCTCAACACCATCCAGCGCCATTTGCCCCTCGGCCCCGATGGATACGGTCAGCCCGCCGGTGGGCAGGTCTTCGCCCAGCACCGAAATCGGCGGGGACACGTCGAACGGGGCGGTGGCATCCATCCGCCCGACCAGCATGAAAAACACCAAGAGAAAAAACACCACGTCGATGAGCGAGACCAGCGGGTCGGGCATTGTCAATCCGCGGCGGGCTTTCAGCCTCATTGCCCGCCCTCCGGCCTGATGACGCGAAGATCGGTCACGCCAGCGGCGGTGGCGGCATCAATCAGCCCGACAAGCGCCTGCGCATCGGCCGCACCCGAGGGCAGGACAAGCACGCGCAAGCCGGGGTTATCAGCCACCATGTCGGCCAGTTGCGCCCCGAGCGTGGCAATTTCCAGAACCTGCCCGCGCAGCCGCACCTGCCCGGCGGCGCTGAGCTGCACCAAAAGCGGCGCACCGGCGGCGGCGCTGGTGCCGGGCGGGGCTTCGGCCTCGTCACTGCTTTGCACCATCGGCATCATGTCCAGATCCAGATAGGTGGATGTGACCATGAAAAACACCAGCAGGATCAGCATGACATCGATCAGCGATGTCATGGAAATCAGCGCGCTGGGTTTTCTGCGCCGGGCAAGCTGCATGTCAGCCGCCCCGCGCGCGGGCAATCAGCAACAGGCGCCCGGCGGAAGATTCGATGCTATGCGCCGCACGTTCGGCGCCTGCCGAAAACAGGCTTGCGCCAATTGCCGCCGGAATGGCCACGACCAGCCCCACGGCGGTGGTCAGCAAGGCCTGCCAGATACCGCCGGCCAGCACCGAGGCATTGGCCGAGCCTTCGGCCATTTCAAGTTCTTGAAATGACTGGATCATCCCCAGAACCGTGCCGAGCAGGCCCAGAAGCGGCGCGATCAGCGCCACCAGCTCCAGCACGCGCAGCCAGCGGTTCAGTGCCTCGACCTCGCCATTGCCGCGCCGGGTCATCTCGGCATCGAGTGCGGCGACCGACAGGCCGGATTTCAGCCCCGCCACACCATAGGCAACCACACGCCCCGCTGGCCCCTTGCCACCGTCAAGCGTGGCGGCGGCGGCATCGTCCTGGCCTTGCTGCAACTGGTCAAGCGCCGTGACCACGCGCTTCCCCCCGCCCGTGCCCATGAACTGGATGGCCTTGACCACCATCACCGCGATGGACAGAACCGACAGGGCGGCCAGCACAATGATGACCGGGCCGCCATCGGTGAGCAGCCGGCTGATAAACCCCATCATGTTACTGCACCAGCGGTGCTGTGGCGCGCGAGCTTAGCTCCAGCATGGGAAAACAATCGGTCTCTTCGCCGTTCTGCGGGCGGCAGCTTGGCAGATCATGCAGCAAGACCGAGCCGACATCGCCACAGTCCAGCCCCGGAATGCCGAACAGCTTCAGCGTTGTGCGCCCGGCGGGCAGGGGGGCGGCGTCGATTGTCAGCAGCCGGTCGATCACGCCTTCGCTGTCCAGAATCGCCAATGACATCTCGAAGCCTTCAAAGCTTTCGCCGGTGGTGTTTCCGAACAGGAAATACGCCTGACAGCCCTCATCCGTCGGCTCGAACTTGTTCAACTCTACCGAAATCGCGCCGGTTTGCGCATGAACCATGCCGGCAATCAGCGTGGCGGCCAGCCCTAAACCCAATGTTTTCATCACATGCTCCAAAGAATTCCCCGAATCCGGCGATGCTAGCACAGGTTTGAATTTCGCCAAATGCTAAGGCGGGGGGCGGCGGTGCAATTGACATTGCGCGCAGCCGGGCCTAGCCCTTGCGGGTTGGCGCAGGAGCTATGCGAATGTCGAATTTCACCCAAACCCCAACCGCAGCAACCCCAGCCGCAGCGCCCGAAAAGAAGGGGCTTGTCCTTGGCGCGGTGGGGGCGTTGCTGTTGCTGGCGGCGCTCGATCAAACCATCGTTTCCACCGCCCTGCCCACGATCGTGGCCGAGCTTGGCGGGCTGAACCACCTGTCCTGGGTGGTAACCGCCTATCTGCTGACCTCGACCGTGACCGCACCGCTTTATGGCAAGCTGGGCGATCTTTATGGCCGCAAGCTGATGATGCAGATCAGCGTCATCATCTTTTTGCTGGGTTCGGCGCTTTGTGCGCTGGCCGAGTCCATGACCTTCCTCATCGCCGCGCGTGGCTTGCAGGGTGTGGGCGGCGGCGGGCTGTTCGTGCTGGCCCTTACCGTGGTAGGCGATGTCGTGCCCGCGCGCGAACGCGGCAAGGTGCAGGGCATATTCGGCGGCGTTTTCGGCATTTCCAGCGTGGCCGGTCCGCTGATGGGCGGGTTTTTCGTCGATGCGCTGAGCTGGCACTGGATTTTCCTGATCAACCTGCCCATCGGCATTGTCGCGCTGGTCATCTTCGCTGTGGCCTTCAAGGCGCGCGGCACGCGCACGCGCCATGAAATCGACTATTCCGGCGCGGTTCTGC
Source organism: Abyssibius alkaniclasticus (assembly GCF_020447305.1). NCBI lineage: Bacteria > Pseudomonadati > Pseudomonadota > Alphaproteobacteria > Rhodobacterales > Paracoccaceae > Abyssibius > Abyssibius alkaniclasticus. Next base: position 435,210 of record NZ_CP095732.1, on the reverse strand, counting down.
TGACCGGCGCGCTGTCGGCGCTCGTGCTGTTCACCTCGCTTGGCGGGCGCAGTTTTGCCTGGGATTCGCCCATCATCATCGGGCTGATCCTGTTCAGCATCATCGCAACGCTTGGCTTCATCCGGGTGGAATCGCGCGCCAGCGAGCCGATTTTGCCGCTGGGCCTGTTCAGGCACCGCACATTTGCGGTTTTTGTCATTCTTGGCTTCATCGTCGGTGTCGCCATGCTTGGGGCCATCACGTTTTTGCCGCTCTATTTGCAGGTGGCCAAGGGGGTATCGCCCACCGCCTCGGGCCTTCAGATGATTCCGATGACCTTTGGCATTTTGCTGGGCTCCATCACCTCCGGGCAAATCATGAGCCGCACGGGCCATTACAAGATGCTGCCGATTGTCGGCGCGGTATTCATGTTTGCCGGAATGCTGCTGCTTGCGCGGCTCGACGCAAACAGCACGGCAGCTATGGTTGGCCTGTCTATGGCGGTTCTGGGTATTGGCCTGGGGCCGATGATGTCGGTCTCGACCACGGCCACGCAAAACGCCCTGCCGCGCGAAATGATGGGGGTGGCCACCGCCGGGCTGACGCTGTTTCGCCAGGTGGGCGGCTCGATCGGCGTGGCGCTGTTTGGCGCGGTGTTCAGCATCAGGCTGGCCGTGGGCATGGGCAATGCGCTGCCCGCGGGCGTCAGTGCAGATTCGCTGCGCGGCGACATGGTCGCCAGCCTGCCGGACCCGGTGCGCGTGGTTGTGCTTGAGGCCTTTACCAACGCGCTTGCCCCAATTTTTCTGCTGGGCGCCGCAGTGTCGGTTGTGGGATTCATCGTCGCCTTCTCCATTCGCGAAGTTCCGCTGCGCAGCCGCACCGACCCACCCCCAATGGCGGAATGAACATGACCAGCTTGCCCGATTTCAAGCTCGAAACACATTTCTCCAAATGGGAGTTTGCGGCGCGCTATCATCTGACCGCCTCTGATGCCGAAAGCATGAGCCTGGCCGACCTGCTTGCGCTGGCCAGCCCGGCGGCGCGGGCTGGCTTTGAAAACCTGTGGCTCGGCTATACCGAAACCTATGGCGCGCCTGATCTGCGCACCGCGATTGCCGCCACCTATGCGCAGCAAAGCCCCGACAACATTTTGTGCTTTGCGGGCGCGAGCGAGGGGATTTTTGCCGCCAATACCGTGCTGCTTGACCGTGACAGCCATGCGATATGCATAACCCCGAATTATCAAAGCCACGAAACCCTGCCGCTGGCGATTTGCGACGCCACCGGCATTCCGCTTGACCCTGCCGACAACTGGTCGCTCGATATCGACCGGCTCGCCGCCGCCATCCGCCCCAATACCCGGCTTGTCACCATCAACTTCCCGCATAACCCCACGGGCGCAATTCTTGCGGCCGATCGCTACACCGCGCTGATTGATCTGTGCCGCATGCACGGCATCTACATTCTGCATGATGAAATTTTCAACGGGCTTGGCCCCAGCGGCACGCAGCATCTGCCCTTCATTGCCGATGTTTACGAGCGTGGCTTGTCGCTCAACGTCATGTCCAAAGCCTATGGCCTGCCGGGGCTGCGCATTGGCTGGATCGCCTGTCAGGACAAGGAATTGCTGTCGCAAATGGAGCGGATGAAGCATTATCTCTCTATCTGCAATTCCGCCCCCAGCGAGCGGCTGGCGCTGATCGCGCTTGAAAACCGCGCGCAAATCCTTGCCCGCAACAACGCGCTGATAGATGAGAACCTGCCCAAGCTCGCCGCCTTTTTCGCGCGCCATGAGAACCTGTTCGAATGGTCCGCGCCCCAAGGCTCCTGCATGGGGTTCGTGCGCTATAAAGGCGCTGACGGGGTCGAGGCCTTTGCCCGCGATCTGGTGGAACAATCCGGCGTGCTGGTGCTGCCAAGTTCGATCTATTCCTCGGCCCTTGGCCAAACACCGCAAGACTATTTCCGCATCGGTTTTGGCCGTTCGGGGCTGGATGAGGCCCTTGCCGCATTCGAGGCGCATCTGGCGCGCAACGGCTAGCGCCGGTGGTTGACAGGCCGCGCGGTGCTGGCCATCCTGACCACAGTTACAACCAAAGGTTTTGCCATGAAAACGTATTATGCCGCATTTGCCCTAAGCGCCCTGCCGCTTGCCGCCGCCGCCCAAACCACCCCCGCCGATGTGCTGGCCGACTGGCAGGCGCTGGACGCGGCGTTTGGGTTTATGGAAATGTCCTATACCGTCACCACCGAAACGCGCGACTTTATCCGCCTTGATGATTTTGTCATCACCAGTTCCATCGACATGGGGTTTGGCAGCCTCGATTTCACCGCAAATCTCGGCTGGGCCGAATTGCGTGCGCAGGCCGATGGCACGGTGGCCTTTAGCGAAGCCGACACCATTATTCTGGATATGGCCAGCACGATGGAGATGGCAGGCGAGGTGACGCGCAGCGAAGCGCGCTCAACCCTGCAAATGCTGGGCGCCAGCACGATCATCGGCGGCACGCCCGGCCTGCACAACTATACCGGCCAGTATGACGAGATTCAGATCACCACCCAGCAAACAAGCTGGTTCAACGAGGGTGAGCCGGTCAAAACCACCGACACGCAAACCCATCGGGGGCTCGATTACACCTACACCATCCCTAGCGCGCCTCTGGGCATGGCCAGCTTTTCCTACAGCGTTGAAAGCGCGACCATAGCCACAAGCGTGCCGGCCGATCCGGCAAGCGCCATGCCCATTTCGGTTTCGACCGATATGACCATCGCCGCCCGGCAGGATGAAGGGCAGATCAACCTTGCCGCCTTTGCCGGCGAAACACTCGACCTTGGCGCGCTTGATTTTGCACTCAGCAGCACGGCTGAGGGCATGACGATGGACATGACTGGCGCTGGTATGCAGGTGCAGATGCGCTTTGGCGCGATGACCGGCGCGATGGCCCTGAATGCGCAGACGGTTTCATTCGCATTCGATATTTCGGATATTACCGCGCGCAACGCGATTATGGGTCTGCCGGTTGAATTTTCCTTCGACCGTTTCGCTGTTGATGCCAGCGCCCCGCTTGGCCCGCGCCACCGCATCGGCACCAGCCGCTTCGCGCTGGATATCGAGGGCTTCACGCTCGATGACGCGCTTATGGCGATGATGGACCCAAGCTCTGACCTTGGCCGCGGTCCGCTCGATCTGTCTGTCTCTGCCGAAGGCCAGACATCGGCGCTTTATGACCTTGCCAACCCGGTCGACCCCGAAACGATGGAGCCGCCCGAACTGCGCAGCTTCCGCTTTGATGTTGCGGGCGCGTTTACCGATTTCAACTTCACCGCCGACGGTTCCGGCCAGATGCAGGATGACAGGCCGGTCGGCACCGGGCAGGCTTCGGTGATGAACCTGCAATCCATGCTCGAACGGCTTGCCGCAGTGGGGCTGATCAGCAGCTTTGACATGTCGCTCGCCCAGGGGATGATTGCCGCCATGTTCACCCCCGGCCCGGCACCCGGCAGCCTGCGCACATCGGTTGAAATGCGCGCCGATGGCACGATCTGGGTGAATGGCGTGCAAATGCAGTAGCCGCGCGGCCGGTTTGCCTTGAGCATTGGGCGGCGCGCCCCTAAGTAGGGCGCAAGCAACAGGAGTGCGCCATGCCCCATAATCTTCAAGCCCTTGCCGAAAAGGCGCTCGCCGCCGCCAAAGCCGCCGGGGCCGGGGCCGCCGATGTGCTGGCCGTGGCGGGTGACAGCCTGTCGATCGAAGTGCGCCAGGGCGCGCTGGAACATGCCGAGCGGGCCGAGGGGGTTGACCTTGGCCTGCGGGTGCTGATCGGTAAGCGGCAGGCCTGTATCTCCATCTCCGACATTCGCGATGATGCGATTGAAACCGCCGCCGCGCGTGCCGTGGCAATGGCCAGGCTCGCCCCGGAAGACGCCTATTGCGGGCTTGCAGACCCCGACCAGCTCAGCGCGCTGCGCGCCGCCGATGGGTTGGAGCTGGAAGAGCCGGGCGATGCCCCCAACCCCGCCGATCTGCAGGCGCTGGCCTGCCAGGCCGAAGCGGCGGCGCTGGCGGTAAAGGGTGTGGCACAGGTGCAATCTGCCGGGGCCGACTGGTCGCGCCACAACATATGGCTTGCCGCCAGCAACGGGTTTTCGGGCGGCTACGCGCGCTCGTCACATTCGCTGGCGGCTGTGGCCATTTCCGGCACCGGCACGGCGATGGAGCGCGACTGGGCGGCGGAATCACGCATTTTCAAAGGCGATATGCCGAGCGCCGAGGATATCGGCCAGCGGGCAGGCGCGCGCGCTGTCGCGCGTTCCGGCCCGCGCAAACCGCCCACCGGCGCCTATCCGGTGCTGTATGACGAACGGGTCGCCTCTGGCCTTATCGGGCATCTGCTTTCGGCCATCAACGGGGCGGCCATTGCGCGCGGCGCAAGCTGGCTGCGCGATGCTTTGGGCGAGGCGGTGTTGCCCGAAGGCATGGACCTGGTGGAAAATCCGCGCCGTGCGCGCAGTGCCGCCTCACGCCCGTTCGATGCCGAAGGCCTGCCCACCCATGCCCGTTCCTGGGTGGAGGATGGCCGCCTCCAGGGCTATGTGCTGGACCTTGCCACGGCGCGCAAACTGGGCATGGATGCCACGGGCAATGCCGCGCGCGGCACCGGCGGTCCACCGGCGCCCTCCACCACCAATCTGGCGCTGACACAGGGCAGCCTGAGCCGCGAAGACCTGCTCCGCGAGATGGGCACCGGCCTGCTGATCACCTCGCTCATCGGTTCGTCCATCAATGCCACAACGGGCGATTATTCGCGCGGGGCTTCCGGCTTTTGGGTAGAGAATGGCGAGATTGCCGGCCCGGTCAACGAATGCACCGTGGCCGGCAATCTGCGCCCGATGCTGGCCAGCCTGATTGCCGGCAATGACGCGCAGATGCACAAATCCCACCAGATCCCCAGCCTGCTGGTCGAAGGGCTGACCATTGCTGGCGCCTGAACTTTCGCTGCTGGTCGATGCAGCACTTGAGGCGGGCGAGATTGCGCGGCGCCATTTCGGCAACGGCCCGGAAAGCTGGGACAAGGGTGACAGCCAGGGCCCGGTCTCCATCGCCGATATCGAGGTCAATGACATGCTGCGCGCGCGCCTGTGTGCCGCCCGCCCCGGCTATGGCTGGCTGTCGGAAGAAAGCCCCGACGATGCCGCCCGCCAAACGCCCGCGCGCACCTTCATCATCGACCCGATCGACGGCACGCGCGCCTTTCTGGCGGGCGAGCATAGCTTTGCGCATTCGCTGGCACTGGCCGAAGGCGGCGAGATCATCGCCGCCGTGGTGCATTTGCCCATGCGACAGGAAACCTATACCGCCAGCCGTGGCGGCGGCGCGTTTCTGAACGGTGTGCCATTAAGCGTTGGCGCGGCCCCGCTGTCGCCAAAGGCCCGCATCCTGACCAGCCGCGCCAGCCTGAATGCCGAACACTGGGCGCATGGCGCCCCAGCTTTTGCGCGCCATTTCCGCCCATCGCTGGCCTGGCGGATGTGCCTTGTCGCCGCCGGCCATTTCGACGCCATGATCACCCTGCGCCCCACCTGGGAATGGGATGTCGCCGCCGGTGCGCTGATCGTGGCCGAGGCGGGGGGCGCTGTGCTGACCCGCTCGCTTGCCCTGCCGCGCTTCAACAACCCCGACCCGCGCCTGAACGGGCTGCTGGCCGGGCCAAAGCCGCTTGTGGCAGAACTTGGTTCCGCGCTCAAACCCGCTGGCCAATAAGGCGAAAGCGGTGCTAAAAGGCGGCACGATCAGCAGAGGAGAGAACATGACCCAGCGCCTGCACCTCGTTTTCGGCGGTGAACTCGTCGATCCGCAATCGACCCAGTTTCGGGATGTGAACGCGATCGATATGGTCGGCATCTACCCCGATTATCAATCGGCCTTCAACGCGTGGAAATCGGCCGCGCAACGCACGGTGGATAACGCCCATATGCGCTATTTCATCGCGCATCTGCACCGCTTGCGTGACGAAGAACAGCCAGCCGGCCCGACCGGCGAACTCGACTGACCGGCAGCCCCCCATCCCCGGCGCGCGGGTTTGGCAACCGGCTGACCCGCCTGTTTGCCAGCCGCCCGGCCGCGCCAGCACCCGGCCTGCCGCAACGCCCGGCGGGGCGGCTGGTATGGCTGCAATCTGGCGATGATCTGCACAAGGCCGTGCGCGATGATCTGCTCGCGGCGCTGCTGGCCGCGCCCAAATCCAGGCTGCTGCTGACGGGTTGCACACAGAACCTGCCCGAAGCTGCGGCGGCGAAGGCCATCGTGCAGGCCGCGCCGGATGCGGCGTTTTTTGCGCATTTCGCACCCGATGCGCTGCTATGGTCGGGGGCGCCGCCACAGCCGCGTCTGGCCGAACAGCTCGTGCAGGCCGAAATTCCGGCCGCCCTGTTCAACCTGAGCGCCGCGCATCTTGGCGTTCGCCGCCAACGCCGCACGCTGGCGGGGCAACTGGCCGGTTTTTCGGCGGTCTACTGCGCCGATGAGGCGGCCCATGACCAGCTGCAATCGCTGGGCGGGCTGGTGCCAGAACTGCACCTGACCGGCCCGCTGCACCCAATGGTTGCCCTGCCGCCTGAAGATACACAAACCCGCAAGACCCTGTCGCAGCGCCTTGCCGGGCGGCCTGTCTGGGCGGCCTTGGGGGTGACGGCTGAAAACCTGCCAATTCTTGCCGCCGCGCAGGTTCATGCGCGCCGCGCAGCACCGGGGCTGATCGTGCTGGTCGTGCCGGCAAACGGGGTTGATGCGCCCGGCCTGAAGGCACAGTTCCCCGCGCTCGACATCCAGTCGGCGGTGATGGATGCCAGCGCCATCGAACCGGGCGCTTTGGTCCTTGCATCCGGGCAGGCTGCGCTGGCGGCGCGGCTGGCGCCGGTTGCCGTGCTGGCCGACAGCCTTGTGGCCGCAGGTGCGCAGGATTCGCCGCTGATACCCGCCAATCTTGGCGCGGCGCTCATTCATGGCCAGCATTTTGGCGGCTTCGGCGATGATTTCGCGCGGCTGCGGGCCGCCCGGGCCAGCCACAGCCTTGGCGACAATGCCGCGCTGGGCGCAGCCCTTGTGGGGCTTTTGCGCCCCGATGCCGCAGCGCAACTGGCCACCGCCGCCTGGGCCATGCTTAGCGAAACCGCCGATACGCTTGGCGCGCTTGCCGCCCTGTGCAAAGCAGGAGAGGGCTGATGCGCCCGCCCCGCTTCTGGCACCAGCCGGCGGGTATCCGCGCCGCCATGCTGGCGCCGATTGCCGCCATCTGGGCGCGCGCAACCGCCCGCCGCCTTGCCAAGACAGCGGGCCATGATCCCGGCGTGCCGGTCATATGCGTGGGCAATATCAATGCAGGCGGCACGGGCAAAACCCCGGCCACCATTGCCCTTTTGATGCGTCTGGCCGATCAGGGCGCGCATGTGATTACGCGCGGATATGGCGGCAAGCTCATCGGCCCGCACCGCGTGGACGTTTCCAAAAACACCGCCGCCGATGTGGGCGACGAGCCTCTGCTCATGGCCGCCTTTGCCCCGGTCTGGGTGGGGCGCGACCGTGTGGCCAGCGCCAAAGCCGCCGTGGCGGCCGGTGCCAGGCTGCTGATACTTGATGACGGGTTCCAGAACCCGAGCCTTGCCAAAACCCTGTCGATTGTCGTGGTCGATGCCGAGATCGGCTTTGGCAATGGCCGGGTCATGCCCGCCGGGCCCTTGCGCGAACCCGTTGCCGCGGGGCTGAAACGCGCCGATCTGGTGCTGGCCATTGGCGGGGCGTCTGCCCAGGCCAGCCTGCTGGACCGCGCCCCCGAACTGGCCGGAATGCCGCTGGCGCGCGGCCATCTTGCCGCTCTGCAAACCGGCCTGTCATTTGAAAGGATGCGCGTCATTGCCTTTGCCGGTATCGGGCGTCCCGGCAAGTTTTTTGCCACATTGCGCGGGCTTGGGGCCAATATCCTCGCCACGCATGAATTTGGCGACCACGCCCCGCTTGCCCCCCAGATGCTGGCCCGGATGCGTGCCGAGGCGAAAGCGAAAAACGCCATGCTCGTGACAACGGAAAAAGATGCGGTGCGGATGCCGCCCGCCGCCCGCGCCGGTGTCATTGCCCTGCCGGTGCGGCTGGAGATTACAGACAGCGCCGCGCTCGATGCGGCGCTGTCAGAAATTCTCTAGGCGGGCCTATTCGCCCAGCAGCCCGTCGAACTTGGCCACAAAGGTCTCATAGGGCGAATTCGTCATCTGCTCGCCATTGACAAAGAATGTCGGTGTGCCGGGAACGTCGTCACGCGCCATATTTGCCTGAAAATCCGCAATCAGAGCCTCGGCAAAGGCCCGGTCCTGCATACAGGCGGTGATGTCTTCTTCCGACATACCGGCAAGTTTGCCAATATTTACAAGGCTTTGCGCCACTTCTGCACCAGTTGCGCCGCGCGCCCAACTGGATTGCTGTTCATAGAGAATCGAAACGATGCCGAAGAATTTTTCCGGCCCGCCGCAGCGCGCCATCATATCGGCCCACAGGCCCGGCCCGTCAAAATAAACCGGGCGGTAGATGAGCCGCACCTTGCCGGTGTCAATGTAATCGGCGCGCAATTGCGGAAACACTTCCTGATGGAAACGCATACAATGCGGGCAGGTAAACGAGGCATATTCGATCAGCTCGATCGGCGCATCTGCCGCGCCCATGACCATTTCAACCACTTCGCGCACAGGTGTCTGAACGGGGGTTTGCGTGGTGTCTGGCGCGTCGGCTTCCTGGGCCAGCAGTGGCATTGCGCTGGCGCTGGCCAGCCCTGCGCCCATCATGCCAAGTGCGGCACGGCGCCCCATAAGTGGTGATAATTTCATGTAGTGCGTCCTTTTCTTTTCATTACATTGGCACCCAACAGCGCAAGCTGGGCGCGCAAAACCTTGTCTGTAACCTCGGCAACAGCCTTGGCAACGGTTTCGGGGGGTGCATCGCCAAGCCGGGGCGATGGCACATCGTCATAGGAAAACCCGGCCTGTTCTTCGGCGAACCCGCGCAACTGCACCTGGGTGATGCGGATATCGCGGATGGCGGCATAGCCATAGGCGGCGTTGATGCGGGCCAGCAAAGCGGGCAGTTGCATCTGCACTTCGGGGCCATGCGCGCCGTCGCATTCCAGGGCCAGCACAGCGCCAACCCCCTGCCTGGTGTAGCTGACCTTGCCGGGGCGGGTTTTGGCGGCCAGCTCCGGGCCGGCAATTTCTTCCCATTGGGTCAGCAGGCGGGTTTCGGCAAAGCCGCGCGCCCCGCCGATCTGGCGGATTTGCGCGGCCAGCAGCCCGCCCGTTTGCACGAAGCCCTTGCGTTTTCGCCGTAGGTGGTCAGTCTGGCTGGCCATGCTTGTCCTTCATTTCAAGTCAACTCAATCTAGCGGCCTTTTGCGCATATGCCATCCCCAAACCCAATCACAGAGACGTTATTGAAGCGGGATTCCGCCGTTTTGCTGGCCTGGTATGACCGTGCCGCGCGCCCGTTGCCGTGGCGCCGGCCGCCGGGGCAGGCAGGCCGTGCGAATCCTTACCATGTGTGGCTGTCGGAAATCATGTTGCAGCAAACCACCGTGGCGGCCGTAAAGCCGTATTTTACGGCATTTCTGGCCCGCTGGCCCAGCGTTGTCGCCCTTGCCGCAGCCGAAGATGCCGATGTCATGGCCGCATGGGCCGGGCTTGGCTATTATGCCCGTGCGCGCAACCTTCTGGCCTGCGCGCGCGCGGTTGGCGCTATGGGCGGTATCTTTCCGCAAGCCGAGGCTGATTTGCGCAAGCTCCCCGGCATCGGCCCCTATACCGCTGCCGCCATCGCCGCCATTGCCTTTGACATTCCCGCCACGGTGGTTGATGGCAATGTCGAGCGGGTCGTTGCGCGGCGCTTTGCCGTGCAAACCCCGTTGCCCGCCGCCAAACCGGACCTCTTCGCACATGCTGCAAGCCTGACCCCGCAATACCGCCCCGGCGATTATGCGCAGGCGATGATGGACCTTGGCGCCACCATCTGCACGCCGCGCAGCCCGAAATGCGAAATCTGCCCCTGGGCGCATTGCTGCAAAGCCCGCGCACAGGGCATTGAAGCAAGCCTGCCTGCCAAAACCCCAAAAGCCCCGCGCCCCAGGTGGCTGGGCCATGCCTATGCCGCTTTCAACGCACAGGGCGAGGTGCTGCTCGAAACCCGCCCGCCCAAGGGGCTGCTGGGTGGAATGCTGGCGCTGCCCTGTTCCGACTGGGGCGAAGCACCCGCGCCAAACCCGCCGCTTGTGGCGCAATGGCACATCCTCAACACGCCCGTGCGCCATGTGTTCACCCATTTCGAACTGCACCTGACCGTGCATTGGGCCATGACCGATGCCACTCCGGGCCGCGGGCGTTTCACACCCATTCCCGCCGCCACCGACCTGCCCAGCGTCATGCGCAAGGCGCTGGCGGCTGCCCGCGCGGCAGCGGGGCTTTGAAGGGCTTGAATGCGCCTCGCCGCCCCGCCAGAATGCGCCAAACTCCGAGGACGCCCATGACACGCCCCAAGCTCATCCTTGCGCTGCCCTTCGCCATAACCCTTGGCCTGCTGCCGATCTGGGCGCTGGCCATCTCTCAAGGCGGCTGGTGGATCGCGCTGATCCCGCTTTATGCCTCGCCGCTGATGTCGGTTCTTGACCGGATCTTCGGCCTGTCCAGCTTCAACCTGCCGCCGGAAACCGAAGATGCCGCCCTGTTCTGGCACCGCTTGCTGACATGGGTCTGGGTGCCCATACAGGTGGTGGTTATCTTCGGCGGCCTCATCGCGGCGTTCTGGTTCAACCACCTTGGCCCCTGGGAAAGCTTTTTCCTGCTCGCCGCCACGGGCATGTTGTCGGGCGGGGTGGGCATCGTCTATGCGCATGAGCTTATCCACCAGAAAAACCGCGCCGAGCGATTGCTGGGCGATATCCTGCTGGGCATGGTGCTTTACGGCCATTTCCGCACCGAACATGTGCTGGTGCATCACCGCCATGTCGGCACCCCGCGCGATGCGGTGACTGCGCGGTATAACGAGAATTTCTGGCGCTTCTGGGTCCGTGCCGTGGTCGACAGTTTCAAATCCGCTTGGCGGGTCGAGGCCGCGCGCTGCGCCAAACGCAGCCGCCCCATCTGGCACAAATCCAACCCGTTCTGGATATATTTCGGCCTTGCTGGCGGGTTTTTATTGCTCGCCGCGCTTATCGGCGGCTGGGCGGGCATCGGGCTGTTTTTTGTGCAGGCGGTCGTGGCGGTGTTCCACCTGGAAATCACCGATTACGTTGAACATTACGGCCTGACCCGCAAACATTTAGGCGAGGGCAGATACGAGCCGATCGCACCACGCCATAGCTGGAATGCCAACCACACGGTCACGAATTACCTGCTGATCAACCTGCAACGCCATTCCGACCACCACTACAAACCCTCACGCCGCTACCCGCTACTGCAAACCTATACCGAGACCGACGCCCCCCAACTCCCCTACGGCTACCCCGCCATGACCTTCATCGCCGCCTTCCCGATATGGTGGCGCCGCCTGATGAACCCCAAGGTGAAACAATGGCGCAAAATGTATTACCCCGAGATTGTGGACTGGGGGCCGTATAAGCGGGGGGAGACGGAGGTAAGGGGGGAGTGATTATAAGCTAATAGTCACAGCTACAAATGAGGAAGCTTTGTTGCTTCGTCTATTCATTCTAAGATAGGTCAATTTCTAATATCGCCTCTATTCGGCCTAGAACTTCACACATTGTTTGATGATCGGCCTTGCTATTAAATTCAACATTGCGTGCAATCCAGTCTAAAGTCCTTACTTGGCTTGCAATAACAACGCCACTAAGTTTAGCACCTCTCGGCAACTTTACATCAAAAGAATTTAATTTTTCTTTCGTGGTAATGGGACAAACTAACGCAAGCCCTGTGGCGATATTGAAGTCTTTTCCAGACAATACCAAGGCGGGCCTGCGCCCGCCTTGTTCTGTTCCTGCATTAGGCGTGAAGTCCAACCAAACAAGGTCTCCTCTGTCTGGTTGATAACTATTTCGACTTACCACGCCTCGTCACCTTCCTGTTTTCCCCAATCTACTTCCGCAGATTCTGACTTGTTATAGTCGGCTAATAGTTCGGAAAGTTTGAACTTTTTTCGCACTGGTGTTACGACAAGTGAGCCGTCGCGCGTTTCAAGGGTTACTTTTGCTCCTTCCGCAAGTCGCGCCTCACGCACCAAATGTCTGGGCAGCCGCAAAGCTAGGCTGTTGCCCCATTTGGAAATACTGAGTTGCATTTTATCCTTCCTTGGTTTCTCCGTTATGGATATACAACGGATATACATTTGTTGCCGCTTGTTCAACGATTCTTGCAAAAGATCACTAACAATTGCTTAAGCTAGAGTCCGCTTTGCAACATGTTGTATGATGGGCAGATACCACAGCTAGTCCTTGCATTGTTTTTGTAACTAAGGCGATCTGAATCGTTTCGGATTAAAAAAACCCCGCCCGAAGGCGAGGTGTAGGTTCGGAACTCTTGCCAGAGTTCCGGGCGGTTCCGGTGGGGCCAGCGCGCTCGCGCGGCCCGAATGTCAGTTGGTTTTCGCCATTTCCGAGCGGATCGCCTGACGCATCAGGTCAATCGGCATCATCTGGCCTTCTTTTTTATAGTGCCAATAGGTCCAGCCATTGCAGCTTGGCGCGCCCTCCAGCGCTGCGCCGACCTGGTGGATCGAGCCGCGTTGGTCATGCGCGATCAGCGTGCCATCGGCGCGGACCTTCGCGGAATGGCGGCCGTTGAAGGAATAGAGCTTGTCGCCGGGCGACAGGATCCCGCGTTCAACCAACTGGCCAAACGGCACCCGCACTTCGGCGCGTTTGCCGGGGGTCACTTGCAGGCTTTCGCTATCGTAACGCCGCACGGAAGCCAGCCGCGCCTCGGCCACTTTGCGATACGCCGCCTCACGCTCAATGCCAATGTAATGCCGCCCCAGTTTCTTGGCGACAGCGCCGGTTGTGCCGGTGCCAAAGAACGGGTCCAGCACCACATCGCCGGGTTTGGTGCTTGCGACCAGCACGCGGTGCAGCAGGCTTTCGGGCTTTTGGGTCGGGTGGGCCTTGTCGCCCGCCTCATCCTTCAACCGCTCACCACCATTGCAAATCGGCAGCACCCAGTCAGACCGCATTTGCACACCGTCATTCAGCTCTTTCAGCGCCTCATAGTTGAACGTGTATTTGGAGGCGTCGGACTTGCCCGCCCAGATCATCGTTTCATGCGCGTTGGTTAGCCGCTTGCCGCGAAAATTCGGCATCGGGTTGGATTTACGCCAGATCACATCGTTCAAAATCCAGAACCCCGCATCCTGCAAGGCGGCCCCAACGCGGAAGATATTGTGGTAGCTGCCAATCACCCAGATCGCCCCGTTTGGCTTCAAAATCCGGCGCGCGGCCTTCAGCCAGTTGCGCGAAAATTCGTCATAGGCGGCGAAGCTGGCAAACTGGTCCCAGTCATCATCGCAGGCATCGACCTTGCTGTTATTGGGGCGGTGCAATTCGCCCTTCAGCTGCAAATTATAGGGCGGGTCGGCAAAGATCAGGTCCACCGAATTTTCCGGCAGCGCATTCATCGCTGCCACACAATCGCCCGCCAGAATCGTGTCCAGCGGCAACTCTTCAATCGGCATATCTGCCGTCACTTTTGCCATGTCTCGCCTCGGTTTTATGTTTTAACCGAACATGAGTCAAAAGTGATTCGCCGTCAATTCCTTTTCGAATCAAGGGGTTATATTATTTTCTTCATACAACATCTTGTGGATGGGTCGAAAGGAACGTCTATGATGTGGGGTCACACCCAGTGTCTGGAGTGCCGCCCTATGCGCGGCTACCCCATAGCCTGCATTCGTCTCCCATCCATAGCCGGGATAGGCGTGGGCAAGCTCGCGCATGATGTCATCGCGCGTTTCCTTGGCAATGATGGATGCGGCGGCAATGCTCAGGCTTAGTGCATCACCCTTCACAATCGCACGTGCAGGCAGGGGGAAATCGGGTGGGATACGGTTGCCATCAACCAGTGCAAAAGCCGCGCCCAAACCGGCCACGGCTCGGCGCATCGCAAGGTCATTGGCGCGCAGAATGTTCAGCGCATCAATCTCCTCAACCGAAGCCACGCCAACCCCCCAGCGCGCGCGTGCCTTGATCTGGATGCACAAGGCCGCCCGGCGCGCCGCACCCAGCTTCTTGCTGTCATCCAGCCCCGCCGGAATATCGGCCATATCCAGCACCACGGCCGCCGCCACCACCGGCCCCGCCCAGGGCCCGCGCCCGGCCTCATCCACCCCGCAAACCGGGGCAGGGTGCTGTGTTTCAAAGCTCAGGTCGGGCATGGCGGCTCCCTTGGTGGTGCAAAACCGGGCTGGCAAGGCTTGACCCGGCAGAACTGCGCCCGCTTAATGCTGGTGCAAGCATAAGGCGAATTGGGCAGCGCATGTCTGTCAACTGGGATGATATCAGGATTTTGCTCGCCGTGGCCAGAAGCGGTTCGCTGTCGCGCGCGGCGGCGCGGCTGGAAATTGACCAGTCAACCGTCAGCCGGCGGCTGTCGGCGCTGGAATCCGCATTGGGCGCAAAGCTGTTCAAACGCTCGCATGTCGGCCTTGTGCTGACCGAAACCGGAGCGGCGATCTTGCAACATGCCACAGAGGTTGAAGGCACTATCGGCCAGATCATCGAGCAAGCCGCCGCGCCCGATGCCGGGCCAAGCGGGCTTGTGCGGCTGATCACCAATGCCTGGATCTTGCGCCGCCTGTCGCAAACCATGCTGCCGGCCTTCATGCAGACCTACCCCGAAATCGCGCTGCGGCTCCTGGCCAAGGCACCAAGCGCGCCCATCCGCTCTGATGCGACCATCTCGCTCTGGTTCGAAGCGCCGCCCCATAATGGCGATATTGCCAGGCCGCTGGGGGCCGTGCCCTTCGCGCTTTACCACCGTAAAGACCATGATCCCGACCAGCTGAACTGGGTGTCGTTTTACGACGAGGACGCGCCCGACCGCGCACCGTTGCGCCACTTGCGCAAGCTTGGCCATGCCGCTGAAACGCTGCCGCTTACCGCATCGGATGCCGATCTGGTGCATGTGCTTATCGCCCAGGGGGCGGGGAAAGGGTTTTTGCCGCGCTGCATGGGCGATCCGGACCCGACGCTTGTCGCGCTTGCGGATGGGCCCCATAGCTTTTCGCGCATTCTTTACTTGCACACGCATCCCGACCTGCAGGAAACCCCGCGCGTGCGGGCGCTGAGCCGCGCGCTGCACGATCAGTTCGCGGCGGTTTTTCTGCCCCGGCCCGCGCAGTAGCCGCATTTCTGCATAGCCAGCTTGCAGGTCTGCCTGTTCAGGGCAGGCCGATCAGCACCTATCTTCAGAGCTTATTGAATTCATTTTTCTTTCAGGACATTTCAACATGGCAACCCTTACAGATATGATTCCCGAATCCACCGCAAAGAAGGTGGGCAAGGCGCTGTTTGTTACCCATAAATCAAAGATCGGTGCCGTCATGGCCGCCTCCAAGGCCACCGATTCCGAATTGCGCGACCCCGAAAAGCTGAAGGAATGGTTTGGCCTGCCCGACGGTAAAAGCGTCGGCACAAAATCTGTCGATGTCAAAGCCTTCCGCCGGAAGTTCAAGCTGACCATCACAATGGTGGATTATACCAAGATTGCCCAGGCTCTGGACAAGGGCAACAAATGGTTTGAAACCCTGTCCAAGCTCAACCCGGTGCCCGAGGTCAACAAGCGCAAGAAGGCGGCCGAGAAGAATTTCATCCTGTTTGCCAAATCCGTCTACCACAATGGCGAGAATGGCGAGGAAACCATCAAACTTGCCGAAAAAGCCTATCCGCCGATTCTGGACCTCAGCGTCGAACTGGTCGATCTGCACGGCTATTATGTCGCCTGCAAATCCGTCTTTCCCAAGCACCAGAAGGTGTTTGAGGAATATGACAAGCTGTTTCGCGACGCGCGTGATGTGTTCGACAAGCTGCTGTCAAACATTCCGCTGCCACCCGCCATTCAGGCTGATCTTTTCGTGCATTACCAAAGCTGCGAGCAGATCAGCTCGAAATGCAAGACCGCGCGTGACCTTTGCAAGAAGATTGCCGCCAACGCCAACAAACACGAAAAATCCATCAAGGGCTATCGGATGATGATGCAGGGCTGGATGGAACATCTCGGCAAAACCCTGCTGCCAGTAAAGATCAAGGAAGGCATAAAAGCCGCCGAAGCCGCCGCCCGCCCGCTGATGAACATGTTCAAGAAAACCTTCGGCAGCTAAGGTTCCGGCCCCGGCATGGCGGCCCCGGCAGGGTTCGAACCTGCAACCTGCCCCTTAGGAGGGGGCTGCTCTATCCAGTTGAGCCACGGGGCCAGCGTTTGGGGGCCAGCGGTTGCGTTGCACCATATTTGCGCCGAGGTGACAATAGGGCCGTGCGATAAATGCATGTCGAATGGTGCGCAATGAATGCGCACCCCACGGGGCGGTTGATCGGACGTTCATATAATCCGTTGGGTGCGCATTCATTGCGCACCGCTCTGGCCGCCCGATGCGCACCGTCCGCCCCTAAAGTGAGTCTTCCTTCACGCTT
This sequence comes from Abyssibius alkaniclasticus, assembly GCF_020447305.1. NCBI lineage: Bacteria > Pseudomonadati > Pseudomonadota > Alphaproteobacteria > Rhodobacterales > Paracoccaceae > Abyssibius > Abyssibius alkaniclasticus. The sequence goes on along the minus strand of NZ_CP095732.1, from coordinate 418,567 downwards.
TCCATTGCCACAAAGGTGCTGGTCGAAACCACATTCGGCAAAGTCGAAATTTTTTCGCCCATCACCCGCCGATATGCGTCGATGTCACGCGTGCGCACCTTCAGCAGATAGTCGAAATTCGCGGCAATCATGTGGCATTGTTCGATTTCCGCCACCTTGGCCACCGCCGCGTTGAATGCCTTCAGCGCGGTATCGCGCGTGTCTGAAAGCCGCACCTGCACAAAGGCGATATGGTCGAGCCCCAGGGCCGCCGCGTTCAGTTGCGCGCGGTAGCCAAGGATCACGCCATCGGCCTCCAGCCGTTTCAGCCGCGCTTGCGTGGGGGTTTTGGTCAGCCCGATCTCGCGGGCCAGATCGGTGATCGACATGCGGGCATTGGTGGAAAGGGCAACAAGAATCGCGTGGTCAAATGGGTCAAGGGTTACGGGCATTTTGGCGCTCAGCACTGATAATTTCGCACAGTTTGGGCGGAAAGCCTGAATAATGTCAATCTTTGGTGAAAACGCCTGTCAAGCCTATGGCATAATCGCGCAGCTTTGCAGGAGTGTCCAATGCCCATAGATTCGCTTGACCAGATCCGCACAACCATCCGCAGCCGTATCCGCATTCCCGAGGCGGAACTGCTGCCGATGCTGCTGAACGAGGCGGCGCTTGCCCCTGATGACCGTGCGCGCATCTCGGCCGCTGCCGCCGATCTGGTGCGCGCCATCCGCGCCAAGACCAACCCCGGCATGATGGAAGTCTTTCTGGCGGAATACGGCCTGTCAACCGATGAGGGTATCGCGCTGATGTGTCTGGCCGAGGCGCTGCTGCGCGTGCCCGATGCCGATACGATCGATGCGCTGATCGAAGACAAGATCGCGCCCTCCAACTGGGGCCAGCATCTGGGCAAATCCGCCTCCTCGCTGGTCAATGCCTCGACCTGGGCCTTGATGCTGACCGGCAAGGTTCTGGCCGATGAAAAGCCCGGTGTGGCCGGCGCGCTGCGCGGCCTTGTCAAACGTGTGGGCGAGCCGGTGATCCGCACCGCCGTGGCGCGTGCCATGCGCGAAATGGGCCGCCAGTTCGTGCTGGGGCGCAACATTGCCGAAGCGATGGAGCGCGCCAAAAAACGCGAGGCCAAGGGCTATACCTATTCCTATGACATGCTGGGCGAAGCCGCGATGACCGAGGCCGATGCCAAGCGCTACCATCTCGCCTATTCCGAGGCGATTTCGGCCATCGCCAAGGGGGCAACGCATGGTTCTGTTGCCGCCAATCCCGGCATTTCCGTCAAGCTTTCGGCGCTCTTCCCGCGCTACGAGGTCGCCAAATCCTCACGCGTGATGGCCGAGCTTGTGCCGCGTGTCCGCGCGCTTGCGCTGCTCGCCAAATCCGCCGGTATCGGCTTTAATATCGACGCCGAGGAATCCGCCCGGCTCGACCTGTCGCTTGATGTGATCGAAGCCGTGCTTGCCGATAAAGCCCTTGCCGGATGGGAGGGTTTCGGCGTGGTTGTGCAGGCTTACGGGCGCCGCGCCGGTGCCGTTCTCGACTGGCTCTATGAACTGGCCAAGGCCCATAACCGCCGCATCATGGTGCGGCTGGTCAAGGGCGCCTATTGGGATACGGAAATCAAGCTTGCGCAGGTCAACGGCCTGACCGATTTTCCGCTGTTCACCCGCAAGGCCGCGACCGATGTCAGCTACATCGCCAATGCCCGCAAGCTGCTGAATATGCGCAGCCATATCTACCCCCAATTCGCCACGCATAACGCCCATACCGTTGCCGCCATCCTCGATATGGCGGGCGATGCGCGCGATTTCGAGTTTCAGCGCCTGCACGGCATGGGCGACAGCCTGCATGATATTGTGATGGAGCGCGCAAGCACCCATTGCCGCATCTACGCCCCCGTCGGCGCGCATCGCGACCTGCTCGCCTATCTCGTGCGCCGCCTGTTGGAAAACGGCGCCAATTCCAGCTTTGTAAACCAGATTGTCGATGAAGACGTGCCCCCCGAGGAGGTTGCGTCCGACCCGATGGCCGCGGTCGAGGCCGCGCTGACCAACCCGACCAACCCCGGCACCATCCTGCCCGCCAATATTTTCGGCAAGCGCCGCAACTCGATGGGGTTCGACATTACCGACCCGGTGACGCTCGAATCCCTGCTCGCCGCGCGTGATGCTTATGGCGATGCGCAGTTTGCCGCCGCCCCCATGCTGGCCAAACCCGCCAGCCCGCAAGCCGCGCGCCCCGTGCTGAACCCCGCCAACCCGGCCGACCAGGTCGGCAGCCTGGCCGACGCCAGCCCCGCCGATACCGAGCTTGCGCTGGCCAGCGCCGCGCTTTGGGATGAACCCGTTGCCAAACGCGCCGCCGCCCTGCGCCGTGCCGCCGATCTGTATGAGGCCGACCATGCCGCGCTGTTTGCCATTCTGGCGCGCGAAGCCGGCAAAACCCTTGCCGATGCGGTGTCGGAGTTGCGCGAGGCGGTGGATTTTCTGCGCTACTATGCCGATGAGGCCGAAAAGCTGAACGGCACGGCACGCGGCACCATCGCCTGCATTTCACCCTGGAACTTTCCGCTGGCAATTTTCACCGGCCAGATCGCCGCCGCCCTTGCTGCGGGCAATGCCGTAATCGCCAAACCGGCGGAAGCCACCGGCCTGATCGCCGCACGCGCCGTCGCGCATCTCCATGCCGCTGGCGTGCCAAAGGCGGCCCTGCAACTTCTTCCCGGTGCGGGCAGCGTTGTTGGCGCGGCGCTGTCCTCCGATCCGCGCATCGCTGGCGTCTGCTTCACAGGCTCCACCGCCACGGCCCAGCATATCAACCGTGCGATGGCCGCCAATCTGGCCCCCTCCGCCCCGCTGATCGCCGAAACCGGCGGGCTGAATGCGATGATCGTGGACAGCACCGCGCTGCCCGAACAGGCGGTGCGCGACATCGTCGCCTCGGCGTTTCAATCCGCTGGCCAGCGCTGTTCTGCGTTGCGCGTGCTTTACGTTCAGGACGACATTGCCGACACGATCCTGCATATGCTGTTTGGCGCGATGGATGAACAGGAGCTTGGCGACCCCTGGCACCTTGCCACCGATATCGGCCCGGTGATCGACGGCACGGCGCTTGCCAAAATTCAGGCCCATGTCGAAGCCGCCCGCACCGAAGGCCGCCTGCTGCGCCAGTCCATCGCGCCCGCCACCGGCCATTTCGTCGCGCCCGCAGTCATCCGCGTGGATGGCATCGCCGACCTTGCGGAAGAAATCTTCGGCCCCGTCCTGCATGTCGCCCGCTTCAAATCGCGCGACCTGCCAAAGGTCATCGCCGATATCAACGCCACGGGCTACGGCCTCACCTTCGGGCTGCACACCCGCATCGATGACCGCGTGGAAGAGGTTATTTCCGCGCTCCATATCGGCAATGCCTATGTGAACCGCAACCAGATCGGCGCGGTCGTCGGCTCCCAGCCCTTTGGCGGCGAGAGCATGTCCGGCACCGGCCCCAAAGCCGGCGGCCCCTGCTATGTGCCGCGCTTTGTGCAGGGTAACACGCCCGAGGCCGATGATGACGGGCTGACCGCCAGCACCGAGCTTGCAAAGGCAATCGAGGCAGCGCGCAAATCCGTGCGCCAAACCCCTCTGGCTATGCACGACCTGCCCGGCCCGACCGGCGAATCCAACCGCCTGTCCGATGTGCCGCGCGGCGTGGTTCTGTGCCTTGGCCCGACCATCGCGCTGGCCGAAGCCCAGGCCGCCGAGGCGCGCGAACAGGGTTGCGGTGCGGTCATCCTAGGTGCCATCGCGCCCGAGAGCCTGACCCAGGCGCAGGGGTTTGATGCCGCCGTCTTCTGGGGCAAAGCCGCACAGGCCCGTGCCTACCGCCAGGCGCTGGCCGCCCGCCAGGGCCCGCTGCTGCCGCTGATCGTGGAGCGCGGCGACGCCATCCGCTACCGGCTGGAACGCCATGTCTGCATCGACACAACCGCCTCCGGCGGCAACGCGCAACTGCTGGCCGCAAGTGGCGATGCCTAGGCCAGCCAAACGAACCACGCCGCCCCGGGCCTGACCCGGGGCCTCGACCAAAAGCAGCCAGAGGCCCCGGGTCAGGCCCGGGGCGGCTCAGCGCTCAAGCCGCCACGACGGCCTGCAACGCCGCTGCCACCTCGGCGCCTTTTTTCACAAAATGCGCCTTGAAAAACGCATCATGCGCGGCGGTTTCCTGGTAGTTATGCGGTGTCAGCACAACCGAGAAGACCGGCACATCGGCATCGAGCTGCACGCGCATCAGCGCATCCACCACCGTGGCGGCCACAAAATCATGCCGGTAAATCCCGCCATCCACCACAAAGGCGCAGCCGATGACTGCATCGGCCCCGCCCGCAATGGCGCGTTTGGCAGCCAGCGGAATTTCAAAGGCACCCGGCACGCGAACAACCTTTACCGCATAGGCATCGCCCACCGCCGCCATAAACCCGGCCAGTGCTTCATCCACAATGTCGCTATGCCAGTTGGCGGCGATAAAGCTTACATTTTTCTTGATGGTATCTTTCATTTGGAATCCCCTAAGTTACGGACCCCAAGGCAGATGAAGCCACGCGCCACATGGCCCGCAACCCCGCTCTCTTTCATCCGGACTTTAACCGTCGGCCCCGGAATTACACCAGGTCTGCTGACCCCCGGCATCTGGCCGGGGCGCTCGCGGGCTATACCGCCGGTGGGGAATTTCACCCCGCCCTGAGAACTGCGCCACATTTGGCGTGACGCGGGCCAAGCGATAGCCCAATATCGCCGCGCTGACAAGGAGGAGCGATGACCGATCTGCCCGATGCCGCCGCGCTGTTCGCCGCAATGGATGCCACATGGCCGCCGCGCGCCACCCGCCCCTGCGGGCCGATCACTTTGCGCGACGGGGCGGGCGGTGGCAAACGCGTTTCCGCCGCCACATGCGCAAGCGGGCAGGCCAGCGCGGCCGAGGTTGAAGCCGCAGCTCAAGCCATGCGCGCAGCAGGCGAAGCACCGCTTTTCGGGCTGCGCGGCGATCAGGCCGCGTTTGATGAGCGGCTTGAAAGCATGGGCTATGCCATCATCGACCCGGTGGTGGTCTATGCCATTTCCGCCCCCGCCCTTGCCCAATTCGCCCCCGGCGGCATGGCAGCAATTTTTGCCGACGCGCCCCTGGGCATACAGGAGGAAATCTGGGCGCAAGGCGGTATCGGCCCCGCCCGGCTTGCCGTAATGGCCCGCGCCGCCGCCCCGAAAACCCACATCCTTGCCCGCCACAACGACCGCCCGGCCGGTGTGGCCTTTACCGGCATCCACGGCGATATCGCCATGCTGCACGCGCTGGAAGTCTTGCCCGCGATGCGCCGCAAGGGCATAGGTGCCGCCGCCTCGACAAGTGCCGCCAAATGGGCCGCCGCGCAGGGTGCGCGCATCTTTTCGCTGGTCACTACCGTTGAAAACACCGCCGCCAACGCGCTTTATGCCCGGCTCGGCATGGCGGTCTGCGCGCGCTATCATTACCGGATATTGAAGGAGCCATCATGAACCCCACCGCCCTGAACCTGCCCGAAGTCAGCCCGCTGCCCGCCGAAACCCGGGCCTATTTCGACCTGTGCCAGGAAAAGCTGGGCATGGTCCCCAATGTGCTGCGCGCCTATGCCCATAACATCGACAAGCTGAACGCCTTCACCGCCATGTATAACGACCTGATGCTCGCGACCTCGGGCCTGAGCAAGCTTGAACGCGAGATGATCGCCGTGGCGGTTTCCGCCGTGAACCGCTGCCATTACTGCCTTGTGGCGCATGGTGCCGCCGTGCGCGCGCTGGGCTCGCCGGAACTGGGCGAGGCGCTTGTCACCAATTACCGCGTGGCCGATATTTCACCCCGCCAGCGCGCCATGCTCGATTTTGCCGTCGCCATGTCCGAAGCCAGCGCCAGGATCGAGGAGGCCGACCGGCAGGCGCTGCGCGATCATGGTTTCACCGATGCCGATATTTTCGACATTGCGGCCGTGGCCGCGTTTTACAACATGACAAACCGCATGGCCTCGGCCATCGACATGCGGCCGAACCCGGAATATCACGCGCAGTCGCGTTAACGCCCTGTTAGGGCTGGAGTTACATTATCGCCGCACCGGATTTGGCGCAAAACTGGCCGAAATCGCTTGATTTTGGGCCGGTTTGGCGTCATTTAACGGTTACATTGTAACTTTAGGCGCCCCGACATGACCGAACCCTGCTCTGCCTGCACCGCAACCGAAGCCGCAAGCCAGGCCATCTCCAGGCGCGGTGCGCGCATGACCGGGCTGCGCCGCGATGTGCTGTCGGTCTTGCACCATGAGGCCCGCGCGCTGGGTGCCTATGAAATTGTCGAACAGCTTGAGGATGACGGCAAATCATCCGCCCCCGCCGCCATTTACCGCGTGCTGGATTTTCTGGTCGAAAACGGTCTGGCCCATAAGATCGAGGGGCTTTCGGCCTATTCGGCCTGCAGCTGTGCAGGGGTTGAAGGGCCACATGCCTCGGTGCTTTTGGTCTGCCTTGATTGCGGTGCCGTGGCCGAAAACCCCTGCAAGATCGAGGCGCCGCTTGGCGGGTTCGAGGCGCGAACAGGCTTTCACCCCTTGAGCATAACGGTCGAATCCCTGGGGGTTTGCGCGGCCTGTCAGGCAGAAAACAATGCCTGACATTCTGCTTGCGGCGCAGGCTGTCGGTGTGCGGCAGGGGCGGCGTATCTTGTTGGAATCAATAAGCTTTCAGCTTGAAGCCGGCGAGGTTGTAACCCTGATCGGCCCGAATGGGGCGGGCAAGACCACGCTTGTGCGCGCGCTGATCGGGGCGCTTGTGCCAACCACCGGGCGCATTGAAAAACGCGCCGGATTGCGCATTGGCTACACCCCGCAGAAAATGCAGCTCGAACAGATGATGCCCATGCCGGTTGCGCGCTTTCTGGCGCTGGCGGGGCGGGTGGATGCGGCGCGCCGCGCCACCGTGCTGGAGCAAACCCGCACATCGGCGATGACCGGCGCGCAGTTGCGCGACCTTTCGGGCGGCGAAATGCAGCGCGTGCTGCTGGCCCGCGCCCTGCTGCGCGCCCCGCATCTGCTGATACTCGATGAGCCGACCCAGGGGCTGGACCAGCCCGGAGAGGCGCGGTTTTACGCACTTCTGGCCGAAATTCGCGCGCAAAACGACATGGCAGTGTTCATGGTCAGCCATGATCTGCACGTGGTCATGGCGCAGGCCGATCGGGTGATCTGCCTGAACCGGCATATTTGTTGCCAGGGCGCGCCGGCGGCAATTTCCGAGGATCCGGCCTATCGCGCAATGTTTGGTGACCGTGCGGCGCTGGCGGTTTATCGGCATGACCATGACCACAGCCACGACCACAGCCACGGCCACAGCCACGGCCATAGCCACGCGCAGGAAAGCCATTGATATGATAGACGAATTCATCATCCGCGCGGCATTGGCCGGGCTGGCCGTGGCGCTGGCCGCCGCCCCGCTTGGCTGTCTGGTGATCTGGCGGCGCATGGCCTATTTTGGCGATGCCACGGGCCATGCGGCGCTGCTGGGCGTTGTGCTGGGCGTTGCGCTTGGGGTCATGCCGCTTGTCGGGGTGGTTGTGCTGGCGGCGACAATGGCGCTGGTCGTCTCTTTCGTCTCGAACCGTTCGGCTTACGGGGTCGATACGGTTCTTGGGGTTTTTGCGCATTCGGCGCTGGCGCTGGGGCTGGTGGCCGCGTCGCTTGTTCCCGGTGCGCGCATCAATGTGATGCGGATTTTGCAGGGCGATATTCTGCTGGTCTCCTGGGTGGAAACGGGCGGCATCGCGCTGGGGGCTGCGCTGATCATTGCTGTTGTTTCATGCTTCTGGCGCGGGTTGGTCAATGCCACGCTTAGCCCGGAACTGATGGTGGCCGAAGGCGGGTCGCTGCTGCGCGACCGGCTGGTGCTTACGCTCAGCCTTGCGGTTTTTGTGGCGGTTGCCTTGCAGCTTGTCGGTGTCTTGCTGATTACCGCGATGCTGATCCTGCCCGCAGCGGCGGCCGCGTCCTGGGCGCGCTCGCCTGAACATATGGCGCTGCTGGCCGCGGCCTTTGGCGGCTGGGCGGTGCTGGGCGGGCTGGGCATGAGCCTGGGGCTGGATACCCCGGCCGGCCCCTCGATCATTGTGATCGCGGCGCTGGTTTATGTCGTTTCGCTGCTGACGGCATCACGGGGCTAGTTACCAGTCGATCGGGCCGCGACCCTTGAAATGCTCGGCCAGAAAGTCGATCAGCACGCGCAGTTTTGGCTGAAGATACCGCCCTTCGGGATAGACGATATGCACCCCGATATCGCGTGCGGGCAATTCGGGCAGAAGCTGCACGAGCCCGCCTGACTTGAGCGCCTCGCAGCCCATGAAGCTGGGCGCATAGGCGATGCCAAGGCCGCGGGCTGCGGCCTGCAAAAGCGCTTCGCCGTTATTGGCCGTCAGCCGCCCGCCAACCCGCACCTGCCGTTCTTCGCCGCTTGGCGAGGTCAGCCGCCAGACATTGCCCGCCGCCATAAGCGAATAATGCAGCAATGTATGCTGGGAAAGCTCGTCGATCGAACGGGGCGTGCCGTGTTTTTCCAGATAGCCGGGCGCGGCCAGCAGCAGCATGGAGGCGCGGGCAAGCGTGCGCATTTTCAACGATGAATCTTCCAATGTGCCAATGCGCAGGGCGGCGTCATAGCCTTCGGCCACAAGCTCGGTAAAACGATCCTCGAACACGACATTGACCGAAACATCGGGATAGGCGGCCAGAAATTCGGTGATGACCGGCATCAGATGCCGCAAGCCGAAGCTGACAGGGGCCGAAATGCGCAGCAGCCCGCGCGGGTCGGATTGCATGGCCGTGACCATTTCATCGGCCTCGTTGGCGTCTTTCAGCACGGCAATGGCGCGGTCATAAAAGGCAAGACCGATTTCGGTGGGGTTGACGCGCCGCGTCGTGCGGTTGAGCAGGCGCACGGCAAGCCGTTCTTCCAGGGCGGCAACATGTTTGGAAACCGCCGATTTGGACAGGTTCAAGCGCCGTGCCGCATCGGTGAAGCCGCCCTGGTCAACCACGGCGATAAAGGCTTCCATTTCTGACAATCGGCCCATTTACGCCCCTATTGTTGCCTGTCAAGCATAAATGGGCGATGGGGCGCAAATGTCAACGATTTAACGGCAATAGGGGAGCTGGCTGCGGTATAGATCGGCCTGGCGCTGCACCTGACGGGCCACGGGCGGCAGCCAGGATTTCAGCCGGTAAGAGCCGCGCGCATAGCCTGTATGGCCCTCATGATAGGCCAGATACTGGTTTTCGGCATCATCCAGAGCGATATTGTTGCGCTGCAGGCTCTGGTTCATATACCAGCCGATGAAATCAACCGCATCGCGGAAGCTTTGGCGGCGCGCGCCGCGCGCATTGGTCTCGTCCTGATACCATTCCCAGGTGCCATCGAGCGCCTGTGAAAAGCCGAAAGCCGACGAGATATAGCCCGAGGGGATGGAGCCAAGCGAATAGGTGCGGCGCGTGCGGGCACGGGCGCGGAACGAGCTTTCCTTCCAGATGATCGCCATGACATCGGCCGGATGCACACCCCATTGGCGCTGCGTGCGCTCCAGGTCGTTCAACCAGCCGGGGCGCTGGTCGAGAATGGCGCAGATATTGTCTTGCTGGGTTGGCGGACGGTTCTGGTTAACGCAAGACGCAAGCGCAGATAACAGGAGGATTGCCACAACGGCAGATCGGCGGCTTAGGGTCATGGATTACTGCTCGTATTTATATTTTGCGCCATTTGGCCTGAAAAGGCACAAAAAAGCAAGTCACGACGGTAAAAGAACGAACAGCATCAGGGGAATCGCGCCGATGGAAAGCAAAGTGGAGACCACGACGAGCCCGGCAACCTCCTCGGGGTCGGCCTCGTATTTTTCGGCCAGCATATAGGCGGTAACGGCAACCGGCGTGGCCAGTTGCACGATGAGTGCGGCAAAGGCCAGGTCCGGCAGGCCAAACAGCCAGCCCGCGCCCGCCGCAATGGCAATGCACAGGAAGAGTTTGAGCGAGGACAGCCAGAAGGCGCGGCCAAGGGCGGCGGGGCGCAGGCGGGAAATGGCGGCACCAAGGGTGATGAGCATCATCGGAATGGCGATCTGGCCGATCGTATCCAGCGTGCGGGCGGCCCAGAGTGGCACGCCCCAGCCATTGTAAAGGAAAAGCGCGCCCAGCAATGTGCCCCAGAGCATGGGTTCGCGCAGGGCAGCACCAGGGCTGCGCTGGCCGGACACGATCCACACCCCGAAGGTGAAGGACAGCACCGCCATGACGGCAAAAATCACAACCGCGTAATCCAGCCCCGTTGTGCCAAAGGCAAACAGCGCCAGCGGCAGGCCGATATTGCCGGTATTGCCAAAGACGAGCGGCGATAGGAACACCCGCTGTTTGAGGCCGAGCAGCGCGATGAGCGCGGCCGTGACCACCGCAATGCCCGCATAACCCAAAGCCGCCGCAAGGGCGGTGTTGCGCAGGGTGGCCGGGTCGATGCCGGTGCGGATAAGCGCCATGAAAATAAGGCAGGGAATGGAGAGGGTCAGCGAGAGGCGGGTGACGAATTGCACCCGGTATTCATAGCCGAGCTTCACCCAGACATAGCCGATCAGCGCCAAAATGAAGATCGGCGCGGTGCTTTCCAGCACGCGGGCGGTGAGGGTGAGGATATCCATAGACCTGCCTTTGATTGCTTGTGCGAAGCAAATGGAATTTACCCGCAAAGGCAAGGGCAAATCGGCTTGCGTTGCGGGAATGGACATGGGTTTGGGGCGGTGCTACATCTGCCCGCCAGACAAGATAAAGGCGAATCCGATGCAGGCGCTCAAAGCGAAATTTGGTCTTGGTGAGGTGGTGCGCCACCGTCTGCACCCGTTTCGCGGCGTGGTTTATGATATCGACCCGGTGTTTGACAACACCGAGGAATGGTATCAATCCATTCCCGAAGAGCTGCGCCCGGCCAAGGACCAGCCCTATTACCACCTGCTGGCCGAGAATGACACGAGCTTTTATGTGGCCTATGTGTCGGAACAGAATCTTGTGCGCGATGACAGCGGCGAGCCGGTTGAACACCCCGAGGTTGAAGCGATGTTCGGCGCGCTTGAAGGCGGGCGCTATCGGCTTGGCGGGCGGTTGCACTAGGCTTTCGGTGGCGGCGCGGCTGCTGGTGCGCGCGCGGCAAGGGCGCGCCCGCGCCGCGCTGCGGGCATGGCGCTTGTTGCCGCCTCCGGCGGGGATATTTTCAAGCAAAAGATGGGCTAGGGTTTGCGGCGGGCGAGATAGGCGCGCGTGAATTCGCCATAGCCGTTGGCCGTGGTGCCCAGATGGTTGCGCATGAGCCTGTGCAGCCTGGGGAGCTGGTAGAAGGGCACCTGTGGCAATGTATGATGCTCAGCATGGTAGGGCATGTTCCAGGCCAGAAAGCGCATGATGCGGGTGGTGAATGTGGTGCGGGTGTTCAGCAGCATATTCGCCACTTGCGGGCAATCGCCATGTTCGGCCAGCAGATAGAGGCGCAGCGCGGGCTGGCCGATGAGGGCGGGGAGGATCCAGACCCAGAAGAGCAGTGGTGTAAAGATGAGGCTGGCGAGGGTGAGGGTGTAAAGCGCAAGCATGATCAGTGCTTCGGCCTGCATACGGGGTTTGGCGCCGCTGGGCAGATAGGGTGCGGAGTCTGCGCCACGGGCAAGGCGGAATATCAGGCGGATTTGTGCGGCCCAATAGGGCAGGCCCGAGATATGGCGCAGCCATTGGGTGCGGCTCTGGATGGGGGGATGCGCGAGTTCAGGGTCGCGCGCCGGATCATTGGTGAATTTATGGTGCGCAAGGTGGAAGTAGCGAAACCATGTGAAGGGCAGCAGCAAAACAAGCCCGCTGGCATGGCCCGCCAGCGTGTTCAGCCAGCGCGATTTGAACGGGGTGTTATGGGTGCATTCATGTTCCAGCGTGAACAGGAAGACCAGCAGCACCCCCTGCACGGGCAAGAGCAGCCACCAGAGCGGAATGCGCAGGGCGATGGCGGTGCCGGCCAGCGCGATCAGCCCCAGATGCAGCGCAAGGTGGCGCAGCCCGGCGGCATTGCTGGGCTGGTTGAGCGCGGCACGGGTTTCGGGCGCCAGGGTTTTGATGAAGGCGGTATGATCCATCGCGCAATGGTTCTGCGCTGGTTTGGCGGCTGTCAAGCCAGCTTTGCCCGAGATTGGCTTGACTCTGGCTGGACCTTGCGGCAATCGCAATTGGCCGGGGATTGGCTGTTGCCGCGGCATATCGCCTTGCAGCCGAAGAGGAATGCGCCATGATCACCCCGGTTCTGCCCACCTATGCCCGCGCCCCGCTGAGTTTTGAACGCGGCGAAGGGGTTTGGCTGATTGCCGAAGATGGCACGCGCTATCTGGACCTTGGGGCAGGTATTGCCGTGAACGCGCTTGGCCATGCGCACCCGCATCTGGTGGAAGTTTTGCGCGATCAGGCGGGCAAGCTGTGGCATACCTCGAACCTGTATGAAATTCCGCATCAGGCGCGGCTGGCGGAACGGCTGGTGGCGGCGAGCTTTGCCGATACCGTGTTCTTCACCAATTCCGGCACCGAGGCGATGGAATGCGCCGTGAAGATGCTGCGCAAGTATTTCAGCCATATCGACCAGCCCGAGCGGGTGGAGATCATCACCTTTGCGGGCGCGTTTCATGGCCGGTCGTCGGCGGGGATTGCCGCATCGGGCAGCGAGAAGATGACCAAGGGCTTTGGCCCGCTTCTGCCGGGTTTCGTGCAGGTGCCGTTTGGGGATCTGGACGCGCTCAAGGCGGCGATTTCCGCGACCACGGCCGCCATTCTGATCGAGCCGGTGCAGGGGGAAGGCGGCATTCGGGTTGTGCCTGACAGCTTTCTGAAGGCGCTGCGTGCGCTGTGCGATGAACATGGCCTGCTGCTGGTGTTTGACGAAATCCAATGCGGCGTGGGGCGCACGGGCAGGTTTTTTGCGCATGAATGGGCGGGGGTGACGCCCGATATCATGACCGTGGCCAAGGGCATTGGCGGGGGGTTTCCGCTGGGGGCCTGTCTGGCGAGCGAACGCGCGGCTTCGGGCATGGTGCTGGGCAGTCACGGGTCGACCTATGGGGGCAATCCGCTGGCCTGCGCGGTGGGCAATGCGGTGCTGGATGTGGTGCTGGCGGACGGGTTTCTGGAGCATGTGCGGCGGGTATCGGGGCATTTGCGACAGGGGCTGGAAGGGCTGGTGGCCAGCCATCCCGGCGTGTTTGAGGCCGTGCGCGGTGCGGGGCTGATGCTGGGGCTGAAATGCGTGGCGGTGAATGCCGATGTGGTGAAGGCCTGCTATGCAGAGCAGCTTATAACCGTGCCGGCTGCCGATAATGTGGTGCGCATCCTGCCGCCGCTGATCATAACCACAGATGAAATTGACGAGGCGCTGGCCCGGTTTGACCGTGCGGCGAGCGCGATAGAGAAAGATACGATATGAAGCATTTCCTCGATATCCACCAGACCGCACCGGATGCGCTTGCGCATATCATTTCTGAGGCGCGGCGCATCAAGGACGCGCGCGCCGGGCTGCCCAAGGGCACCAAGGATGCCGAACAGCCGCTGGCCGGGCATATGGTGGCGCTGATCTTCGAAAAGCCCTCGACCCGCACGCGGGTAAGCTTTGATGTCGGCGTGCGCCAGATGGGTGGCGAGACGATGGTGCTTTCGGGCCGTGAAATGCAGCTCGGCCACGGTGAAACCATTGCCGATACCGCGCGAGTTCTGAGCCGCTATGTCGATCTGATCATGATCAGGACATTCGAGGAAGCGACCCTGCTGGAAATGGCCGAACATGCCACGGTGCCGGTGATCAACGGGCTGACGAACCGCACGCATCCGTGCCAGATTATGGCCGATGTGATGACCTATGAAGAACAGCGCGGCAGCATCAGGGGCAAAAAGGTGGTCTGGGCGGGCGATGGCAACAATGTCTGCGCCTCGTGGCTGCACGCCGCCGGGCAGTTTGGTTTCGACCTGACATTTACCGGCCCGCCAACGCTGGACCCGGAGGCCGAGGCCGTGGTGTTTGCCCGCAATGCCGGGGTGCGGATTGCGATTGAGCGTGACCCGGCGCTGGCCGTTGCAGGGGCCGATCTGGTGGTGACCGATACCTGGGTGAGTATGCACGACCCGGAATCCGCCAAGGAGCGCCGCCATAACCAGTTGCGCCCCTATCAGGTGAATGAGGCCCTGATGGCCAAGGCCAGCCCGGAGGCCCTGTTCATGCATTGCCTGCCCGCGCATCGCAATGACGAGGTGACGAGCGCCGTGATGGACGGCCCACAATCGGTGATTTTCGACGAGGCGGAAAACCGGCTTCATGCGCAAAAGGCGGTGATGCGCTGGTGTTTGGGGGCCTAGCGCAGCCTGGCCGGCGGCAGATGCCTCCGGCGGGGATATTTAAGAGCAAAAGATGGCGGCTTGCACAAGGTGGCGGGCGCACCTAGGTTTGGTGGCGAGGACGACCTCGGCCAATGGGGACAGCAATTCGGGACGGCCCGCGAGCGAGGATTACAATGCGCAGAACCGCCGACCGTATTCGCCACGCCATAAGTTTTGAGATTATCGGGCTGGTGCTGATTACCCCGCTGGGGGCCTGGGCCTTTGACATGCCCTTGCACAGTATCGGGCTGGTGGCGCTTGTCGCCGCGACTTTGGCCACGCTTTGGAACTATGTTTACAATTTTCTGTTTGACCACGCCATGCTGCGGCTGCGCGGCGCTGTTTCAAAGAGGCTGAAGCACCGGATCGTTCATGCGGTGCTGTTCGAGTTGGGCCTGCTGATTATTCTGGTGCCGTTCATCGCCTGGCAGTTGGATATATCGCTGGTCGATGCCTTTATCATGGATGTGTCTTTCGCCCTGTTCTACCTGGTCTATGCCTTTGTGTTCAATTGGCTTTATGATGTGGTTTTTCCGGTCCCGGAACCGGAACCGGCCTCGGCATCCATCGCGCCATCCCAGTCATAGACGACAATCTCGGTGGTTTCGCGCCCCTTCAGATGCATATAAAGCGCGCGCGCGGCGATATTGTCGTGTTCGGTGGCCAACCAGATTCCGTGGCAGCCGCGCCCGCGCAGCCGGGTGAAAAGTGCCGCGCACAAGGCGCTTGCGATGCCCTGGCGGCGGTGGCTTTCCAGCACGCCAACCTCGTTGATGAAGCCCGCCGGGGGTTTGTCGGGGTGGAGCATGATAACCGCACTGCCCATGCCCACGGGTGAGCCATTGACCAATGCCAGCACCATTTCGTGGCGCGGATCGCCCAGAAAGGCGGCCGCCTGTATGGGGTCGATCGGGTTGTCGAACACGCCTTCGGGCACGCGCAGAAGCAGGCTCATATCGGCGGGGCCAAGGTGGTGGTATGTGACCGGATCGCTCATTTTTCTCTGGCTCCGTTGCAGGCCTGCGGCGTGCCTGGCTTTGGCTGATTTCAGGGCGATTCCGCCAGCCCTGCCTAAAAATCATACATAAACCAGCCGGCTGCACCTGGCAAACCTGCCGCGCAACCGCTGGCAATGGCGCGGCCATTGACCTTGGGCGCAATCTGCGAAACCCTAGGGGCAACAGGAGCCTCATGGATAAACCCGCCTTTTTCAATGAAATGTATGATGGCGAGGCGCTGCGCCCGGCCTATGCGCATATTGTCGAACTTTTCTCGAAATACGCGCCCGACGAGTTGGCACTGAAAAAAGCCGAGGCTGAAACGATTTTCCGCCGGCTTGGCATTACATTTGCGGTTTATGGCGAAGAGAACAACGCCGAGCGGCTGATCCCGTTTGATATGATGCCGCGGGTGTTTCTGGAAAGCGAATGGCGGCGGCTGGAGCGCGGGGTAAAGCAACGCGCCCGCGCGCTGAACGCTTTTTTATGGGATGTCTACCATCGGGGTGAGATCATCCGCTCGGGGCGGATTCCGGCGGAACTGGTTTATCAGAACGCGGCTTACGAGCCTTCGGTGGTGGGGATAACGCCGGCGCGCAAGATCTATTCGCATATCATTGGCATTGACCTTGTGCGCACGGGTCTTGGCGAGTTTTACGTGCTGGAGGATAATTGCCGCACGCCTTCGGGCGTTTCTTACATGCTGGAAAACCGCGAAATCATGATGCGGATGTTTCCCAACCTGTTCCACCGCGCGCGGGTGCAGCCGATTGACGATTACCCCGATGCGCTGCGCCGGACGCTGAAATCGGTTGCGCCCGCCAAATGCGAGGGCGAGCCCTGCGCGGTGATCCTTACGCCGGGGGCGTTCAATTCCGCCTATTACGAGCATTCCTTTCTGGCCGACCAGATGGGGCTGGAACTGGTGGAAGGTTCGGATTTATTCGTCGATGGCGAATTCTGCTATATGCGCACCACGCGCGGCCCCAAGCGGGTGGATGTGATCTATCGGCGGATTGATGATGCGTTTCTCGACCCGCTCTGCTTCAACCCGACCTCGCTGGTGGGTGTGCCGGGGCTGATGAATGTCTACCGCTCCGGCGGGGTGCAGATATGTTCCGCCCCCGGTGCTGGCGTGGCCGATGACAAGGCGGTTTACACCTATGTGCCCGAGATGATCCGCTTTTACTTAGGTGAAGAGCCGATCCTGAAGAACGTGCCCACATGGATGTGCCACAAGCCCGACGATCTGACCTATGTGCTTGAAAACCTGAAGGATCTGGTTGTGAAAGAGGTGCATGGTTCGGGCGGCTACGGCATGTTGGTTGGCCCCGCTTCAACCAAGGCCGAGGTGGAGGCCTATGCCGGGCGCATCAAATCCGACCCCGCAGCGTTTATAGCCCAGCCAACGCTGGCGCTGTCGACCAGCCCGACCTTTGTGGACAGCGGGCTTGCGCCACGCCATGTGGATTTGCGGCCCTATTGCCTTGTGGGTGATAAGGTTACGCTGGTGCCCGGCGGGCTGACACGGGTGGCCATGCGCGAAGGCTCGCTCGTGGTGAATTCCAGCCAGGGCGGTGGTGTGAAAGACACATGGGTGATTGCCGACGATGCTTAGCCGAACCGCAGAAAGCCTGTATTGGGCCGCGCGCTATATGGAGCGCACCGACGCAACCGCGCGGCTGCTTGAGGTGGGCTATCGCATGGCGATGATGCCCACGGCGGCGGGCGGCCATGCGAATGAGTGGGAATCGGTGCTGGCGGCGGCGGGGGCGGCACAGGGTTTTGCCGACCAGTTCGATGCCGCAACCAAAAGCGATACGGCCGAATTTCTGATTTTCGACGAGGCGAACCCGTCTTCCATCCGCAACTGTTTGCGGGCGGCGCGCAACAATCTGCGCGCCGCCCGCACGGCCGTAACGTCGGAAGTGTGGGAGGCGGTGAACGAATCCTACTTGCGCCTGCTGGAGATGGAAGCGCAGCGCGCCCTGTCTTTGCCCGAGCTGTGCGATTGGACAAAGCGCCAATCGGCCGTGTTGCGCGGCGCGTTTTCCACCACGCAATTGCGCTCGGACGGCTATGACTTTTTCAACCTTGGCTATTATGTCGAGCGCGCCGATAACACCGCGCGGCTGCTCGATGTGAAATATTACGTTCTGCTGCCGACGATCGACATGGTGGGTGGTGAGATTGACCGCTTTCAATGGCTGACCTTGCTGCGCGCGTTGTCTGCGCATCGGGCGTTTCACTGGGCCTATGGCGGCGATATCTCGCCCGAACAAGTGGCGCATTTCCTGATTTTGAACCCGTCTTCGCCCCGCTCCCTGCTGTTTTGCGCCGAGCAGATTGACCGGCATTTGAAACATCTGTCGCTTGCCAATGGCGGGCGCACCCCTGCCGATGATTTTGCCGCCGATATGTTCGAGGCGCTTGGCACCGCGCGAATTGACGCGATCATGGCGCAGGGCGTGCATGATTTTCTGACCGGCTGCATTGAACGCAATGCCAAGCTGCACAGGCTGATCGGTGAATCCTACCTGTTCGGGGCGATGTGACATGTTGCTGACAGTTTCGCATTCCACGACCTACAGCTATGCCACGCCGCAAAAGCGCATTGTGCAAAGCTACCGGCTGCTGCCCTCGCTTTGTGCCAATCAAAAGGTGCTGGCATGGGATATTGCCGTGGGCGATGCCACGCTGACCGCGCCGATTGCCGAAGGCAATGGCGACCGGATCATGACGATGACCGCCGCAGGCCCGGTTTCTGCGCTGAAAATCGAGGTGCGCGGGCAGATCGAAACGCAAGACTTTGCCGGGGTGTTGAAAGACCACACGGAAAGCATAAGCCCGCTGGCCTATCTGCGCGAAACGCAACTGAGCAAACCGGATGCAACCATGCGCGCCCGCGCCGCCGAGATTGCCGCAAGCCAGGCCGGTGGCACCCCGCTGGAGCTGGCCCATGCGCTGGCGGGGGCAACCTATGCCGCCATAGCCTATCTGCCCGGCAGCAGCCAGGCGGGTGATAGCGCCGCCAGCGCCTGGGCGGCGGGCAGGGGCGTGTGCCAGGACCAGGCCCAGGCGCTGATTGCGCTGGCGCGGTGCTGCGGCCTGCCCGCGCGCTATGTGATCGGCTACCTGTTTGCCGATGCGGCGGGCAATAGCCACGAGGCCAGCCATGCCTGGGCCGAGCTGCATGTGGCCGGGCTTGGCTGGGTCGGGTTTGATGTGGCCAATGCCTGTTGCCCCGATGATCGTTATATCCGGCTTGGATCGGGCCTTGACGCGGCCGATGGGGCGCCTATACGCGGAGTTGCGTTCGGCGCAGGCGCCGAGGGTATGGACATCAACCTGTCGGTCAGCGCCGACCAGTAAAAGAGCCTTGGCATGACATATTGTGTTGGTCTGCTGTTGAACGCCGGAATGGTGCTGCTGGCCGATACCCGCACCAATGCGGGCGTTGACAATATTGCAACCTATCAAAAAATGTTCACCTTTGAAGAGCCGGGCGAGCGGGTGATTGTGATCATGACGGCGGGCAGCCTTTCGGTGTCGCAAAACGTGATTGCGCGGCTTCAGGAAGATATAGCCGACCCCGATGTCGCGCCGGAAAACTGCATCATGGGCACCAAATCCATGCTGACCGTGGCGCAGATCATTGGCGACAAGCTGGCCGATGTCAGCCATGACATCAACCAGCGCATGGCGCGGATGAGCCAGGCGGCCAGTGCATCAATGCTGGTGGCAGGCCAGCGCAAGGGCGGTGTGGCGCGGATGTTCCATATCTATCCTGAGGGCAATTTCATCGAGGCTGCGGCCGATACACCCTATCTGCAGATCGGCGAGCATAAATACGGCAAGCCGCTGCTGGACCGGGTGATCACGCCCGAAACCTCGCTGGAAGACGGGCGCAAGGCGGTGCTGCTGTCGATGGATTCAACGCTGCGCTCCAACCTTTCGGTCGGGATGCCGCTGGACCTTGCGATAGTGCGCGACGGCGAGTGCAAGATCGCATCGCAAGAGCGGATCGAGGCCGACGACCCCGCGTTCCGCGCCATGTCCGAGGCCTGGTCGAAGGCGCTGCGCGACAGTTTCAGCGCGATATAGGCATACTTTGCACAACAATTCCTCGGGGGAATGACTGTTCGTGCAGAGAGAATAAAATTGGAGACATAACGTGCTTGTCTGGGCGTATCGTGGTCTGAGCTATCTTCTGGCGCCGATCTTTTGGCTTTACCAACGCCGGTCCATCATACGCGGTCGTGAGACTCCTTCAATGGCAGCCGAGCGCTGGGGTCGAGCCAGTGTCGCCCGACCAAATGGGGGGCAACTTGTCTGGATTCATTCATCAACGATTGGAGATTCAATAGCAGTGTTACGAGTTTTGAAACAGCTGCTTGAAAATGACGACCAGTTACATTTTGTGCTGACCACGCAAAGCAGCAATGCGCGTGCTGTTTTGCAACCAATGTTACCTCCCCGCGTTTTTCATCAATTAATTCCGTGCGAATACCGTCCGGCCATTGCGCGTTTTTTGAGCCACTGGCGGCCGGATTTAGTTGTTTGGACAGAGTCCGAACTTTGGCCCTCAATTTTGGATATGCTCGCCAGCCGCAATTTGCGACGCGTAATTATTAACGGGCGACTTTCTGCAAAAAGCTATAGAGGCTACAGGCGATTTGCACGCACCATGCGCTATCTGCTTGGTGGATTTGATTGGGCGCAAGTGCAAAATGCAGAAAGCGCCAAAAACCTCATAGCCTTAGGTTGCGCGAAGGGGCGGGTAGAGCTTGTGGGCTCGACCAAGGAAGCTTCGCCAAGGTTGGCTGTTAAGATCGAAGAATTAGACAAATTCCGTGCTCAAACTGGTGCACGGCCATGTTGGCTGGCTGCATCAAGCCATCAGCCAGAGTTTGAAACAATTCACGCAGCACAGTGTTTGATCAAGCAACAAGTGCCTGAAATGTTGTTGTTGCATGTCCCGCGGCACCCCGAGGATGGCTATCTTATCTTGGAAGCGGCGCGTAAAGTTGGGTTGAGTGCAGCAGCGCGGAGCTCGGGTGCAGAAATCACTTCAAATCTCGATGTGTATTGCTGCGATACACTTGGCGAAATGGGGCTTTGGCATAGCCTAACGTCCATCTGTTTTGTGGCTGGGTCACTTTGCGATGTCGGTGGTCACAATCCGTTTGAGGCGGTAGCGTTTCAAAATGCGGTTATCCACGGCCCAGAGGTCAGCAATTTTCCCGATGTTTATACGCGCTATGATGCCGCTGGAGCTGCAATCAAAGTTCACGATGCTCAATCATTGGCTACAGCAGTTCTTCAGCTTATGCACCCCATAGCATATTTAGCCCAAACGCTTGCGGCCGATGCAGAACGCGCAATAGGCGCAGCGTCATTCCAGCGCACCTGCACGCGCCTAGGTGCGCAGATTGCGTTGATAAAAGCGAGCTAGCCTTCCGTGCCTCTACGCGCGCGCAATGCGGCTTCGACCGGCGGGATATCGGCGGGAACGTCTACTGCTAGGCTACCCGGTTTGGTTTCCACCAGCACAATTTTGCGACCAAGCTCCAGAAACCGCAGAATCTCGATATCTTCTGAATGTTCCACCGCACTCTTGCGCCCGAATTTTGCATAGGCGCGCAGGTCTTCACGGGTGAAACCGTAGATGCAAACCTGCTTCATGTAGTTTTCGGGAGCGTTCTTTGGGTCTTTGAAGGCGGGCACGGCGGCGCGCGACATATAAAGCATCGTGCCATCTTCATTGGCGACAACCTTGGGAATATTGGGGCTATGCGGGTCTTCATCGGCACCCAGATAGCAAAACCCGTTCACAATCGCATCGGGCTGGGCGGCTTTGCGCTCGGCAATGCGCATAATATCACTGGGTTCGAGCAGGGGCTCGTCGCCCTGAACATTGATATAGATGTCATAGTCGATCATCTCGGCGGCTTCGGCCAGACGGTCGGTGCCGGTCATCGCGTCGGGCGAGGTCATCAGCGCATTGAACCCGTTCTGTGTTACGAGATCGGCGATTAGCTGGTCTTCGGTTGCTACATAAACATGGTCCTTGCCGACAGCCTTGGCCGACAGTTCCGCGACCCAAAGGATCATCGGTTTGCCCAGGATAGGCGCCAGCGGTTTTGCTGGAAACCGGGTGGAACGGAAACGCGCAGGGATGATGACACATTGCTTCATTATTCAGGCCTTGGGTTGAACTTGTCGAACGATATACTACTGGGAATGCGGCGGCATTCAACCACAGGTGCGCGCCCGCGCCACCTAAAAACCGCTTGTGCGGAATGCGGTGGTCTTTAAGCTTTGCGCATGAAAGAAAGCGGGACCGTTCGGATGCAGAAAAATTTCATGTCTGGAATCGTGCTGACCGGGCATGGCGGGCCGGAATGCCTGGTGTGGCGCGATGATCTGCCGATGCCGGTGCCCATGCAGGGTGAAGTGCTGGTGCGGCTGCGGGCGGCGGCGGTGAACAATACCGATATCAACACACGGCTGGCCTGGTATTCCAAGGGTGATGGCACGGTAGATGATGCAAGCTGGGCAGGGGTGCCAATAGCCTTTCCGCGCGTGCAGGGCATTGATGGATGCGGCGAAATCGTGGCGCTGGGCGAAGGTGTTGCGCCCGCGCGCAGGGGCGAGCGGGTGTTGATCGAGCCATGTCTGCGCTGGGCCAATGGGCGTGCGCTGGCGCAGCCCTGGTTTCTGGGTTCGGAATGCGATGGCAGTTTTGCGCAGTTTTTGCGCGTCGATGCCCGCCATGCGCACAGGGTGGACAGCCCGCTTTCCGATGGTGAACTCGCCAGCTTCCCCTGTTCCTATTCGACTGCCGAAAACATGCTGGTGCGCACAGGGCTTGGCGCGGGCGAGCGGGTTTTGGTGACCGGTGCCTCGGGCGGGGTTGGTTCGGCTGCTTTGCAGCTTGCACGCGCGCACGGGGCCGAGGTTGTGGCCATCACCGTGCCGCAAAAGGCCGATGCCTTGCGCGAATTGGGGGCGGCAGATGTGTTGGACCGCGATGCCGTGCCAGCTGCAAACAGCTTTGATGTGGTGGTGGATCTGGTCGGCGGCGCGCGCTGGCCGCTGCTTCTGGACGCGCTCAAACCCGGCGGGCGCTATGCGGTTTCCGGCGCGATTGCCGGGCCGATTGTGCCGCTGGACCTGCGCACACTCTATTTGAAAGACCTGCAGTTTTTCGGCTGCACGGCGCTGAATGACGGGGTGTTTGCCGGGCTGGTTGCGCAAATCGAGGCCGGGCGCATCAAACCGCTGGTGGCCGCCGAATACAGGCTGCGCGAAATAGCCGCCGCACAGGCGGCGTTTGCTGAAAAGCGGCATACGGGGAAAATTGTGTTGCTGCATGACTGAGCCGCGCAAAATTGTGGTTATGGGCGTTTCGGGCTGCGGTAAGTCGACCTTCGGGCAGGCTTTGGCCGCCGCGCTTGGGGTTGCCTTCAGCGATGGCGACGATCTGCACACCGCTGAAAATATTGCAAAAATGGCAGCAGGCCAGCCGCTGGATGATGAGGACCGCGCCCCGTGGCTGGCGCGGGTAGGGGCGCAATTGGCCGATGAAGCTGGTCGGGTGGTTGCCTGCTCGGCGCTGAAGCGCGCCTATCGTGATACAATCCGCAGCCACGCGCCCGAAGTGGTGTTTGTGCATCTGCACGGCGCGCGCGCGCTGCTTCAAGCACGGATGACCACGCGCCCCGGCCATTTCATGCCGGCCAGATTGCTGGACAGCCAATTGGCAACGCTTGAGCCGCCTGCAACGGATGAGCGGGCAATTCGTGTGGATATTGCACTGCCGCCAGAGGCGCAGCTTGCAGAGGTGCTGGCGGCGCTAGGCCTCTAGGATCGATTCAAATCCACCCCAGATCATCCGCTGGCCATCTATCGGCATGGCGCTGAAAATTTCACCCAGTCGCGGGTCTTGCATCCCTTCATTCATGCATCTGTCGCGCGCCGCCTTGTCGGGAAATACCAGCCATGACAGCACGACGGTTTCATCGCTTTCAAGCTTCAGCGCCTGCGGAAAAGAGGTATTTTCACCCATCGGAACATCATCGCCCCATGCCTCGACCGTGCTGATTGCACCATAGTCTTTCATCACCTCGAACATGGCGGCGACCAGCTTCACATAGTCTGCCTTCTGGGCGGTTTTGACCGGCAGCACAGCGCCTTGGATATACATGGTCTTCTCCTTGTTGGTTGCAGGGCCAGCTTACTTCACCCCCGGCGTGCCGTCGAACGTCTTCTCAAGCGAGGTCCAGCAGTCGATATAATCATCCTGCAAGGGGGCCTCCTTGGCGGCAAAGCGGGTCAGGTGCTGGGGGAAGCGGGTTTCGAACATGAAGGACATGGTATGGTCGAGCTTGTCGGGGCCAAGATTGGCGTTGGATGCGCCTTCAAACGCCTGTTTATCGGGGCCGTGGGGCAGCATCATGTTGTGCAGGCTCATCCCGCCGGGAACAAAGCCCTGCGGTTTGGCGTCATACTGGCCATAGATATTGCCCATGAGTTCCGACATGATGTTCTTGTGATACCAGGGCGGGCGGAAGGTGTTTTCGGCCACCATCCAGCGTTCGCGGAACAAAACGAAGTCGATATTCGCGGTGCCTTCAACGCCTGAGGGCGCGGTGAGAACGGTGAAGATCGACGGGTCGGGATGGTCGAACAACACAGCACCCACGGGGCAATAGGTGTTGAGGTCATACTTCACCGGCGCGTAATTGCCGTGCCATGCAACCACATCAAGCGGGCTATGCCCGATTTCGGTTTCATGGAACTGCCCGCACCATTTGACGGTAACTTTGGACGGTGTTTCACGGTCTTCAAAGGCGGCGACCGGTGTTTTGAAGTCGCGCCGGTTGGCCATGCAATTGGCGCCGATCGGGCCACGGCCGGGCAGGTCGAATTTCTGGCCATAATTCTCGCAGACAAAGCCGCGCGCCGGACCTTCGACAAGCTCCACGCGGTAAACCAGCCCGCGCGGGATGATGGCAATTTCCTGCGGGGCAAGGTCGATGATGCCAAGCTCGGTCGCCAGGCGCAGCTTACCTTCCTGCGGCACGATCAAAAGCTCGCTATCGGCGGAATAGAAATATTCATCCACCATCGAGGCGGTGACGAGATAGATATGGCTGGCCATACCGGTCTGCGTGTTCACATCGCCTGCCGTGGTCATGGTGTGCATCCCGGTCAGCCATGTGAGCGGGGCCTCGGTATGCGGCAACGGGTTCCAGCGGTATTGGCCCAGTGAAATGACATCGGGGTCGATATTGGGGGCCGATTTCCACTGCGGCAGGTCGATCTTGGTAAAGCGATGCGTGTGTTTGACCGAGGGGCGGATGCGGTAGCACCATGTGCGCTCGTTCTGGTGGCTGGGCGCGGTAAAGGCGGTGCCGGAAAGCTGCTCGCCATACAGGCCGTAATTGCATTTCTGCGGGCTGTTCATGCCCTGGGGCAGAGCGCCGGGCAGCGCCTCGGTCTCAAAATCATTGCCGAAACCGGGCATATAGCCAGCGGCGGGCGTGGCGGTGGGGTTGTCATATGTCATGGCGCGCTCCTGTCTTTGGCTTTGTCGTATTGGTTGAAAATGTAACTAACAAGCGGTAGTTTTGACGGATGGATACGGATGACGGCTTCGAGATCGGCACGTTTCTGCCCTATCTGCTGAACCAGGCGGGCGAGGCGGCGGGGCAGGAATTTCAGCGCTATTACAAAGACCGCTACGGAATGCTGCGCAGCGAATGGCGTGTGCTGTTCCATCTGGGGCGGTTCGGCGACCTGACGGCGCGCCAGATTTGCGACCGCGCGCGCCTGCATAAAACCAAGACCAGCCGTGCGGTGGCCGCGCTGGAGCGGCGGCGGTTTTTGAAACGCGCAGTAATGGCGCATGACCGGCGGCAGGAACAGCTATCGCTGACCGCAGCCGGGCAGGCGGCCTATAAAGACCTTGCGGGGATTGCGGCAGCGTTTGATGCCAGGCTGATGGCGCAATTCAGCGCGCAAGAGCAAAAAACCCTGCGCGCCTGTTTGCAGCGCTTGATGGCACGTTAGGGGGGGTGCCGGGCCGCATGGCCGCCCGGCATTGGGCTAAAGCGGTGAATAGTCGAGCTTGCCGCTGCCATCGGCCGGGCCGGTCACGATATAGGGTGCATCCAGCCCGCGATGGTTGACGAAAAATGTGATCTCGCCGTCTTTGATGCTGGGCGGGGCCATCTGCTCAAAATCGGGCAGCTCGAAATCACCCGCACGCAGGTTGAACTGGTCCCATTCAAGCTCTTCTTCCTCGGCATAACGCTTCAGGAAATCTTCCTTATAGGGCGCGATCTCCTCGATCACCCCATAGCTCATGCCCTGGTCAAAATGGTTGAGCGCCTTGGCCAGCAGCAGAATATGCGCAGGCTCGGCCACGAAGGGCGCCGCGGCAACAAGCTCGGCAACCGAGTGGTATTCATCCGGGCCGACCGAGGCGCAGAGCCTGTTGTCATCATCATAGCTGAAACCGACATAGGGCAAAGTATCAGTCATCGGAAATTCTCCTTTTGGCCGGGGTCAGGATAAGCGCGCTCATTCGGCCACCTGCCATTCTGTATTGATCCAGTCATCGCCAAGTGCTTCCAGCGTGCCGCTCGGTTCGGTTTTCTTGAACATTTTTGCCTCGCCGGTAATCGGGTCGGGGATGACAACGAAATAGGTGTGGCCATCCTTGTCGCCCCAGTTTGTATCGGCGATCACGAATTGTGGCGGCTCCAGATTGTCGATGATGTTGTTGGAAAAATCATCGTCGCTCCACGAGGCAATATCCTTTTTCCACTCTTCGACCTTTGCGGCAAGCGCGCCATTGCTGACAACTTCGCCTGCATCCTCTTGTTCCTTTTTCCAGACCTTGGCCCGTTCGCGCGCCATATAGTCGCGCAGCGGTTTGGTCGCCGCATCGACATGCGCCTTCAACTCGGATGGTTTCATCGCGGTTGTCGGGCGTTTGGTGCGCGCATCGGCCAGCAGGGCGGCCCCGCCGGAAAACAGATCCCAACCTTCCATAGCGTCAAGCTGCTGGTCAAAGAGCAGGCCGGTCTTTTCAACCGCCAGATCGGTTTTGGCCATCTCCTCGCCGGGTTTGAGAATGTATTTTTCAATCGCAGCCGCCGGGTCGCCTCCTTCTTTCAGCTTGTCAAGCGAGGGGTGGTTGGGCAGGCCGCCAAAGGCATGGATGCCCGAGGTCGACAGGTCGATCATTTCGGAATCCGGCCCTGCGGTTGCGAATTTGCCGATCAGACCCGCCACAACCTTTTTGGTGCGCTCGCCGGGCGCATCAATCGGGATGCGGTTCTTGTTGGCGTCGAGTTCATAATCGCCATTGGGAAGCAGCTTGTAATTGGTGGCGCTGATTTCCTTTTGCTGCGGATCGCCACCATGCAGCACTTTGGAAGGCCCGGTTGAAAATCCGCCACCCGGCAGTTCCCAGGGCTTGTAATCGCCTTCGCAAACAGCATCGATGAAGCTGTCACTTTTGCACAGATCGACAATCTTGACGCCGGTTTCGCTACTTTTATCCTCGCCCGTGGCGGCCAGTGCAATGCGGGTGATTGTCTTGATGAAGGCGTCCTTGGTCAGAATGGCCTTGTTGGTCGATTTATCAATGATCTGGAAATTGCCCTGGGTCGATGACCCATCATTGGAATCGCCAATTTCCGAGGTCGCATCGTAGCGAAAGCTCAACCCGTCGGCCAGGGCTGTCTGGATCTTGCCGCGCACTTCGGGCCATTTTGCTGGGTCGGGCAGCAGGGTTTTGATCTTTTTCATCCCGTCGGGATCGTTGAACAGGTAGTAGTTCAGATTGCTGCGCTCGATCGAATTGGCCATCGTCGCACCCGCCGTGGCAACCGTATATTCAAAGCTGCGCATCAGCTGGTTGTCATCTTCGGGCAGCTTGTTTGTGCTGATCGCCTTGATCTTGTCGCCCTGGGCGGTGGTGAAACGGCCTTTCATGGCAATTTCGGTGATATGGCCCATTGCCTTGGCGGGGTCTTCCTCAACCACGCGGCGCGCCGGACCCGTGGCAAAACACGAGCCGACCGGCCCCTGGTCGAGCGGGGTGAACATGGCCGACATCACGGAAGATTTCACATCTTCCTTGGTCACATCGCCCGGCGACTTGCCGATATTGCGCGCCACCAGCTTGCGCCCGGTGGCGCTTGTCGGGCGGGACTTGATTCCATCCAGCACATCCTGAAGCTTTTGCTTGTGCTTGGGGTCGTCCATTGCCGCGGACATGGTTTCGAAATGCATGTTCATGCCCGGCGTCTTGTTCTCCATCGTGCCGGGGTGGAAGTTCATCATCGCCAGCGCCTCTTGCGCCTTGGGCGATTTGGTGTCGATCTTGCCCTTGGAATCGAGCATTGAATCGGCAACATATTTTGCGCGGTCCTGCTCCAGTTTTTTCCAGGACGAGCCCGAAGCAAGCGGCACGGGGTTGGGTTTGTTCAGCCCGCCGCCTTCAACGAATTTCTCCATATTCTTGAAATAGTCGCCGCCCATCGCGGCCCCCATTTCAAGCGCGTCTTTGGCATATTGCTTCTGGGCGGCCTCATCGCCATAGGCATTGCCATCCTTGTCCTTGAAGCCGTTGCCCATGCCTTTGGTAATGCGCTCGATCCCATCGGCCAGATTGGCGCGGTCGCCGGATTTTTCGAGCAGGCCAAGGGCCTTTTGCCCCAACGCCGGGTCGGCCTCGAAAGCGCCAAGCACCTTGGCGATATCGGCATCAGACATGGGGTTCTTGCCATCGGGCGAAAGCACGCCGGTGGTAAGCGAATCCATCAGGTCTTTCTTGGCTTTGGTTGCCTTGACCTTTTCCTCTTCGGCACCGATCTTGCCCTTTGCGGCCTCGATTTCGGTGCCCTTGTCGCGCCAGTCCTGCTCTTCTTTATCCTGTGCGGCCTTGGTGGTTTTCACCTTCTCGATATCGGCGGCGCGTTTGGCCTTCAAATCCGCCTCGGCATTGATCAGCGCGTTCATCTGGTTCACAAGTTCCAGCTGCTTTTCCTTGGACAGTTTGGACATGTCCTTGGGCAGGTTTTTCTTGAACTCGGTCATGGCCGCAACGGCCTGCTTATACTGTGTGTCGCTGGCCTTGGCGTCGGTCACGGCCTGATCAGCCAGCGCCTTGGCGGCGTGGTATTGGCGCGCAATCGCCTTTTGCTCGGCCTCCAGCGCGGCTTTTTCGGTCTTGGCGTCATCCACCGCCTTCTTGGCCGCCTCAACGCCTGCTGCGGTTGGCACAAGATCGGCATGGTCGCCTTCCATCTTGGCCAGCACCTTCAGCGCGGCTTCAAAGCTTTTGGGGTTGTCGCGGGCCAGTTGCACCAATGAAAGCTGCTGGTCTTCGGGCAGATCGAAGTTCTTGAGCTTTTCCTTTTGCGCCTTGTCATGTTCGGAAAGAATGCCAACCTTGTCGCCCACGGCCTGCAAAACATCTTCGGCCTTTTCAAGCGCCTCCTCGCCAAGCTCCTTGAGGTCTTCAACCTTCTCGTCAATCGCGTCCGACACCTCGTCGACAAATTCGCCGACATTCTCCTTCACCGAATCGACAAGGCTGTCGAACATCGATTTGGGCTGGATCTTGGCCAGCGATTTCTTGATCTGCGACAGCATCGCCTTGGCGGTTTCGTATTCCTTGGAGTCCATCGCGCGCTTGAACCCAAGCTCGGCCTGGGCCAGCGCCTTTTTCAGGCTCTCCTCGGCCTGTTCGCGCTTTTCATCCAGCTCGGATTTCAGCACGCCATAGGCTTTGTGCAGAACCGGGCCAAGTGTGTCGGGTCCGGTTTTTCCGTCTGGTTTCAGACCATCGCCGCCGCCGCCATCGCTGCTTGGTGCCGGGCCGGTGCCGTTGCCATCATCCGTGGCGCCGGGCGCTTGCGGGGCCTGCACTGGTGCGCCGTCTTCTTCCTCCTCACCGTCGGCCAATGTTTTGCCACCGGGAAGTTCAAGGATGAGTTTCTTGATCGGCGCGCCGCGCGACATGAAATATTGGCGGATGCGTTTGGGGTAGTTGCCCGGCGGTTCATCCTCGGTTTTGATGAATGCGATCTTGTTTTCCAGGCGCATTATTCCGCAAACACCCTTGGGGCCGCCGCCCGACTTTTTGGCGGCACGGCGCATCATATCGGGGTTGCCCTTCGGGCTGCCCTCAACGACAAACGCGCCATCCTTTTCAAGAATGGCCACGTTGAGCGCGCGTTTCTTTGCAATGACCAGAAGGTCGCCAAGTGCTTTGCCCTCGGCTTTCAGGGCGGCTTTATCAGGTTTTGCCATAGGTCTTTCCTATCAAATGCGCAACTGCGCCACCCCATAGGGGCGGCCCGTTAGCGTTGAAATACAAGCGTTTCCTGCAAATGGATCGGCGAAAATAGGACTAAATACGAATCCAAAAAAGATAGCGCGCAAGCAGGCTTGCGTCCAGTCTGTCGGTGAAATTTTGGGGAATTTGGGGTTGCGCGGCGGCGCGCAAAGCTGGCGCGGCCCGCAAAGGGGGCCGCGCCAAATGTCTCAGTTCAGGCTGGAATCGATGCTTTTGCAGGCCGCAACAAGGCCCTTCACCGCCTCGATTGACTTGTCGAACATCGTCATTTCGTCTTTGTTCATGGAAATTTCGACGACGCGTTCCACGCCACCGGCGCCAATCACGGTGGGCACGCCCACATACATGCCCTTCAGGCCATAGGCGCCGTCGACATGCGCCGCACAGGGCAGCACGCGCTTTTGGTCTTTCAGGAAGGCTTCGGCCATCTGGATGGCGCTGGCCGCGGGCGCGTAAAACGCCGAACCGGTTTTGAGCAGGCCAACGATTTCGGCACCACCGTCGCGCGTGCGCTGCACGATTGCGTCAAGCTTGTCTTGCGTGGTCCAGCCCATATTCACAAGGTCGGGCAGGGGAATGCCGGCAACGGTGGAATAGCGTGTGAGCGGCACCATCGTATCGCCGTGGCCACCCAGCACGAAAGCGGTGACATCTTTGACCGAGACGTTGAATTCATCGGCAAGGAAGTGGCGGAAGCGGGCTGAATCCAGCACACCGGCCATGCCGCAGACCATGTTGGTCGGCAGGCCGGAAAACTGCTGCAAGGCCCAGACCATCGCATCCAGCGGGTTGGTGATGCAGATGACAAAAGCATCGGGCGCGTGTGCGGCAATGCCCTCGCCGACCGATTTCATGACCTTGAGGTTGATGCCAAGCAGGTCATCACGGCTCATCCCCGGCTTGCGGGCCACACCGGCGGTGACGATGCACACATCGGCGCCGGCAATCTCGGCATAGTCATTCGCGCCTTTGAAGCTGGCGTCAAACCCGGATACGGGCGCGCTTTCGGCGATGTCGAGCGCCTTGCCCTGCGGGGTGCCTTCGGCGATGTCGAACAGAACAACGTCACCCAGCTCGGCCAGGCCAGCCAGATGTGCCAAAGTGCCACCGATCTGGCCGGCGCCAATCAATGCTATTTTCGATCTTGCCATTGCAAGTCTCCTGAGTTGGAAGAATACCGGGCATGGCCTAACGCTGTTTGCATGTTTTCGCAAGTGCGAGATGGGCCAAGAGATGCTAGGCAGCGCCATAGAGGGCATCGGGAAAGGCAAAGTTATGGTTCTGGATCTGCAATTTTTCCTGTTTGCGGTGCCCGCGGTGCTGTTTGCCGGGCTGTCCAAGGGCGGGTTCGGCTCGGGGGCGGCCTTTGCCGCGTCGCCGTTTCTGGCGCTGGCGATAGACCCGAAGCTGGCCGTGGGGCTGATGCTGCCCTTGCTGATGCTGATGGATGTGGCCGGGCTGCGGGCCTTTTGGCGCGGCTGGAATTGGCCGGTGGCGCGCGCGCTGATGGTGGGCATGGTGCCGGGTGTGGCGATTGGCGCGCTGGTGTTCCGCCAGACCAACCCCGATGTGCTGCGCGTGCTGATCGGGGCTATTGCCATTGGTTTTGTGGCGTTTCAAATGGCGCGCGGGCGCGGCTGGTTGCGCATTGCAGCGGCCAGGGAAAGCCCCAGGCGCGGCATGTTCTGGGGGCTGGTGGCGGGGTTTACCAGCTTTGTCAGCCATGCAGGCGGGCCGCCGGCAATGGTGTATCTGCTGTCGCAGAACCTGTCCAAACGCACCTTCCAGTCGACCACCTTGCTGGCCTTCTGGTGGGTGAACCTGATCAAGGTGCCCCCCTATATTGCCATCGGGCTGTTCACGCCGCAAACCCTGCTGGCCAATCTTTTCCTTGCGCCCGTGGCGCTGATGGGCGTGGCCTGCGGGGTTTGGCTGCACCACCGCACGTCGGACAAGGTGTTTTTCGGGCTGGCCTATGTGTTTCTGGTGCTGACAGGGTTGAAGCTGTTTTATGACGGGCTGACCTGAACAAGGCCGCGCGCAAGGCTGCGCTTTTCGCGCCGTCAGCCTTGCGCGGCCCCGCGGCGGCGGGTTATGTTGCGGCGCAGCAATGACGGAGACGGAAGATGCATCCCTATCGCTCGGTTCTCTATATGCCCGGCTCCAATGCGCGCGCGCTTGAAAAGGCGCGCAGCCTGGATGCCGATGCGCTGATTCTCGACCTTGAGGATGCGGTTGCACCTGAACAAAAGCTGGCCGCCCGCGGCCTGGTGTGCGAGGCCGTGCGCGCCGGTGGCTTTGGTGCGCGGCGCGTGCTGATCCGCATCAACGGCGCCGATACCGACTGGGGCGCCGATGATCTGGCCGCCGCGATTGCCGCAAAACCGCACGGGATTTTGCTGCCCAAGGTCGATGATGCCGAGGATATTGCCCGCGCTGCCGCACGGCTTGGCGATGCCGAAATCGGCCTCTGGGCGATGATGGAAACCCCGCTGGCAATTCTGAATGCCGCCCGCATTGCCGCAGCGCCGGGGGTGCAGGGGCTGGTGATGGGCACAAATGACCTGGTGAAAGACCTTGGGGCAACGCCGGGGGCGGCGCGCAGCCAGATCATGACGGCGCTGTCGCTTTGCCTTCTGGCCGCCCGCGCGCATGGGGTTTTGTGCATCGACGGTGTTTACAACGCCTTTCGTGACGAAGGCGGTTTGCGCGCCGAATGCCTGCAAGGGCGCGATATGGGGTTTGACGGTAAAACCCTCATCCACCCGGCGCAACTTGCCATTGCCAACGACGTTTTCGCGCCAGACCCCGACCAGCTTGCGCTGGCAAAGCGCCAGATCGAGGCCCATGCCGCGGCTTTGGCGGCGGGCACGGGTGTTGCGGTTGTCGATGGCAAGATCGTTGAGAACCTGCATGTGGTGACCGCAAAAAACCTGCTTGCACGGGCAGAAATGATTGCCAAGCGCGCCAAAGACGCGCAAGGTTGAGCGGAAATATGCGAGGGATAGCATGACGATACTTGTATTGGGCGTTGCCCTGTGGTGGGCGGCGCATTTGCTGAAATCCGTCACCCCGCGGCTGCGCGACGGCATGACCGAACGCATGGGCGAAGCCGGTGCGCGCGGGGTGATTGCCGGGCTTGTCCTGCTCTCGGTCGTGCTGATGGTGGTGGGCTTTGTCTGGGCGCCCTTCCAGCACCTGTATACGCCGCCAAGCTGGGCGGTGCATGTGAACAATGTCGCCATGCTTGTGGCGATTTACCTGCTTGGGCTTGGCCATTCCTCGGGCCGGGCGCGCCGCTGGTTGCGCCACCCGATGCTGCTGGGCGTGATTGTCTGGGCGGGCGCGCATTTGCTGGCCAATGGCGACCTTGCCGCGCTCATTCTGTTTGGCGGGCTGGCGGCCTGGGCGATTGTGTCGATGCTGCTGATCAATATGCGCGAAGGGGCCTGGCGCCGCCCCGATGCAGGCTCGGCCAGGGGCGATGTCAAGCATATCGTGCTGACCGTGGTTATTTTCGCCGTTTTCGCAGGGGTGCATATGCTTGTTGGCCCCTCGCCATTTCCAGGAGGTTAAATGCTCGCCTATCGTTTGCTGACCGAGGATGATACCTCGGAATTTTGCCACAAGGTCTCGCTCGCCCTGTCCAAGGGCTGGCGGCTGGAGGGTAGCCCGACAATGGCCTTTGACGCCGCGCGCGGTGTGATGCGCTGCGCACAGGCCGTGGTGAAAGACTATGACGGCCCCTATTCGCCCGATATGAAGCTGGGCGCGGTGTAATGAGCAAGGTCACGGCGGGGCGGTTCTTTGAAGATTACCGCCTTGGCGAGACCTTGCACCACGCCGTGCCGCGCACGGTGTCGCCGGGGTTGCGCGATATTTACACATCGCTCTACCCCAGCCGCTTTGCGCTCTATTCATCGGATGAATTTGCGCGCGGCTGCGGGCTTGCGGCCAGCCCGATCGAGGATCTGGCCGCGTTTCATTTGGTGTTTGGCAAAACCGTGCCCGATGTCAGCCTGAACGCGGTGGCAAATCTGGGCTATGGGGCGGGGCGGTTTCTGGCCCCTGTCTGGCCGGGCGATACCCTGCGCGCCACATCCGAGGTGATCGGGCTGAAGGAAAATTCCAGCGGCAAGACCGGCGTCGTCTGGGTGCGCACACAGGGTTTCAACCAGCACGATGTTGCGGTGGTGGATTATGTGCGCTGGGTGATGGTGAAAAAGCACGATCTGGCCGCGCCCGCGCCCGCGCCCGTGGTGCCTGAGCTTACACAAAGCGTGGCGGCCACGGCGCTGGTTGTGCCCGAGGGGCTGGATTTTTCGCGCTACGATTTTACCCTGGCCGGCGCGCGGCATCGGGCGGGTGATTATGCGCCGGGCGAGATCATCGACCATGTCGACGGTGTCACCTTGTCGGAGGCCGAGCATATGCTGGCCACGCGCCTGTGGCAGAACACCGCCAAAGTGCATTTCGATACAACCGCACGGCCCGACGGGCGGCGGCTGATCTATGGCGGTCACGTCATCTCTATGGCGCGGGCGCTGTCGTTCAACGGGCTGGCCAATGCGCAGATGATTGTGGCACTCAATGCCGGAAGCCATGCCAACCCTGCCTTTGCGGGCGATACGGTTTGTGCCTGGTCGGAAGTGCTGGACATCGCCACAACCCCGGCCCCCGGCGTGGCCGCAATCCGCCTGCGGCTTGTGGCAACCCGCGGCCACCAGCCCGCCGGCGGCTTGCGCGCAGACGATGGCAAATACCTGCCCGATGTGCTGCTCGACCTTGATTATTGGGCCTTGATGCCCGCATGAGCGCGGCGCAGACAACACCGCCGCGCCCGAAGGTCTGCGTGATCGGCCTGCAGAAGACCGGCACAACATCGCTGGCGGCGGCGCTGCGCGCCCTGGGTTTGCGCATGGGCCAAGCCACCAACCGGCTTGCGCGCGAGGTGGACTGGAAACAGCCCGACCCCGCAGCCGAAATTACCCGCATCGCGCTGGATGTGCTGGCGCAAAGCGATGGCGTCAGCGACAGCCCCTATGGTTTTGTGTTCAAGGCGGTCGATGCCACCTTTCCCGGCACGAAATTCATTCTGACGAATCGCAGCTATGAAAGCTGGATTGAAAGCTACCGCGCCTATTTTCCCGATGGCAACAACCCGCTGCGCCGCTGGATGTATGGTGTGCCGCGACTTTCAGGCCATGAGGCGCAATACCGCGCGGCCTTTGAGGGCCAGCACGCGATGATGCGCACCTATTTCGCAGGCCGTGCGCAGGATTTTCTGGAGATGGATCTGGCCAGGGGCGATGGCTGGGCAGAGCTGGTGAAATTTCTGGCCCCCGACCATTTGCCGCCGTTTCCGCATAAGAATCGCGGCGCGGCCAGCGCGCGGTAATTTGTGATCACTAAAATTTTTGTCGTGATCACAAAGCGGCCAGACACGCATGACCGCGTTGGTTTTGCGCCTTTTTTCTGGCCACTGGCGCGGGCTTGGGCTAAGCCAAGGTAAAAGGGCAGATGCCCGCCAAAGGAGTGGAGGCCGTTATGGCTGATGTAAATCGGGGCGACCGCCCGCTTTCACCGCATTTAAGCGTGTATCGCTTTCAGTTCACCATGCTCACCTCGATCCTGCACCGGATTACAGGTATGGGGCTGGCGGTTGCGGCGGCGCTGGTTGTGTGGTGGTTTCTGGCGCTGGCAATCGGCGAGGATTATTTCGAACTCGCCAATGCCATACTCACCTCGACCCTTGGCTATATCATCCTGATCATCGCGCTCTGGGGGCTGAGCTATCATTTGTGCAACGGTATTCGGCACCTGATGTGGGATATCGGCAAGGGCTTCAGCCTTGGTGCCGCCTATGCCAGCGCCATTGCGGTATTTGTTGGTGCGACCGTGCTGACAGTGCTTGTCATCATTCTGGCGCAGGGGGTTTGAACCATGAGCTTTAGAACCGACCGCCAGCGCGTTGAAGGTTTGGGCACCGCCCATGATGGTGTGCATCATTTCTGGCTGCAGCGCGTAACCGCGCTGGCGCTTGTTCCGCTGGCCATTCTGTTCGTGCTGCCCTTTGCCTATAATCTGGGCGGCGATTTTGAAGACATGCGCGCAGCCTATGCCCACCCCATCAACGCCATCATCGCCATTCTGTTTTTCGGGGTGATGTTCAGGCATCTGCAACTGGGCCTGCAGGTGGTCATTGAAGATTATGTGCCCGGCAAGGCTATGCGCCTCACCTGCCTGTTCCTGAATATCGGATTTTGCTGGCTGTTCGGGCTTGCCGCCGTGTTCGCCATCGCCCGCATCGCCTTTACGGCCTGAGTTTTCGGAGTTTCCATGTCCTACGAATTTGTCGATCATACCTATGATGTCGTGGTGGTCGGGGCCGGGGGTGCTGGGTTGCGCGCCACGCTTGGCATGGCCGAACAGGGGCTGAAAACCGCCTGTGTGACCAAGGTTTTCCCCACCCGCAGCCATACGGTTGCCGCCCAGGGCGGCATTGCCGCCAGCCTTGGCAATATGGGCCCCGATAACTGGCAGTGGCATATGTATGACACGATCAAAGGGTCTGACTGGCTGGGCGATATGGATGCGATGGAATATCTCGCCCGCGAAGCCCCCAAGGCGGTGTATGAGTTGGAGCATTACGGCGTGCCGTTCTCGCGCACCGAAAAGGGGCAGATCTATCAGCGCCCCTTTGGGGGCCATACCACCGAATTTGGCGAAGGCCCGCCCGTGCAGCGCACCTGTGCCGCCGCCGACCGCACCGGCCATGCGATTTTGCACACGCTTTATGGTCAGAGCCTCAAGCATAATGCCGAGTTTTACATCGAGTATTTCGCGATTGACCTGATCATGTCCAAGGACGGGGTCTGCCAGGGCGTGCTGGCCTGGAAGCTGGATGACGGCACGATGCACCGTTTCAACGCCAAAATGGTGGTGCTGGCCACGGGCGGCTATGGCCGTGCCTATTTTTCGGCCACCTCGGCGCATACCTGCACCGGCGATGGGGGCGGTATGGTGGCGCGCGCGGGCCTGCCCTTGCAGGATATGGAATTCGTGCAGTTCCACCCCACGGGCATTTACGGTTCCGGCTGTCTGATCACCGAAGGGGCGCGCGGCGAGGGCGGCTATCTAACCAACTCGGAAGGCGAGCGTTTCATGGAGCGTTACGCGCCGACCTATAAAGACCTTGCCAGCCGCGACGTGGTTTCGCGCTGCATCACTATGGAAATTCGTGAAGGGCGCGGGGTTGGGCCGGAAAAAGACCATATGTTCCTGCATCTGGACCATTTGCCCCCCGAAGCCCTGGCCGAACGCCTGCCCGGCATTTCCGAAAGCGCGAAAATTTTTGCCGGCGTGGATGTGAATAAAGAGCCGATCCCGATCATTCCGACCGTGCATTACAATATGGGCGGTATCCCCACGAATTACTGGGGCGAGGTGCTGAATGCCGATGCCGAAAACCCCGAGCGCATCCAGCCCGGTCTGATGGCCGTGGGCGAGGCGGGTTGTGCAAGCGTTCATGGCGCCAACCGGCTTGGCTCAAATTCATTGATCGACCTTGTGGTCTTTGGCCGCGCGGCGGCGATCAGGGCGGGCAAGGTTGTCGACCCCGAAGCCGGCAACGCGCCGCTGAATCAGGAGTCGGTCGATGCCTCGATGGCGCGGTTCGATGCGCTGCGCCACGCACGCGGCAACACCAGCACCGCCGAGTTGCGTCTGACCATGCAAAAAGCCATGCAGGCCGATGCCGCCGTGTTCCGCACCGACAAAACCCTTGCCGAGGGTTGCGCGAAAATGGCCGCGCTTGCCAGGCAGATGAGCGACATCAAGGTCACCGACCGCAGCCTGATCTGGAACAGCGACCTGATGGAAACGCTGGAACTGACAAACCTGATGCCAAACGCGCTGGCCACCATTGTTGGCGCCGAGGCGCGCAAGGAAAGCCGGGGCGCCCATGCCCATGAGGATTACAAGGAGCGCGACGACAAAAACTGGCGAAAACATACACTTGCATGGGTGGGGGATGACGGCGCGGTCAAATTGGACTATCGTCCTGTGCATGTAGACCCGCTGACAGCCGAGTCTGAAGGTGGTATAGAGCTGAAGAAGATCGCCCCAAAGGCGCGTGTATATTAAGGAACGCGGCATGAAAACCGGCGCTATATTGGCAGTGGGACTGGCGGCAACAGCCGCCTGCACGCCTGTCTATGAAAGCTACACCCGGATTGAGGCCATCGAATTCTGCCAGCAAAAAGCCCGCGAGGCTGCCGGGCCGACCGGCGAAGCGACGGTGGGTGTCAACTCGCGCACCGGGCCGAATTTCGGCCTGTCGATCAACCTGTCAGATGACTATCTGCGGGGCCGTGATCCGGCACAAGTCTATGAGCAATGTATGACCAATCTGGCCGCAAGAGGCCAAATTTCGGAGGGTTCGTAATGACCATCAAGACCGCAATCGTCGCCGTGCTTATGCTGGGCACGCTTTCTGCATGTGAAAACGTAACCGGCGCCTATGAGCGCGGCGCCGTCTCGCGCCAGGGTGTTCAACTGCCGGAAGGGATTGTGCTTTCGCCCAATGATACCGCGATCTGGAACAATATGAGCGATGCCGAGCGTCAGCGCGCCATCCAGTTCCTTGTCAATGGCGGCACGGTCGCAGGCTCGGTGGGCGGGGCGTAAGGCGGCTCCAGATCCCGGAATCCGGGTTGCACGCATTGCGCTTTTTGGGCAATGACCCGTGCTTTGCCCCTGAGGCATGGCAGGGCGTGGCGTGGCATGGCTGAGGGCGGAGATTACGTGCGCTTTTCAAATGTGAGTCAGCGCCAAGATACTGGAAGCCAGTGCCGAAAACCGTTAAACCCGAAACATCAGATACGCACCGCCTAAAAGGACACGCATATGGTTGAACTCGCCCTTCCGAAAAATTCGCGTATGCGGGTTGGAAAAACCTGGCCCAAACCGTCCAGCGGCAATTTGCGCGCCTTTCGCATTTACCGATGGGACCCGGATGCAGGTGAAACCCCGCGGATCGATACCTATTGGCTGGATATGGATAGCTGCGGGCCAATGGTGCTGGACGCGCTGATCAAGATCAAGAACGAGATCGACCCCACACTGACCTTCCGCCGTTCTTGCCGCGAGGGGATTTGCGGGTCTTGTGCGATGAATATCGACGGGATCAACACGCTGGCCTGCATCTACGGGCTGGACGAGGTGAAGGGCGATGTCAAAATCTACCCCCTGCCGCATATGCCCGTGGTGAAAGACCTGATCCCGGACCTTACGCATTTCTATGCCCAGCACGCCAGCATCATGCCGTGGCTGGAGACCAAAACCAACAAACCCGCCGCCGAGTGGCGCCAGTCGATCGACGACCGCAAGAAGCTCGACGGGTTGTATGAATGCGTGATGTGCGCCTGCTGTTCCACCTCTTGCCCAAGCTATTGGTGGAATGGCGACCGTTACCTTGGCCCGGCCGCGCTGCTGCACGCCTATCGCTGGATTGTGGATAGTCGTGATGAGGCAACCGGCGAACGGCTGGATGCGCTGAACGACCCGTTCAAGCTGTATCGTTGCCATACGATCATGAACTGCACGCGCACCTGCCCCAAAGGGCTGAACCCCGCCAAGGCGATTGGCGAAATCAAGAAAATGATGGTCGAGCGGGTGGTGTAGGACCGTGGCGGCCGAAAGTTTCTGGGCCGCCATCGCGCTTTCAGGCATTGCGGGGGCGGCCATTCCGCTGGGCGGCGCCATCTCCGCCATTGACCGCATTCGCCCCAACTGGCTGGAACAGGAATTGCGCCACACGGTTGCCGCTTTCGGCGGGGGCGCCCTGCTGTCTGCCGTGGCGCTGGTATTGCTGCCCGAAGGCACCGCGCGGGTTGGCCCCGGCCTTGCGCTGCTGCTGTTCGGGCTGGGTGGGCTGGCCTTTTTCATTGTCGACCGCGCGCTGCATGAACGCGGCAGTTCCACCGCGCAACTGCTGGCGATGCTGCTCGATTTTCTGCCCGAAGCAATGGCACTTGGCGCGCTTTTGGTCAGCGACCGGGCGACGGCTTTGCTGCTGGCCATTCTTATTGCGCTGCAAAACATTCCCGAAGCCTTTACCGCTTTTCGCGAGCTGAAATCGAGTTCGGCCATACGCACTGGGCGGCTTTTGCTGCTCTTTGCGGCCATCGCGCTTCTGGGGCCATTGGCGGCGATACTGGGTGAGGAGGTGCTGATCAACCTGCCCGGGCTGCTTGGCGGCATCATGCTGTTTGCGGGGGGCGGCATTCTCTATCTGATTTTCGCCGATATCGCCCCGCAGGCCAGGCTCGATCAGCACTGGGCGCCGCCGCTTGGCGCGGTTGGCGGGTTCATGCTTGGCCTTGCCGGGTCGCTGTTTATCGGCTGAAGCGGCTTTCTTTCAGCCATGCGCTCGGCTCTTATATACGCATGAACAGAATCACCCCGCCCCCCGACGCCGATGCCCGCCGCGCCATAGCGCCGGTTATCTGCTATCCGACCGCAACGCTGCCCGCGCCCGACATGCCGAAACTTCTCGCCGCCCGCGCGTCATTGCAGCCAACTGGCGAGGTGCTTGTCCCGCCCCGCGATGCGCGCTGTTTTCGCGTGCCAGCGGGTCATTTCTTCCGCATCCATTCGGTTGAAGGCCCACAAGTTGGCGACCTCAACCTGTTCAACGCCGATGATCTGGCCGAGCGGTTCTATTCCGGCAAAACCCGCGCGCTGCATGGCAGCCATATCACGACGGGGGCGCGCATGTGGTCAGGCTTTCCGGCGCTGCGGCCTATGGCGACACTCACCCATGATACGCTTGCATGGTATGGGCGCGACGCATTTGGCGGGGCGGTGCATGATGTGATTGGCACACGCTGCGACCCCTATACGCATAAGCTGCTGTCGGGGGGCGAATATCATCACTGCTGCCATTCCAATCTGACCCGCGCCTTGGCGGCTGAAACCGGCATGGGGCTGCACGCGGCCGAGGCGCATGTGCATGACGTGCTGAATGTGTTCATGTGCACAGGCTTCACGCGTGATACCGGCCAGTATTTCATGAAGGCCAGCCCCGTGCGCCCCGGTGACTATCTGGAGTTCTATGCCGAGATCAACCTGCTTGGCGCGCTGTCGGCCTGCCCCGGCGGCGATTGTTCGGCCGAACATTCATCCGATGCCGCCGCCTGCTACCCGCTGAGGGTGGAGATTTTGCGCAGCCACGGCGAGCTGCCCGCCGCGCCCCTGCCAAACGGCTATTCCCGAAGCCACGGGCTCTAGGGCGGCGCGGCGGCGTCGGGCGTGCCGCTCTGTTGCGCCCGCGCCGCCTTGCAGCCTTGGCGCCCGGATCAGCCGTGCATGAAGTGCAGCTTGTTGAACCGCGCGCGCAATGCGGCCGTGCGCGGGGCGATGCTGGCAGGGTCATTGCTGCGCAGGGCTTCGGCCACAAGGGCGGCAATTTCGGGAATGTCATCAACCGTCACCCCCCAGCGCACCAGTTCCGGTGTGCCTATGCGCAGCCCGTTCATATCGCCCGCAACCGGCGCTATGGGCAGGCCGATGCCGCAGGCGAGAAACCCCGCCTTGCGCAGGGTCTTGCTGGCGGCCTGCCCGCCGCCAAAGCCTTTGGCCTCCAGCGCAAACTGGTGGCTGCTGGTTGCGCCTTGCGCCGTTTCAAACACCGGCAGGCCAAGGTCTTTCAGCGCATTGGCAAAGGCGCGGGCGGTGGCGATCATCGCCGCGCCATAAGCGGCACCAAAATCGCGCCAGTCGAGCATGGTCAGCGCCAGCGCCGCCGATTTCGCCGCATCGAAATTCGCGGTCATGCCGGGAAAGGCGATGGCGTCGAGCCCTTCGGCAATATCGGCCTCGTTCGTGACGATCAGGCCCGAAGCCGGGCCACCAAGGCTTTTATAGGTGCTCATCGTCATGATATGCGCACCCTCGGCCAGCGGGTTTTTCCACGCGCCGGAAGCGATGATCCCGCATTGATGCGCGGCATCAAACAGCAGCTTGGCCCCCACCTCATCGGCAATGTCGCGCAACTCGGCCACCGGATGCGCGAACAGGTTGAGGCTGGCACCGATGGTGATGAGCCTGGGGCGGACCTTGTGCGCCAGCGCGCGCAGGCCCGCAACATCGACCGTATAGCCATCGGCCAGCACGGGGGCTTCATGCGTGATGAGCCCGTAAAGCCCGGCGCAACCGGCGCCATGATGGGTGACATGGCCGCCAATGCTGGCCGGCGGGGCGATGATGCTATCGCCCGGTTTGCAGGTGGCCATGAAGGCGTAAAGGTTGCCAATCGCGCCTGATGGCACGCGGATTTCGGCGTATTTCGCGCCAAACACCTCGGCGGCCAGTTCCGCGGCAATCACCTCGATTTCCTCGATCGCCTCCAGCCCCATTTCGTATTTGTCGCCGGGGTAGCCAAGCGAAGGGCGGCTGCCAAGGCCAGCAGCCAAAGCCGCCTCGGCACGCGGGTTCATCACATTGGTGGCGGGGTTGAGGTTGAAGCACGCACGCTCGTGAATTTGCCGGTTGGCGGAAATCAGCGCGGCGATGCGGGCGGCACTATCGGTGCTGCTGCGCGTGGCGGTCTCATTGGCATAGCGCTGGATCAGGCTTTCGCAAGCGGCGGGCACCCAAGGGCGCATGGCAAGGTTGGTCATGGTCGGCTCCTGTTGCGGTTGGGGCAGTGTGGCGCGTCATGGGGCTTGTGCGCAAATCAGTTTTCTGAAAAATTAGGCTTAGGAAAGTTAAGCCAAATGCCCCCAATCCCATGCCAGTAGCCCCGCCGCGCCCCAAAGACCTGCCGCTGAATGCCCTGCGCGCCTTTGAGGCGGCCGCGCGGCTGCAAAGCTTTGTGCTGGCAGCGGGTGAGCTTGGGGTCACGCCCGGGGCGATTACCGCGCATATCAAGGGGCTGGAGGCGGCATTGGCCGCGCCGCTATTCATTCGCCATGCGCGCGGCGTGGCACCAACCCCGTTGGCGCGGCAGGTTCTGCCGGGTTTTGTGGCGGGGTTTGATGCGCTTGGCCAGGCCGCGCAAAGCCTGCGCGATGCGGCGGCGCCCCAGCATGTGCATATTGCCACATTGCCCGCGCTTGCCCAGCTTTGGCTTTCACCCCGCCTGCCGGGGTTGCGCGCGGTTGCGCCAGAGATCGAAATTTCGATCACCGCAATGGAAGCCCCGCCGAACCTGAAGCGCGCACCCTATCATTTATGCCTGTTCTACCAGAACAATCCGGCCCGCGATGCACTGGTGCCGGACGAGATTTTCCCTGTTTGCGCGCCAAGTCTTGCGGCGCAACTCAGCAGCCCTGCCGCGCTGGCGGATACGCTGCGCATTTCCGATGCCGTCTGGCAGGATGACTGGGCGCTTTGGGCAATGCAGGCCGCGCCGGGGTTGGAGCTTGCCGCCAACGGCCCGGCCTATTCGCTTTATGCGCTGGCGGTGGAAGAGGCGGTGAACGGTGCCGGGGTGCTGATGGGGCACGCTGCACTGGTTGAGCGGCATTTGCAAAGCGGTGCGCTGGTTGCGCCCTTTGCGGCGCGCGTAACATTGCCCCGCAGCCTGTGCCTATGGGCGGCGCGCCCCGCACAGGGCGGGGCCGTGGCGCGGGTGGCCGACTGGCTGCGCGCTGCAACTCAGGCGAATGCGGCCTCCAGCGCGATCTGAACCATGTCGCCAAAGCTGCGCTCGCGCGCCTCTGGCGGCAGGGATTCGTGGGTTTTGAGGTGGTCGCTGACCGTCAGCACCGCCAGCGCGCGGCAGCTATGGCGGGCGGCCAGCGTGTAAAGCTCGGCCGCTTCCATTTCCACCGCCAGAATGCCGTGGCGGGTAAGTTGTTCATCCAAAGCGGCATCTTCGGCATAGAACACATCCGATGAATAGATATTGCCGATATGCGTGGCAATGCCCGCCTTGGAAGCCGCAACCGCCGCGCCCAGCAGCAAGGACCAATCGGCGCAGGGCGCAAAATTCGCATGGCCAAACTGGCTGCGATTCATCGCGCTCGCATGGGTCGTGGCCATTGCCAGAACCACCTCGCGCAGCTTCACATGCGGCTGCATCCCCCCGCAAGAGCCGATGCGGATAAGGGTTTTCGCCCCGTATTGCTTGATCAGCTCATTCACATAAATCGAAAGCGAAGGCATACCCATGCCGGTGCCATGCACGGTGACGGGGTGGCCGTTCCAGCTGCCGGTCCAGCCCTCCATGCCGCGCACCTCGTTCACCAGGCGGGCATCGGTCAGGAAGCTCTGCGCCACCCAGCGCGCGCGGCGCGGATCGCCCGGTAAAAGCACAGTTTCGGCAATGTCGCCC
Source organism: Abyssibius alkaniclasticus (assembly GCF_020447305.1). Taxonomy (NCBI): domain Bacteria; kingdom Pseudomonadati; phylum Pseudomonadota; class Alphaproteobacteria; order Rhodobacterales; family Paracoccaceae; genus Abyssibius; species Abyssibius alkaniclasticus. Next base: position 374,381 of record NZ_CP095732.1, on the reverse strand, counting down.
TGTTTGGCGTTGATATGCGGGGTCATAAGCGGCCTTTCTGATGTTTGCGCTATTCTGCCGCCAATTCAGCGCCCTTGCCAGCGAGTTTCACCAGATCGCCCATAATTACGTTCAGATCAAAGTCTTTTGGCGTGTAGACCCGCGCCACACCTTCGGCGCACAGCGCCGCCGCATCATCGGGCGGGATGATACCGCCAACCACCACCGGCACATGGCCAAGCCCGGCTTTGGCCATGCGGGCCAGCGTTTCGCGCACCAGCGGCACATGGCTGCCCGACAGGATAGACAGGCCAAGCACATCGGCGCGCGCGTTTTCCACCGCCTGCACAATGGCTTCGGGTGTCATGCGAATGCCCTCATAAATCACCCGCATTCCGCAATCACGCGCGCGCACGGCGATTTGCTCGGCCCCGTTGGAATGCCCGTCGAGCCCCGGCTTGCCGATGACCAGCGTCAGGCGGCGCTGCGCCGTGCTGGCGAATGCGGCAATTTCGGCGCGCAAACCGTCAAGACCGATGGCCGAGTTCGAGATGGTTTCGCCAACCCCCGTTGGCGCGCGATACTCGCCGAAAATATCGCGCAAAGCCGCCGCCCATTCGCCCGTGGTTACCCCCGCTTTGGCGGCGATGATCGAGGCGGGCATGATGTTTTCCCCCGCTTCTGCCGCTGCGCGCAGCCCCGCCAGAGCCGCGCGCACAGCGCCTGCATCGCGCGCGGCGCGCCATGCGGCGAGCTTTTCGATCTGCTCCGCCTCGGCTGCCGGATCGACCACCAGAATCTTGCTGTCGCCGGTGGTCAGCGGGCTTGGCGCGCCGCCGGTATAGCGGTTCACGCCCACAACCGGGGTTTCGCCCGCCTCGATCCGGCCAAGTCGTGCGGCATTGCTGTCAACCAGCGCGCGTTTCATCGTGTCGATTGCCGCAACCGCGCCGCCCATTGCCGCAATCTGCGCCAGTTCCTTGCGCGCGGCGGCCACCAGTTCTGCAACCTTGCCCTCAACCACAGGGTTGCCATCGAACAGATCGTCATGGTCGAGCAGGTCGGTTTCCAGCGCCAAAATCTGCTGCATCCTGAGCGACCATTGCTGGTCCCACGGGCGGGGCAGGCCAAGTGCCTCGTTCCAGGCGGGCAGTTGCACGGCGCGCGCGCGCGCGTTCCTGGACAGGGTCACCGCCAGCATTTCCAGCACAATCCGCGTGGCGTTGTTTTCCGGCTGCTGTTCGGTCAGGCCAAGCGAGTTGACCTGCACACCATAGCGAAACCGCCTGTGGCGCGGGTCGGTCACGCCATAGCGTTCCAGACAAATCTCATCCCACAGGGCGACAAAGGCGCGCATCTTGCACATTTCGGTCACAAACCGGATGCCCGCATTCACAAAGAACGAGATCCGCCCGACCATTGCGGGAAAATCCTCGGCGGGCACCTGGCCCTGCACCTCGTCCAGCACGGCAATCGCGGTGGCCAGCGCAAAGGCCAGTTCCTGTTCCGGCGTCGCGCCCGCCTCTTGCAGATGGTAGGAACAGATATTCATCGGGTTCCATCTGGGCACAGCATTCAGGCAAAAGCTGGCAACATTGCCGATCAGCCGCAGGCTGGCCTCGGGCGGGAAAATATAGGTGCCGCGGCTCAGATATTCCTTGATCAGATCATTTTGCACCGTGCCTTGCAGCGCGGATATATCGGCGCCCTGCTCCTCGGCCACGGCAATGTAAAGCGCCAGCAGCCACGGGGCAGTGGCGTTGATGGTCATCGAGGTGTTCATCTGTTCCAGCGGGATCGCATCAAACAGCGCCCGCATATCGCCCAGATGGCCCACAGGCACGCCCACTTTGCCCACCTCGCCGCGCGCCAGCACATGGTCGCTGTCATAGCCGGTTTGCGTGGGCAGATCAAAAGCCACCGAAAGCCCGGTTTGCCCTTTCGCCAGATTATCGCGAAAAAGCTGGTTGGACGCCGCCGCCGTGGAATGCCCGGCATAGGTGCGGAAAAGCCAGGGTTTGTCGGGCATGATGAGTTCCTGCAAGCAATATAATTACGTTGAAACACTGATATTAGAAATATAGTGGCGCTGTCAATTCGCTGCACTGCAAAATCTTCGCAGATGCACAAATTTCTGGCGCTTTACCGCGGCCGGTTTCTCTGTCAGCTTCCAGCCATGTCGCAACCCGTCACGCTTCCCCTTTGGCTTTTGGTGCTGATATTGGCTTTTGCGGGCGTCACCTTTGCATCGCATTTCCTGTTTCCCTCGGTGCGCTGGTTTTTCCGGCGCCGGATGGAGCGGGTGGTGGCCCGCCTCAATGCGCGGCTTGAACGCCCCATCCAGCCCTTCAAGCTGATGCGCCGGCACGACATGATCATGCGCCTCATTCATGACCCCGACGTGATGGAGGCGGTGGTTGAAGAGGCCAGCAACACGGGCGTGCCCGAACAGGTGGTGCTGGAACGTGCCCGGCGCTATGCGCGCGAAATCGTGCCGGCCTTTTCCGCCTCGATCTATTTTGGCATCGCCACGCGCGCCGCACGCTTCATTGCGCGCATGTTCTACCATGTCCGCGTGGGAAATTTTGATGCGTCCGAATATAAAAGCCTTGACCGGGAAGCGACGGTGATCTTCGTGATGAACCATCGCTCGAATATGGATTATGTGCTGGTCACACATCTGGTGGCGGACCGTTCGGCGCTGTCCTATGCGGTGGGGGAATGGGCGCGTGTCTGGCCGCTTTCGCGGCTAATTCGCGCAATGGGGGCCTATTTCATCCGCCGCAAGGACAGCTCGCCGCTTTATCGACGCGTGCTTGCGCAATATGTGCGCATGGCCACCGATCAGGGCGTGACACAGGCCATCTTCCCCGAGGGCAGGCTTTCGCTGACCGGCGCATTGGCCCCCGCCAAGCTGGGGCTTTTGGCCTATATCATTGGCGGGCAGCGGCGCGGTGGGCGCGATGTCATCTTCGTGCCGGTCGCAATTTCATATGACCGTGTGCTTGAAGATCGTATCCTGACCGAGGCCGCCGAGGCGGGCGCGCGGCGGTTCCGCGCGCGCATTTCAAGCATTGTCGCCTTTGGCTTGCGCAACCTGTGGCGGCGATTGCGTGGGCGGTTCAAGCGTTTCGGCTATGCCGCTGTCAGTTTTGGCACACCGCAATCGCTGGAAAGTTTCATGGCGACCGGCCCGCGAGACCCGGCCAATGGCCTGGCCGATCTGCTGATGGGCCGTATCGCCAGGGTCATGACCGTGCTGCCCGTGCCGCTGGTTGCCGCCGCTTTGGGGGCCGACCGGCGCATCAGCCGCAGCGCGTTGCTGGCCCGCGCCGCAGCACTGGCCGCAACGCTCAAGGCGCAAGGCGCCAGCGTGCATTTGCCCCGATCCTCGGCGCAACTGGCCGCCGAATCTGGGCTGGATGCTTTGTGCCTGCACGGGCTGCTGGCCGAGTCGGACGGCGCAATCACCCTCGCCGATGAAAACGCCGCGCTCATCGCCTATTACGCGGCATCGGTGACAGAGGTGCAGAACGCAGTTGCAGCAGATTTTCCGGCATTTTCCGACCAAATTGAAACCGACAAGACATAAAATTGCGCAACATCATAAATCTGGGTTGCATTATTACCGCCTAAACGCTACTCCATCCCTGAAGCCGCCCGAAATGCGGGCTGCGCTTCGCAACTGCACAATGAGGGAAAGAGGGCATGGCCTTGGATCAGAATGCCGCAAACGCGCCGCAGCAAGACCTTTACGAGCTGGGGCAAATACCGCCGCTTGGCCATGTGCCCGCGCAAATGTATGCCTGGACCATACGGCGCGACCGTCACGGCGAGCCGGATAAAAGCTTTCAGGTCGAGGTGGTCGACACCCCGCAGATTGACAGCAACGAGGTGCTGATCTTCGTCATGGCGGCGGGCGTCAATTACAACGGGGTCTGGGCCGGGCTTGGCATTCCGCTTTCGCCCTTCGATGTGCATGGGGCCGATTACCATATCGCGGGCTCCGATGCGTCGGGCATCGTCTGGGCCGTGGGCGACAAGGTGAAACGCTGGAAGGTTGGCGATGAGGTTGTCGTGCATTGCAACCAGGATGATGGCGATGACGAGGAATGCAATGGCGGCGACCCGATGTTTTCGGAAAGCCAGCGCATTTGGGGCTATGAAACCCCCGATGGCAGCTTTGCGCAATTCGCGCGCGTGCAATCCCAGCAGCTTATGCACCGGCCCAAGCATTTAACATGGGAGGAATCGGCCTGTTATACGCTTACGCTGGCCACCGCTTACCGGATGCTGTTCGGCCACCGCCCGCATGTGCTGCGCCCGGGGCAGAACGTGCTGGTCTGGGGGGCATCCGGCGGGCTTGGCTCTTTTGCCATCCAGTTGATCAACACCGCAGGCGCCAATGCGATCGGGGTGATTTCCGATGAGGACAAGCGCGATTTCGTGCTGTCGCTTGGGGCAAAGGGCGTGATCAACCGCAAGGATTTCAACTGTTGGGGCCAGATGCCCACCGTCAATTCGCCGGAATACAAGACATGGCTGAAAGAGGCGCGCAGCTTTGGCAAGGCGATCTGGGAAATTACCGGCAAGGGCAACAATGTCGATATCGTGTTCGAACATCCGGGCGAGGCGACCTTCCCCGTTTCCACACTTGTGGTGAAAAAGGGCGGCATGGTCGTAATCTGCGCGGGCACAACGGGCTATAACCTGACCATCGATGCGCGCTATCTGTGGATGCACCAGAAACGCGTGCAGGGCAGCCATTTCGCCAATCTCAAACAGGCGAGCCAGGCCAACCAGCTTATGCTGGAACGCCGGATAGACCCCTGCATGTCAGAGGTATTCCCCTGGAGCCAGATTCCCGATGCGCATGTGAAAATGCGCGCCAACCAGCACAAGCCGGGCAATATGGCGGTGCTGGTCAACGCGCCGCGCACCGGATTGCGCACCTTTGAAGATGCGTGCGAGGCGGCCAGATCCTAGCAAATTTCAGCCACCGCGCGGCAATTGCCGCCGGTGGCTGGTCATGGCGGCGGGGCTGGTCTATCAAGCCTTATGAATGCCAGTATCATCCAGTTTTCCGACGATCAGGCCGAGGCCTATGACGGGATCACCGCCGCGCTTCTGGCGGCTGGTGTCGACCTTGACAACGCCCGCACCCTGCCAAAGGCTGAAGGCGAGGGGCAGGTTGTGGCCGTGCTGGGCAAGGCCGGGTCGGGCAAGACCATGCTGCTGGCCAAAATCGTCGAAGCCCTTGGCGAGGCGGGGGTGGAAACCGTGTCGCCCGACTATACGTCGCGCAAGAAATCGACCAGGCGCACGCTGGCTGTGCTGGCCCCCACCAACAAGGCCGCCAGCGTGTTGCGCAACCGTGGTGTGCCCGCAACAACCATCCACCGCATCATCTATTCCCCCATGTTCAGCCCCGAATATGAGGCGATAGCCGAATGGCTGACAGGCGATGCCGAGCGCCCCGAGGTTGAGGGGCTGACCGACACCGCCCTTGACCGCGCCAAGCTGTTTTACGAGGCGCATAAATCCATTCCCGGTGCCTTGGCGGCGGCGGGTCTGCGCGGGTCCGACTTCATTGCCGGCTGGAAGCGCCGCGAAGACCCGCTTGATATTGGGCTGGTCGATGAAAGCTCGATGCTCGATGACAGCCAGCTTGCCGATCTGCGCGAGATTTTCCACACGCTCGTGCTGGTGGGCGACCCGGCGCAACTGGCCCCTGTCGGCCAGTCGGGGGCCATGTCGTTTGACAAGCTTTCCGAGAAATCGCGCTTCTACCTCACCCGCGTGCATCGGCAGGACAGGGGCAACCCTATCCTTGACCTCGCCCATGCGCTGGGCGATGCGGCGCTTGATTTTCATACATTTGAGAAGATGATCGAAGACGCTGCCAGCCGCGATGATCGTGTCATCATCGCCCCGCGCGTGGATGCCGAAATGATGGCGCGCAGCCCCGTGCTGGTCTGGCGCAACGCCACGCGCATCCGCCTTATCCACGCCTTTCGCGCCGCTTACAGCGCGCCGGAACTGGAGCTTCTGCCCGGCGAGCCGCTGATCTGCGACGGTATCGAACTGCCGCTCAAACACCGCAAGAAGCGCATAGACCTTGAGGCGCGCGGCCTGATCAAAGGCGCGCAGGCCATCTATCTTGGCCCCGGCAAGAAGCCCGGCTTCTCCAAACTGTTCATGGTCGGCGCGCCCGAGCCCAGCGTCAACGTCGCCTCGATCATCCAGATCGAAGCGCCCGAGCGCGAAGAGCCCTTCATCCCCTATGCCGCGCGCATGGGGGCCAGCTTTTTGCACGGGGCGGCGGTGACCATCCACAAAGCCCAAGGCAGCCAATGGCCGCAAGTGCAGGTATTTGCGCCCGATCTTTATGCCGCCGCCCAGGCAGGCCGCAGCGAGGCGGGAATCGCGCTGTGGAAGCGGCTGGCCTATGTCGCCATTACCCGCGCCGAGGAACGGCTGCTCTGGGTCACACGCTACCGGCTTGGCCGCCCCGAAACCCCGCTTGGCACCGATGATCTGCCCCGGATCGAGGCCGAGACCGGCCTGCCCCTCTAGAAGCCCCTGCAAAAACGCCGAATTTTCGCGCGTCGGGCATGGTTTTTGGCAAATTCTATAGTATCACTTTCAAAAGCCCGGGGCAGACTCACGGGCAGGTGGGACAAATTAACCATGCGCAGTGCGATTTTGAAATTCATGAACCAGAAATGGGTTAGCCCGTTCATTCTGGCGGTTATTGTCGTCAACGCGATTGTTCTGGGGCTGCAAACCTCACCCAGTATCGAAGCGGCGATCGGCGGCGTGCTTGGGCTGATCGACACGCTTTGCCTTGGCATTTTTACGGTCGAGCTTGTGCTGAAGCTCATCGGCCAGGGGCCGCGGTTTTTCAAAGGCGGCTGGAATGTGTTTGACTTTCTGATCGTCGGCATTTCCCTTACCCCCGGCGCGGGCGGGCTTTCGGTGCTGCGCGCCTTGCGCATCTTGCGCGTGCTGCGGGTCATTTCCATTGCCCCCAGCCTGCGCCGCGTGGTCGAAGGCTTCATCACCGCACTGCCCGGCATGGCCTCGGTGTTTTTCCTGATGGCGCTTATCTTCTATATCGGCGCGGTCATGGCCACCAAGCTGTTTGGCGGGGTGTTTCCGCAATGGTTCGGCTCGATCGGGGAATCGGCCTATTCACTGTTCCAGATCATGACGCTGGAAAGCTGGTCGATGGGCATCGTGCGCCCGGTCATGGAGGTTTTTCCGCAAGCCTGGGCCTTCTTTGTGCCCTTCATCATGGTCACTACTTTCGCGGTTGTGAACCTGCTGGTCGGTCTGATCGTGAATTCCATGCAGGAAGCCGGTGCCGAGGATTCCAACTCGGCAACCGATGTGTATCGCACCGATGTGCTGGCCAGGCTCGACCAGATCGCGGCGCGGCTGGAGGCTTTGGAGAAACGCTAGCGCCGCAGCAGGCGGAAGGCTTCGGATGCCGCCCAGCCTGCGGCCAGTGCCACCAGCAGCGACAGAATGCCGTAAAGCAGCGGCTGTTCATGCGCCATGATGTAAATCCAGCGGCCAATGCCGGCCTTGCGCACGGCGATCACGCTGTCAACCACACCCAGCGCCACACGGTCGCGCGCCAGCAGAATGCGCACGGTATAATCGCCTTCCACAAGGTCGGAGGGCAGGGCGATGGCGGTGGAAAACAGGGTTTCCTGCTCCAGATCGACATGGCCGTCAATCTCGGCATACAGGCCCGATTTCTGGCGAATGCGCACCACGGCCTCGTTGAATGCGGGCACGTCATTGGTGCCGTTGGCCTCGCCCACCGTGCGCACCAGCCGGTCCAGGCCAATGCCATAGCGCAGCCGGTCGGTCGCGCTCAAGATCTCGGTCAGCTCGCCGGTTGTGGCAATGGTGTAAAGGCTGGGCGCGGCATCCACACGCACCGATTCCGTGTTCACCCAAATGCCCCAGCGGCGTTCTTTCTTGCGCACAATCAGGGGCCGCACCGGTCCGGTGACCATGATGACCACCTGCAAGGGGCCGGCATCTTCGGGCACGGGCGCATCGCGCGCGACGGCCCCGAAAATGAAAATCTCGGACCCGTCAAAATCGGCGGTGATCGAAACCCGGTTCTGGTTCATCGAGGCGATGATGGTTTCCTGTGCGGCCACAGGGGCGGCTACAGCAGCGGCCAGCAGAAACACCAGCAGGGCAAGTGCGCGGCGCATCACTCCGTGACCTCGCTGATCGAATACAGTTCGGACGGGGTCAGCACAAGGTCGGCGGCCAGTTTGAAACAGACGATCAGCACCAGCATGGCCAGCAAAATGCGTAACTGCTCGGCCTTCATGCGCATCCCGATGCGGGTGCCGAACTGCGCACCGATCACCCCGCCAATCAGCAGAATCAGCGCGAGCAGCGCATCAACCGTCTGGTTTTCAACCGCGTGCATGATCGAGGTGGCCGCGGTGACAAAGATGATCTGGAAGAGCGATGTGCCGACCACAACCTTGGTGGGCATTCCCAGGATATAGATCATGGCTGGCAGCATGATAAAGCCGCCCCCCACGCCCATGATCGCCGCCAGAACCCCGACCATGACCCCGATGATGATTGGCGGAATGACCGAAATATAAAGGTTGGAGACCCGGAACCGCATACGCAGCGGCATGTGATGCACCCAGGTATGCCGCTTGCGCGTGGGCTGGGCGCGCCCGCCGCGCGTGGCGCGAATGGCGCGCAGGCTTTCCACGAACATCAGCGCGCCTATGGCCCCAAGAAACACCACATAGAACAGGGTGACCATAAGCTCCACCTGCCCGAGCGCGGTGAGATAGGCAAAGACCTGCACCCCCACGGCCGAGCCGACAAGCCCGCCGCCCAGCAGCACCAGCCCCATGCGAAAATCGACCGTGCGGCGGCGCACATGCGCCAGCAGGCCCGAAAAGGACGAGGCGACAATCTGGTTGGCCTGAGTGCCCACAGCCACGGCGGGCGGAATGCCGATGAAGAACAAAAGCGGCGTCATCAGAAACCCGCCCCCCACGCCGAACATGCCCGAAAGCAGGCCCACAAGGCCGCCAAGGCCGAGCAGCAGGAACAGGTTCACCGAGACTTCGGCTATGGGAAGGTAAATTTGCACGACTCACCTGCAAATGACTTGGCCAGCCATACCGCAAAGTGATTCGCGTTTCACCCCTTGTCTGGCGCCATCTTCAAAATTCTATACAGCCAGATCGCGCAGATAGCGGCGCAACAGCGTTTCGAGCTTGGCCGCACCTACCGGGGCCATCGTTTTGGTGTGTTCATGGCTGATATGCTCATCGCTCATGCCGGCCGCCATATTGGTAATGGTCGAGATCGCCGCCACTTTCAGCCCTAAAAACCGCGCCAGAATGCATTCGGGCACGGTCGACATGCCCACCGCATCGGCCCCGATAATTTTGAGCGTGCGAATCTCGGCCTTGGTCTCGAAACTCGGGCCGGAATACCAGGCGTAAACGCCTTCAGCCAGGCTCTGGCCCTCGGCCTTTGCGGCGGCCTGCAGGGCGGCGCGCATGGCCGGGTCATAGCAATCGGTCATGTTCACGAAACGCGCATCCGATTTTTCGCCGATCAGCGGGTTGAGGCCGGAAAAGTTGATATGGTCATTCAGCATCATCAAATCGCCGGGGCGGTTTGCGGCCACCAGCGAGCCTGCGGCATTGGTCAGGATCAGCGCCTCGGCGCCCAAAGCGGCCAGCACCTCCAGCGGTTTGCGCATCGCGTCGCCACGCCCGCTTTCATAGTAATGCGCGCGCCCGCCGAACACCGCCACGCGCACGCCCTCAAGCATCCCGATCACCAGCTTCGGGTTATGGCCCGACACGCCCGCATGGGGAAAGCCGGGCAGGTCGGCATAGTCGATCGCCGCGCCCTCCACCGCCTCGGCCAGATGCCCAAGTCCCGAGCCAAGGATCAGCCCCAGCCTGACCGGCGCGGCACCGGCACGCGCGCGAATGGTTTGCAGCAGCGCCTCCATCATCGTTCCTTCACATAGGGCTCGCCACCGGCTTTTGGTGGAATGGCCTTGCCAACGAACCCCGCCAGAATGACCACGGTCAGGATATAGGGCAGGGCCTGCATGAACTGCACCGGCACCACGAACAGCCCGATATCGAGGCTCTGATACTTGTTGGCAATCGCATCGAGCAGCCCGAACAGGAATGTGGCGCCCAGCGCGGGATAGGGGCGCCATTTGGCGAAAATCAGCGCCGCCAGGGCGATAAAGCCCTTGCCCGCGCTCATATCCTTCAGGAACCCCGCCGCCGAGGTGCCAAGGCTCAGATAGGCCCCGGCGACGCCGCATAAAATGCCGCAGATGATTGTTGCCGTATAGCGCAGCCGCACCACGTTGATGCCCGCCGTATCGACCGCTGCCGGGTTTTCACCGACGGCGCGCAGATGCAGTCCAAAACGTGTGCGGTTCAGCACCCACCAGGTAAGCGGCACCATCGCCAGCGCCACATAGACCAGCAGGTTATGGCCCGAGATCAGCTGTTCATAGATCGGCCCGATGACAGGAATGGAATCGCCAAGCGTTTCCGCCCCCGGCAGGGTAATCGATTCAAACCGCGCATGGCCTTGCAACTGCGGGGTCTGCCCGCCCATCCTGAACCAGTTCTGCCCGACCAGCACGGTGGTGCCGGCGGCAAAAAAGTTGATGGCAACGCCCGAAATCAACTGGTTGCCGCGCAGCGTGATCGAGGCCAGCCCATGCACCAGCGACAGCACGACCGAAATGAGGATGCCAAAGAACAGCCCAACCCAGGCCGCGCCCCAGCTCATGCCCCAGCCGCCCTGGTCAATGGGCATGGCGGCCGTGGCCGACATGGCCGCAGCCACAAAGGCCCCGGCCAGCATCTTGCCCTCCAGCCCGATGTCAAAAATGCCCGCGCGTTCGGAATAGAGCCCGGCAAGGCAGGCCAGCAACAGCGGCGCCGACAGGCGCATGGCGGAATCGAGCAGTTGCAGAACGGTCAGAAAATCCATCACGCGCCTCCCTTGCCAAAGCGCAGGAACAGCTTGCTGACCGGAATGCGCACAAGGTTTTCAAGGCTGCCGGTAAACAGAATGACAAGCCCCTGGATAACCACAATCATTTCGCGGCTGATGCCCGGCATTTCAAAGGCCAGCTCCGAGCCGCCTTGGTAAAGGATGCCGAACAGAAAGGCCGCCAGCACCACGCCAAGCGGGTGGTTGCGCCCCATCAGCGCCACGGCAATGCCAACAAATCCGGCGCCCTGCACCGCGTCAAGCACAAGGCGCTCGGCCTCGCCCATCACGGTGTTGATGGCCATCATGCCCGCCAGCGCGCCCGAAATCAGCATGGCGATCATGGTAATTTTCAGCGGCGAGATACCGGCATAAACCGCCGCCCCGTCCGAATGGCCAAAGGCACGGATTTCATAGCCGATGCGGCTTTTCCAGATCAGCAGCCAGACCAGAACACAGGCGATGAGCGCCATGAACAGGCTCACATTCACCGGCGCGTTCCTGTCAAAGGCAATGCCGAACACCGCGAACATATCGTGCAGCGTGGGCAGGCTGGCCCCGGGCGGGAAGCTCGATGATTCCGGGTTGCTGCCCGGCGCCTGCATCGGCCCGACCAGCAGGAAGTTGATGACCGAGGCGGCAATCAGGTTGAACATGATCGTGGTGATGACGATATGGCTGCCGCGCTTGGCCTGCAAATAGGCCGGAATGGCCGCCCAGCCCGCGCCAAACACCATGCCCCCCAACGAGGCGGCCAGCAATGCGATAGACCAGTGCGGCCAGTCAAATGCCAGCGCGACCAGCGCCACGCCAACCCCGGCCATCGCCGCCTGCCCTTCGCCGCCAATGTTGAACAGGCGGGCATGAAAGGCGACGGCGACCGCAAGGCCGGTAAAAATGAAATTGGTGGTGTAATAAAGCGTAAAGCCAATCCCATAGGGTGCAAACGCGCCCTGGATGATCAGCTTCATGGCGCGAAACGGGTCTTCGCCGATGAACACCACAACCAGCCCGGCCACCAGAATGGCCAAAGCAAGGTTGAGCAGCGGAATCAGGATGATATCGGCCCATCTGGGCAGGGTCCGGTTCATGATTTGCCCCCGGCTTCTGGGTTTTTGGCGGCGCCGGCCATCATCAGGCCAAGCTCGCGCTCGTCGGTGTCATCGGGCAGGCGTTCGCCCTGAATGACCCCGTCAAACATCACGATGATCCGGTCCGACAGCGACTGGATCTCGTCAAGCTCGACGCTGACCAGCAAAATCGCCTTGCCCGCATCGCGCAGGTTCACAATCTGCTGGTGGATGAATTCAATCGCGCCAATATCCACCCCGCGCGTGGGCTGGCCCACAAGCAGCACTTCGGGATTGGCCTCGATCTCGCGGGCCACAACGATTTTCTGCTGGTTGCCGCCGGAAAAATTGCTGGCGATCAGGTTTTCATTGGGCGGGCGAATGTCGAAACGTTCGATCTTCTTGCGCGCATCTTCGCGCATGGCGGCCTGATCATGCAGCCCCATCCTGCCCTGAAATTCGGCCTTGTTGTGATAGCCAAGCGCGGTGTTTTCCCAGGCCATGAAGGGCATGACCATGCCACGGCGGTGGCGGTCTTCGGGAATATGGCCAATGCCTCGGCTGCGCCGCATCCCTGCATTGGCCTTTGGCGAAAGGTCGATCAGCGCGCCATTGACGCGGATTTCGCCCGAAGTCGCGGCGCGAAAGCCACCCAGCACTTCCAGCAATTCCGACTGGCCGTTGCCCGCAACCCCGGCAATGCCCAGAATTTCGCCCGTGCGCAGCGTGAAGTTCACATCTTTCAGCTTCTTCACGCCCTGGCTGTCGGTCACGTTCAGCCCCTTCACCTCCAGCACCACATCGCCCGGCTTGGCAGGGGTTTTGGCAACCTCCAGCAACACGCGCCGCCCGACCATTTTTTCGGCCAGATCGGCGGGGCTGGTGGTGCTTGTCGGGATGGTTTCTGTCATCTCGCCGCGGCGCATAACAGAAACGGAATCGGTCGCATCCATGATCTCGCGTAGCTTGTGGGTGATCAGGATGATGGTTTTGCCCTGGTCCTTGAGGTTGCGCAGAATGCGGAACAGGTGGTCGGCCTCGGCGGGGGTCAGCACGCCGGTCGGCTCGTCCAATATCAGAATATCGGCCTGTCGATACAGCGCCTTCAGAATTTCCACGCGCTGCTGGAAGCCGACAGACAGTTCGCCGACAATCGCATCGGGGTCAACATCCAGTTCAAACTCTTCGGCCAGTTGTTTCAGCGTGGCGCGGGCCTTGGCCAGCGATGGCCGCAAAAGCCGGCCTTCCTCGGCGCCCATCACCACGTTTTCAAGCACGGTGAAGGGTTCAACCAGCATGAAATGCTGATGCACCATGCCAATGCCAGCGGCAATCGCGGCATGGCTGTCGGTAATGTTGACCTTGTTGCCATTGATGAACACCTCGCCCGCATCGGCCTTGTAAAAGCCGTAGAGGATGGACATCAGCGTTGATTTTCCCGCGCCATTCTCGCCCACAATCCCGTGGATCGAGCCTTTGGCGACGGTCATCGAAATATCTTTGTTCGCCTTCACCGGCCCGAAGGATTTTGAAATTCCCTTCAGCTGGATGGCGGGTGGAGTTGGGGCGGCCGAATCCGACCGCCCCGCTTCCGTGTTTTCTGCAACACGCACGAATATGTCCTTACTGCACTGGGCAGGACATATCGCTCTCGTAGTTATGCACAACAATCGACCCGTCGATGATGCCGGCGGATGCAGCATCAACCGCGGCCTGCATTTCAGGGGTGATCAGTGCGGCATTGTTTTCGTCCATCGCATAACCGACACCGTTTTCGGCAAGGCCAAGCACAACAACACCCGAGGTGAACTCGCCGTTCTGCACGTCCATGAATGCGTCATAAACAGCCACGTCAACGCGCTTCAGCATCGAGGTCAGCACCGAACCGGGGAACATGCCGTTCTGGTTGCTGTCAACGCCAATGCCCAGAATGCCGGCATCGGCGGCGGCCTGCAGAACGCCACGGCCTGTGCCGCCGGCTGCATGGTAAACAACATCAGCGCCCGATTCGATCTGGCCCATTGTCAGCTCGCCGCCGCGCACGGGGTCGTTCCAGGCTGCGCCGGTCGTGCCGGTCATATTGGCAATCACGGTGGCGTCGGGGTTGGTTGCAAGCACGCCCTGTGCATAGCCGCACGAGAATTTCTGGATCAGCGGAATATCCATGCCGCCGACAAAGCCGACCACGCCGGATTTCGAGGCCATCGCGGCCAGAACGCCGACCAGATAGCTGCCTTCCTGCTCGTTGAACACGACCGAGCGCACATTGTCGCCTTCAACAACCGAATCCACGATCACGAAGTTGGTGTCGGGAAATTCGGGTGCAACCGTTGCCAGAGCGGTGCCATAGGAAAAGCCGGTCACAACCACGGGGTTGTTGCCGGCCTGTGCAAAGCGGCGCAGCGCCTGTTCGCGCTGGGCGTCGGACTGCAATTCGAACTCACGATATTCGATGCCGGTTTCATCGGCGAAACGCTGCGCGCCGGTATAGGCAGATTCGTTGAAGGATTTGTCGAACTTGCCGCCCAGATCATAGATGATCGCGGGGTTGGCCTGTGCGTTTGCCAGTGTTGCGGCACCCATAAGTGCGGCTGCGCCCAGCAGGGTTTTGGTGAATTTCATGACTCTCTCCGTGTTATGCAGACCGCTGCCATTTGGATGATGGTGCGGCGCGGCTGCTATGTTCTAAAGGCAACAGTAAACGGGGCCGAATGCAAGCAGTCAATGAAAACTTGACCAATTGGTCTAATATCTCAGAGCGGGCGGTGCAGAATTAGGGCGTCTACCGCCGTTTTATCGGGTGAAATGTAATATTTGGGGCGGATTCCCGCCGCGCCATAGCCTGACGCCGCGTAAAGCGCGCGGGCCGGGCTGTTGTTTGCCGCCACTTCCAGAAACACCTGTCGCACGCCAAGGCTGTGCAGGCGGCTATGCAGGGCCGCAAGCAACCGCCAGCCAGCCCCCTGATTCTGTGATTCGGGGGCAATGCAGATGGTCAGAAGCTCGGCTTCATCCAGCGCGATCCGCGCTATGGCAAAGCCATGTGCGCCATGCTCGACCACGCAGGCCGGGTCGGCCAGCAGGGTGGCAAAGGCGGCGGCGCTCCAGGGGGGCGGGGTGGTGAAGCAGCGCGCGTGCAGGGCGGCAAGTGTTGCCGCATCGGGCGGCATGTCAGCCAGCGTCCAGTATAACGGGCGGTGCATCGGCGCCCGGTGCTGCATCGGCGGCACGCAAGTAAAGCGGCGCGGGCGCGGCACTGGCCGTGCCCATTCGCGCCAGCACCAGCAGCCCCATCCGGTGCAAATCGGGCGCAGTGGCCTCGGGTGCCAAGCTCGCTTCAATCACTTCGGGCTCAGCCGTGGCCACGCCATGCTCGAAATGCTGCTGATAGGCATGGCCGCGCCCGGCGGGCAGGGTGATTATGGCCTGGCCCTTGGCGGGCGCGCGCATTTCCAGCGCGGTAATCCCCACAGCCGGAATGCCCAGCGCCAGCGCCAGCCCGCGCGCGGCCGATACGCCCATCCGCAGCCCGGTAAAATTGCCGGGGCCGATGCCCACGCCAAGCGCGGCAAGGTCAGCCCAGACCAGCCCTTCGCCTGCCAGCAGCTCTTCCAGCAGCGGCAACAGGCGTTCGGCCTGCCCGGTTTTCATCGGCTCGATGCGTTGGGCCAAAAGCTGCTCGCCACATAAAATTGCAGCCGCACAATGCGCGGCTGCGGTGTCGAATACCAGTATATGCGGTTGGTCAGGCGGCAACGGGCCGCACCTCGACCACCTCGGGAATGTAGTGGCGCAGCAGGTTTTCAATGCCCATTTTCAGCGTCATGGTCGAGCTTGGGCACCCGGCGCAAGCGCCCTGCATATGCAGATAGACAATTCCACGGTCAAAGCCATGAAAGGTGATGTCGCCGCCATCCTGCGCCACGGCCGGGCGCACGCGTGTGTCCAGCAATTCCTTGATCTGGTTGACGATTTCACCATCCGGCCCGTCATGCACCGCATGGCCGACCGTGCCGCTTTCATCGCCCAGCACCGGCTGGCCCGATTGGAAATGCTCCATGATCGCGCCCAGAATGCCGGGTTTGATATGCGCCCATTCCACGCCATCGGCCTTGGTCACGGTTACAAAATCGGGGCCGAAGAATACGCCAGTCACATTGCCGGTGGCGAAGATGCGCGCCGCCAGCGGCGAGGCTTCGGCCGCCGCCTCATTGGGAAAATCGGCCGTGCCAGCGGCCAGAACAGACTGGCCGGGCAGGAATTTCAGCGTGGCGGGGTTGGGGGTTGATTCGGTCTGGATAAACATGGTGCCTCCGGGGTTGCCGGTAATCTGGTGGTTCCGAGTAAAAAAGTCAAGTTATTTAGAACGATTCCAGACTACGAAACCGCGATGATCGCTTCCTTGGTCATTCCGCCCGGCACAATGGTTACGGGAATGGGCATATCGCCGCCCTGCCGCCCGACAAGCTGTGTCACCAGCGGCCCCGGCCCGTCGCCCGAAACGCCGGCGCCCAGCACCAGAACACCCACTTCCGGGTCTTCCTTGATCTGGTCCATCACCTCTTTGGCCTTGTCGCCTTCGCGGATCACAAGCTCGGGCGAAATGCCTTCCTTGTCGCGCATCCATTTGGCAAAAACCTCGAAATGCGCCTCGATCCTTTCGCGCGCTTCGGCGCGCATCGCCTCGCCTACGCCCAGCCAGTGCTGGAATTCTTCGGGCGAGATGATGCCCAGAATCTCGACCGCGCCGCCGGTTTTGCGCGCACGAATGGCGGCATAACGCAGCGCGTTCAAAAACTCGGGGCTTTCGTCCATGACGACCAGAAACTTGCGCAAAATACCCTCGCTTAGGTTGATGGAGGCGCAGATTGCCCGAAACCGCGCCATTGCGCAACGGGCGATGCAAATCCGGGCAGGGCGCGGCTTATAGTTACAATGTAACCGCAAAAACGTGCAAAAACGCGCCATTCAGGCGCATTTAGGGTGCATTTCAGGCGCATTTAGGGTGCTTTAGGCACAAAAAGCCCGCCTTTTGGGCGGGCTTTCCGGTTAATGCAGGCTTAACCTTCGATGGCCGGGGCCGAGGCCTTGCCGCGGGTTTCGATCTTGATCGAACGCGGTTTCAGCGCCTCGGGCACTTCGCGGACCAGGTCGACATGCAGCAGGCCGTTTTCGGTTGTGGCCCCGGTGGCGCGGACATGGTCGGCAAGCTGGAAGCGTTTTTCAAAGGCGCGGTTGGCAATGCCCTGATGCAGGTAGCTGCGGGCATTGGCGCCGTCTTCCTCTTCCTTGCGGCCTGTCACCACAAGCTGCCCGTCGCGGGCCTCGATCGAAAGCTCGTCTTCGGTGAAGCCGGCCACGGCGATGGAAATGCGATAGGCATCCTCGCCGGTTTTTTCGATGTTATACGGGGGGTAGCCGTTCTGGTTGCCATCCAGGCGGGTGACAGAGTCGAGCATATTGGCCAAACGGTCAAAGCCGACGGTGGAACGGTAAAGGGGGGTCAGATCAAAAGTGCGCATGGTATCCTCCATAAGAAGCGACACGATAAGTGGCCGTCATGTGACCGGCCGGTTGGTTTGCCGGGCCCATTCTGGCGCCCGGTGCTAAAGATTTAGGCAGGGTTTTCGGCGCGTCAAGAGGGGCTGCGCAAATTCACGGGTTTGTGCGGCCAAGCTGTTCGGCAAGGCTTTGGGCCTGTGCAGGGCGAAACATGATGCCGCCCGGTGCCGCGCGCAGAAGCGGCAGCAGCACCGCCATTGCCGGGCCGATTTCGGCCCCGGCGGAAACCTGGTCGCCCCCCCATTGCCCGATGGCCGAGATCAGCCCGACCATTTGCAGCCTGCCGCCCACATTGGCCAGAATGGGCGCACCCGATGCCCCCGGCCCGGCGCTGCACGAAAGCAACAGCGCGCCGGATTCGCGTGCGACGATGGCGCAATCTTCCTCGATCGAGGGGGCATTGGCGCGGTCGACAGCATAGGAGATGACCGAAACCGCAAGACTGTCCGGCGCATGATCGGAAATATCCAGCGGGGCAACGCCGCCGGTATTTACAGGCAGATCAAGCTCGATGATCGCAATATCGCGTGCCAGCCGATAGGCCCAATCCTGCCCGGAAAGCTGGAATTCGGGGTGGATGGCGAAGCGTTTGGCGCGCCGATAGGCGGCGGCACCACCATTGCGCCAGCCGGGCTGAAACTCGATCGCCTCTGGCGGATAGGCCACGCCGTCCGATCTGAAAAGGCAATGCGCGGCGGTCAGCACCAACCGGTCGCTGACAAGCGTGGCTGAACACAGCGCGGTGCCATTGCCGATGGACAGCCGCCCCACGGCCTGCCACTGGCGCGCGGCATCGGCGCTGGTCAGGCTGCGCAGCGGGGTTTGCGCGGCCAGCGGGGCGGCAGCGGCACACAAAGCAAGCAGGGTAAGAATGCGCAACATAACGCCCGTTATACGCCCCCTGCCAACAAGGCGGCAACGCTATTTCGCGCGCCTGTCCAGGTGGTAGCGCAGCGCGTCAAGCACCATCCGGGCGATGATGGCTTTGGGCAGGGCGGCGGCATGGGCAAAACCCGCCGCGCGGTTGTCGATGAATTCGACGCCCGAAAAAACCTCGCGCCATACGGTGACAAGCGTTGTGGTGCAGGGCACATAAAGCAACGCGTGGCTGGGGCTGGCGCCAATGCGCAGCGTGGTGCCGATGCGGGGTTTGCGCGGCAAATAGGCGGGCTGGCCCCATTTGAGGCATTCATCCAGCCCACCGAGTTCGGGCATGGCTTGCGCGGTTTCAAGCACAAGCGCGCGCAGGGCCAGCGCGCGGGTCTGCCCCTCGGGGGGGAGAGCATCATAGGCGGCTTGGATTGCGGGTGCGGGCATAGGCTAGCCTTCTGCGGCAAGTAATTGCGGCGGTTTCGGCCCGCCTGTTGCCCAGTCGAGCAGCTCGGCCGTATGCACAACGGGAATGCCGGTTTTCGCGCCGATCTGCATCATGCAGCCGATATTGCCGGCGGCAATGACATCGGGGCGGATGGCGGTCAGCGTGGAGACCTTGCGCCGCCCAAGCTCGGCCGCGATTTCGGGTTGCAGCAGGTTATAGGTGCCCGCCGAGCCACAGCACAAATGGCTGTCGGCGGGTTCCAGCACGGTGAAACCGGCGCTGCGCAGCAAATCCTTTGGCGCGGCGGTAATGCGCTGGCCGTGTTGCAGCGAACAGGCAGCATGGTAGCCGACGCGCAGCGGCGGGGCAAAGGCCTGGCCAAGGCCGATTTCGGCCATGACCTCGGTAATGTCGCGGGCAAGGGCGGCAATGCGGGCGGCGGGTTCGGCCAGTTCGGTGCCTTCAAACATGATGCCATAATCCTTGATCGTCGTGCCACAGCCCGATGTGGTGATGACCATCGCATCCAGCCCGCCCGTTGCAATTTCGGCCATGAAGGCGCGGATATTGGCGGCAGCGAGCGCGTGGCTTTCCTTGCCGCGCCCCATATGATGGGTGAGCGCGCCGCAGCAGCCCATGCCTTTGGGGATGACCACATCGGCCCCGTGGCGGGTAAGCAGGCGGATGGCGGCGGCAGAGATATCGGTGTTGACGGCACGCTGCGCACAACCGGTGAGGAGCGCGACGCGCATCCGCCTGGGGGCGGTGGCGGCATGGGTCTGCGGGTCTTCATGCCGGGCGCGGGGCGGGATGGATTTGGGGGCAAATGCGACCATGCCCTTAAGGCGGCCGGGCAGGAACCGCGCGATGGGGCGGGCCAGCCATGCGCCTAAAATCGCAGCGCGAAAGCGGTTCGGATAGGGTAGGATTTTGGCCAGAATGAAGCGCAGCGCCCGGTCGGGGAGTTTGCGCTTGTGCGTGGCCTCGATATGCGCGCGGGCATGGTCGAGCAGGTGCATGTAATCCACCCCGCTGGGGCAGGTGGTGGTGCAGGCAAGGCAGCCCAAACACCGGTCGATATGCGTAACGAGCCTGGGGTCGGCGGCGCGGCCGGCCTCAAGCATGTCCTTGATCAGGTAGATGCGCCCGCGCGGGCTGTCAAGCTCGTCGCCCAGAACCTGATAGCTGGGGCAGGTGGCGGTGCAAAACCCGCAATGCACGCAGGCGCGCAGGGCTTTCTCCGAGCGCGCGGTGATCGGGTCGGCAAGCTGTTCCGGGGTGAAACTGGTTTGCATGTCAGGCCATTCTTGCAGGGTTGAAGAGCGATTTCGGGTCGAATTTTTGCCGGAGCGCGGCGGCAAGCGCGGCATTGGCCGCAGGTTCGGGGTGGAAGGCCCGGGCGTGCCTGTTCATGCGCGTGGCATGGCCCTCGTGCGGCAATGCGGCGCGCAGATCGGCGGTGTCGGGTGCAACGGCCCAGACAAGACCGCCGGCCCAGTCATAGGCAATGCGGCTGGCCCCCGCGGCGCGCAGGGCAGCGCCGGTGGCGGCACCAAAGCTGGGGCGGGTGGAGATACGCCAGAGCGTTTCGCCCTGTGCCGGGGCAAGCCGGGGCAGCGCGCGGGCGGCTTGCCAGTCGTGTTCGGCCAGCGCGAATTGCGGCAGCAGCTTTTGCAGGGCGGCGGCGCGGGCCTGCACGCTGGCGGCAAAGCCTTCAAGGCGCAGCAGGGTGACGCCCGCGCCATGCTGCGCGGCGGAAACATCATAGGGCGTGGCAAGCGCGGCGGTGAGCGCGGCAATCGCGGCACCATCCTCCAGCCCCTCGGCGCGCAGGGTGAGGGTGGTTTGCGGCGCGGGCAGAAGTTTCAGCGCGACCTCGGTGATCAGCCCCAATGTGCCGTGGCTGCCGCAGAGCAGGCGCGTGGTGTCATAGCCGGTGACGTTTTTCATGACCCGCCCGCCCGCGCGGTGGATCTGGCCCAACCCGTCGATGAAGCTCAGGCCAAGGGCGGCATCGCGGCACGCCCCCGCTGCAATGCGCCGCGCGCCGGAGGCATTGGCCGCGACCACGCCGCCGATGGTGGAGGCCCCGCTGCGGCCAAGGGCGGCGCCGGGCAGGATGGGCTCAAACGGCAATATCTGGTTGTTTTCGGCGAGCGCGGCCTCGACCGCGGCCAAAGGCGTGCCCGCGCGGGCGATGATGGTCAGCGCGGCGGGGTCGTAATGGGTGATGCCGGTCAGGCTTTCGGTGGAGATCGGCGTGCCGGTATCCGGGCCAATGGCGCGCGTGCCACCACCGGAAATATTCAGCGGGCCGGTGGCGGATCTGATCTGCGCGACAAGGGATTCAACGCTCATGCGCGGCGGCTTTCGGTCAGCGCGAGCGGGAAAACCTTGCCGGGGTTGAGCAGCCAGCCGGGGTCGAACACGTCTTTGATGTGCAGTTGCAGGGTCAACTCGGCCTCGGTGAACTGGGTGAGCATCAACTCGCGTTTTTCAACGCCCACGCCATGCTCGCCGGTCAGGCAGCCGCCAGCGGCCACACAGGCGCGCAGAATGTCGGCGCCAAGGGCTTCGGCCTTTTCAAGCTCGCCCTGCTGGTTGGCATTGAACAGGATGAGCGGGTGCATATTGCCATCGCCCGCATGAAAGACATTGCCGACGGCAAGGCCGTATTCCGCGCTGAGGCTTTCGATTTTCTCAAGCATATCAGGCAGTTCACTAATGGGGATGGTGCCGTCTAAACACATATAATCGTTGATCTGCCCCATTGCCCCGAAGGCGGCCTTGCGGCCCTTCCAGATATTCGCGCTTTCCGCCGCCGATTTGCTTTGGCGGATTTCGGCAGGGTTCAGCGCCGTGGCAATCGCGGCAATGCGCGCGAGTTGCGCGTCGATCTCGGCATCCGAACCCTCGACCTCGACAATCAGCAATGCGGCAACATCGGGATAGCCCGCACCGGCAAAATCCTCGGTGGCGCGAATGACCGTGCGGTCCATATATTCAATGGCAACAGGCAGGATTCCGGCGCGGATGATATTGGCAACGCATTGGCCAGCGACCTTGGGTTCATCAAAGCCGATCAGCACCGGGCGCGCGCCTTCGGGTTTGTGCAGGATGCGCAAGGTCGCCTCGGTCACAACACCAAGCTGGCCCTCCGAGCCGCAGATGAGGCCGAGCAGGTCAAGGCCGGGCGCATCCAGATGGCCGCCGCCAAGCGTAACGATCGTGCCATCCATCAGCACCATCGTCACGCCAAGCAGGTTTTGCGTGGTCACCCCGTATTTGAGGCAATGCGCCCCGCCCGAATTCATGGCGATATTGCCGGCAATGGCGCAGGCAAGCTGCGAGGACGGGTCGGGCGCATAGAAAAACCCAAGCGGTTCAACCGCGCCGGTGACAGACAGGTTCGTGCGCCCGGTCTGCACGCGGATGATGCGGTCGGTCGTCGAGATTTCCAGCACCTCGGTAAGGCGGGCCACGCCAAGCACCACGCTATCGGCCGAGGGCAGCGCGCCACCGGCCAGCGATGTGCCCGCCCCGCGCGGCACGACCGGCACGCCGAAAGACTGGCAGATTTTCAGCGCGTCCGACACGGCTTGCGTGGAGCGCGGCAGCACCACGGCCATCGGCGCGCAGCGATAGGCGGCGAGCGCGTCGCATTCATAGGCATGGGTTTCACGCGCATCGTCGATGACGCAATCATCGCCCAAAGCGCGTCGCAGGGCGGCCACAATGGCGGGCTTTTGCGCAAGCAGCGCGGCTTTGGGCGGGGGCATGTGCATATGTGCGGCCTTATTCGTGGTTTGGGCCAAGTGTATGGGCTGGCCCGCGCCTTGAACAGGGGCAAAGCGGAGTTGGCGGCGAGGCCCCGGATCAGGTCCGGGGCGGCGGCAGGGGTGACGCAATCTTAAGCGCAGTCACATGCGCCATGAATGACCGAATGTTTTTTTTATGGGCCGCCTTTCAAGGCTCTGCGTCCATCGCCATTCCTGCTAGACCTTCGGCTTAGATATCGCGCGGTAGCGGGGGGCGAAAAATGCCGAGAAGGCTTTCACCTCGGGGCGGCGATAGGCTTCGGGCGAGATGAGTAGCCATGTCGCCGATTCAGTGCCTTCGGGTGGTGGAAAACAGCGCAGCAGTGCGCCGTAATCATTGGCAAGCGAGGTTGGGACCGCGCCAAGCCCGAACCCGGCCATGATGGCGGTGATCACACCCTCGATATCGGAACACTGCGAGGCGATTTGGCCCGGCGCGATTTGCTTGCGCAGCAGGTCATTGAGCGGGCTTGAGCGGGTCGCATCCGGGCCGGCGCGTAGGTCACTGCCCAAAAGAACAAAGTGGTGGCGCGCCAAATCATCCATGCTTGTGGGCAGGCCGTGGCGGTCGGCATAGGATTGGGTGCCGTAGAGCGCGCTTGTGGCGGTTGTAAGCTTGGTGCAGATCAGCCGTTCATCATCAACCTTTGTGGCAAATCGGATGGCGATATCGGCTTCACCTGCAACCAGATCCAGCACTTTGTAGCTGGAGATCAGCTCGAAATGCACACCGGGATTGGTGGCGCTGAACTCCGACAGGATGGCGGCGAAATTGGCCGAAAAATTCACGCGCGGGGCGGTGATGCGGATGGGTTTGGTTTCGGCATGGCGCAGCTTGTCGGCCTGATGCGCAAAGCTATCGGCAGCGCTGGCAATGGCGGTGGCATGGGCGTGCAGGTCCTTGGCGGCGGTGGTGGGTTTGAAGCCGCGTGTATCGCGCTCGAACAAGGTGAGCTTGAGCGCGTGTTCAAGCGCGTCGATCCGGCGCGCGACGGTCGGCTGCGACATGGCAAGCTGCTTGGAGGCGGCCAAGGTCGAGCCGGACTGGTAAACCGCGAGGAAGACCAGAATATCGGACCAATTATAGGGCGCGCTATTCATATTTGTATAACAGCACAACTTTGGCGCGGATACCAGCGCGGCGTTGGGCGGCGTAAATTGGGCCAAGAGGTTTTCGCATGAAAGGAATGGACCATGACCACGCTGACCAGACCACAGGGGTTTTTGCAGAAAGTTGCCGGGTTTGTGGCACGCAGTCGGCCAAGCGCGCAGCCCCGCGCCGCTACGCGCGATGACACCGTTTTACGGCGCGAGTTTGTGGCCGAGATGATGGCGCGCAACCCTGATGCCTTTGCCTCAGAGTTGGATGTGCAAAGCATGATGCATTGCTTTCCGAGCCGGTTTTGAATGCGCGCATCATGCAATGCAACCATTCGTGTCAGGCATGGCGGTGCAACTGTTTCGATGCCGCCCCGGCCCTGAGCCGGGGCCTCTTGCTTGCAGATGGCGGTGCGGGTTGAAAGGCGGAGGTCCCGGCTCGAGGCCGGGACGGCGTGGGATATGGGGTGAGGTCAGCGCCCTTCGCGCCGCCATGCCAGCAGCGCGAAACTGGCGGCCAGCAGCAGCCAGACCCAGGGTTCGGCCAAAGGCGATTGGCGCAAATTGGTGACGGCATAGGCGTTGCGGCGCACGAGGCCAGCCCAGCCGCGCCCGGCAGCAAGACGGCCTTCGTTCACGCGGATGATGTCGGGCATTCCGTCTTCCAGCCGGAACACACCGCCGCCCGAGGCATTGATATGCTCGGCCAGCAGGGCCGATGTGGCGACCGGCTCTTCAAACTCGCGCGGGGCGGCGGGGCCGGTGGCGACGATGGCCACAAGATCGCCTTCGGAGAGGCGGTAGATGCCGGATTGATCGGCGGTGAAACTGCCCTGAAACGCGCCCGGCGCCACCTCGGAGAGGGTGATTTCGGCGGTGCTGCCATCCGGGGCGGTGATGGTCACGGGGCCGGGCGTGCCTTCCAGCAGGGAACGGGTCACGGTCACATTCGGGCCGTTGGCGCTGCCGCGCAGCACGTCTTCCTCCAGCTCGGGTTCCTGCATCAGCCAGTGCGACAGGCGGCGCAGAAGCTCGGCCTGCGGGCCGCCGCCCTCATAGCCGCGCGCCCAGAGCCAGACCTGATCGGAGGCCAGAAGCGCCACGCGGCCCGCGCCGGCGCGCGCCAGTTGCAACAAGGGCGCACCACTGCTGCCCGTCATCACGGTATAGCCGGTTTGCGGGATGACATCGACCTGCTGGAACCAGCGGCCCCAGCTTGGCCCGGCGTCGTTTTCGACCAGCCCCTGCCAGCCATCCAGCCCGCGTGTGACCGGGTGGCGCTGGCCGAGTTCGGTGATTTCGGGCTGGAATGGCTGCTCGAAAACCTGCCCGGTCGGGGCGGCGGGCAGCACCTCGCGCAGGGGTGTGCGGTAAAGACTGTCGGGGCCGGCATAGCCCTCGGCATCGGCCACGAGCAGCGCGCCGCCATTCTGCACATAGCGGGCGATGTTTTGCAGATAGGGGTCGGGCAATACGCCCTGCCGACGGAACCGGTCAAAGATGATCAGGTCGAAATCATCGACCTTTTCCATGAACAGTTCCTGTGTGGGGAAGGCGATGAGTGAAAGTTCGGTATAGGGCACGCCATCTTGCTTTTCGGGCGAGCGCAGGATGGTGAAATGCACCAGATCGACTGCCGGATCGGCCTTGAGCAGGTTGCGCCATGTGCGTTCGCCCGCATAGGGCTCGCCAGACACCAGCAGCACGCGCAGACGGTCGCGCACGCCAGTGACGGGGACGATGACGCGGTTATTGGCCTCGGTCAGTTCGCCTGTCGCGGCGGGGGTCCAGATTTCCAGAATATTCTCGCCGGCGCGGCGCAGGATGAGCGAAAGCGGGGTGGAGGCATTCACCGGCTGGTCGTTGAGGCGGATCACCTCGCCGCCATTGATGGTGGCAAAAACCGGCACGGCAGGGGTGCCGGGGGCGGCGCCGGAATCCTCGATCCGCAGCATGATTTCAACGCTTTCACCGACGATGCCGTAAGCGGGGGCGTTTTCGACGAAAACGCGACGGTCCCAGTCGGCCTCACGGCCGGTTTGCAGCAGGTGCAGCGGGGCTGGCAGGGTTTGCAGCGCACCGGCATCATGCAGGCGGCCATCGGAAATGGCGAAAGCACCGGCCACGCGGCGCGGATCGTGGCGGCCAAGGGCTTCGGCCAGCGCGGTTTCAAGCCGGGTGCCGTCATTGCCCTGGTCGCTCAGGCGGGTAATGTCGAGTTCTATCCCATCGGGCAGGGCGGCGATAAGGTTTTCAAGCGCGGCCGCTGCGCGCGCGGTTTGTTCGGCACGATCGCCCAGGCTGGCCGAGGTGGTTTCATCGACCACGATGACCGCAACATCGGGATAGGGCTGGCGGGTTTCCTGCTGCAACTGCGGATTGGCAAGCGCGCCCAGCAGCGCGGCCAGCGACAGCGCCCGCCAGAAGGTGCCGGGCAAGCCGCGCCATGCCGCCAGCGCCAGCAACACAAGGCCGGCACCGCCCAGGGCTGCAAGCAGAACCCAGCCAAATTGCGGAACAAAGACGATGGACGATATCATTGACCCAGCCTTTCGAGCAGGGCAGGCACATGCACCTGGTCGGATTTGTAGTTGCCGGTCATCACATACATGATGAGGTTGACGCCGACGCGGCGCGCAATTTCGCGCTGGCGTTCCCCCGCCATGCCCGCGCCGACGGGAAAGAGCGGGCGGCCATCTTCGCCCATTGCCCAGGCGGCAGCGAAATCATTGCCGGTAATCACAACGGGGGTGACGCCATCATTGAGGTTGCGAAACGGGCTGCCGTCAATCGCAGTGAGGTTTACGGGCGCTTCAACCCAAAGCGTGCCGTTGCCCCAGCGCCCCGGATAGGTTTCGAGCAGGTAAAAGCTGCGGCCAAGCACATGGTCGGATTCAATGGGCGCAAGGGCGGGAATATCGAGATTTGCCGCGATGCGCTGCAACATGCGGGCGTTTTCGGTGTTCTGGCCGAGATATGCGTCCTGTGTGTCGAACATGATCATGCCGCCACCGCGCAGATAGGCGTTGATGCGCGAAATGGCGGCATCGCTCAGGCTTGTCTGGTTGGGGGTGACGGGCCAGTAAAGGAAGGGAAAGAAGGTGATGTCTTCGCTATTCGGGTCTACCCCCATTGGCGCGGCAGGCTCGATCGAGGTGCGCTCGAACAAGGTGCGCGACAGGCCGTAAAGCCCGGCGGCGCTGGCCATGTCGGTGCGGGTATCGCCGGTGATGACATAGGCCAGAACGGTTTCGGTTGCGGCGATCTGCGCATCATAGGGCTGGCCCTGGGCCTCGGCGCTGTGCGGCTGGCCCGCCAGCAGAACAGCCAGAACAAGCGGGGCGACGCGCCCGCCGATCAGACGGCCCGACACGAAGGTTGCGGCGAGAATGTCCAGAACCAGCAGGCAGAGCGCGGCGAGAAGAAAGAACTGCCCCAGCGGCTGCGGTGGCGTATCGGCCAGGCTGATGCGCGTGGCACTGGCGGGCAGGGGCAGCGGCACAAGCGCGGCTTCGGGGCCAAACAGGTTGATGGCCACCTGCCGCCCGGAGGCGGATTCATAAAGCCCCGGCGGGGTGGAGATGTCGCGCGGGCTGTCAGACAGGGTTTCGCCCGCAACCGCCACGGCAAGCGCCGGCTGGCCAAGGCGGCCGAACCCGTCGAGCGTGGCTGTGGGCAGCCATGTCTGGCCTGCCAGATCGGCCGCAGTGGCCCCCTGGCCGCCCGCGCCAATGGCAAGGCGTTCGAGCATGTCAACGAACAGGCCCGATAGCGGCAAGTCGGACCATTCGGCATTGGCGGTGACGTGGAACAGCACAAGCCGCCCCTGGCCAAGCCGCGACCAAGTGACCAGCGGCGTGCCATCGGCCAGTTGCGCGATGACCTTGTTGGGCAGGTCGGGGTCGGGCTGGGCCAGAACCTGCGCGGTGACGGTGACATCATCGGGCACGACAAGCCCGGCAAAGGGGCTGGCTTCGGGCCAATCGCCCAGCGGGCGGGGCTCGGCCCAAGTCATCGCACCGCCAAGCGCGCGGCCACCGGCGCGCAGATGCACGGGCAGTAGCGGGTTGGTCTCTACCTGTTCGGCGGCGGCCTGGGCGACGCGCGGGCCGGCAAAGCGCAAAAGCGTACCGCCATCTTCCACCCATGCCTGCAATGCGGCGGTATCGGCATCGGGCAGGGTGGCGATATCGGCCAGCACGATGACATCGGGCGCGGTGGCCATCAGCGTGGGCATATCCGCCTCGACCAGCTCGGCCGAGGGGGCGAGCGCGTTCATCAGATAGTAATGGGGCGAAACCAGCGGCGGGGTTTCGCTGGCCGAAGATGTGGTCAGCAGGCCAACCTTGCGGCGGCGCAAGCCATCATCGGCAAGGGCAACCGTGCCCGCGCTGGCAAAGCCCGCCAGCGCAATGCGGCTGATGCGGTTGCGTAATTCCAGCGGCATGTCGAACAGGGCGCTGGCGGCGGTGTCATTCGCGCTAAACGCGGCTGTGGCGCGCCAAAGCGCAACTTCCGCCCCGCCCGGCGCCGGGCCATAGGCCACCAGATTGGCGGTATAGGCGGCACCGGCGCTGGCGCGGATGACCGGCTGGATGAGGCCGGTTTCATCCAGGCTTGGCGGCAGCAGGGCAAAAGCGGGCGTATCGGGCAGGACGATCTGCACATCGCCCGCCGCAGCCAGCACGGCGCCCAGCCCGCCATCCTCGCCCAAAGCATCGGTAAACCAGACCGTGTCAAAGCCGGTGGCACCACCCAGCCATTCGGCCCAGGCGGCGCGGTCGGGCGCATAGGGCGCAGGCGCAAGGCCGGGCAGCGTGGCAAGCAGGTCTTGTGCGGTGCCAAATTCAAGCGGGCTGGCGGGGATGGGCGATGTCAGCAGGTGCAGCGCACTCGGGCGACCATCGCGCGCGGCCTCGTTCAGCACCGACTCCAGCCGCTGGCTGCGCGCGGTCCAG
This sequence comes from Abyssibius alkaniclasticus, assembly GCF_020447305.1. Taxonomy (NCBI): domain Bacteria; kingdom Pseudomonadati; phylum Pseudomonadota; class Alphaproteobacteria; order Rhodobacterales; family Paracoccaceae; genus Abyssibius; species Abyssibius alkaniclasticus. The sequence continues at coordinate 345,535 of NZ_CP095732.1, read as the reverse complement.
TCGGGCGCAGAGGCCCAGCTTGCATCCATGACAATAAGCAGCGGGCCGGAGCCTGCCGCCTCGGTCTTGGGGTTCAGCACGGGGGCGGCAAAGCCGATAATGGCGGCGGCAAGCGCGGTGAGGCGCAGCAAAAGCAGCCACCACGGGGTGCGGACGGGGGTGTTTTCGGGGTCTTTCAGGCCCAGCAGCAGGCGCACGGCGGCAAAGGGGCGGCGCACGGGGGCGGGCGGCACGGCGCGCAGCAGCAGCCACAGAACGGGCAGGGCGAGCAGGGCAAACAGCAGGAACGGGTAGAGAAAGGCGATCATGTGAGCCCGCCAATCGCGGCATAGAGCCAGAGCAGCGGGGCGGATGGCGCGGTATCGGTGCGATGGGTGGTGAACTGCCATCCGGCATGATGCGCCCAATCGGCCAAAAGCGCGCGGCGCGCGGAGAGCCGCTCTTGATAGGCGGATTTGAGGGCGCGCGCGCGGCGCGTTTCGAAGCTGACGGCACCGGCGAGCGATTGGAAGATGACCCGGCCATCATAGGGGAAGGCTTCTTCCGCCGGATCGGTGATTTGCAGCAGGGCGCCGCGTGTGCCACGCGCGGCCAGTGCGTTCAGCCCGGCGCGCAAGCCCGCCTCATCCATCATGAAATCGGAGACAAGCACGTAATGGCCGGCGGTGATCGGGCCGGGTTCGGGCAGGGCGGCCACATCATCGGTGCGCAGCTTTTCGGCCAGACTGGCGGCAAAACGGTTGAGCTGGTTGCGCCCGGCGCTGGGGCGGGCAAGCGGTGTGTCAAGCAGGCCGATACGCTCGCCCGCACGGGTGAGCAGCACGCCAAGCGCCAGCGCCAGAAGCCGCGCGCGGCTCGATTTTGGTGGATGATCGGCGGAGGCAAAGCCCATGCCTGCAGATGGGTCGGCCCAGAACAGCACCGATTGTGCCGCCTCCCATTCGGTTTGGCGGATGTAAAGCGTATCGCCCCGCGCCGAGCGCCGCCAGTCAATCGAGGCGGCAGAATCGCCGGGCATGGCCTGGCGGTATTGCCAGAACGTCTCGCCACTGCCCGCACGGCGGCGGCCATGCACACCGGGCACAACCCCCTGGGCCAGCCGTTCGGCCGCGGCCAGAAGCGGCGGCAGGCTGGCGGCAAGGCTTTCGGCCTCCGAGCGCAGTGCGGCGGCGCGCGTTGTGGTGGCGGTCTGGTTCACGCGGCGGCACCGGTGCTGGTTTTGGTGGCCGATGCGGTGATTTCGTCGATGACCTGATCAAGCCGGATATTCTGGGCGCGGGCGGCATAACCCAGCGCCATGCGGTGCTTCAGCACGGGTTGTGCAAGCGCGGCCACATCGTCAACCGTGGGCGCAAAGCGGCCATGCAGCAAGGCCCAGGCGCGCACGGCAAGCATAAGCGCCTGCGCGGCGCGCGGCCCCGGCCCCCAGGTGACATTGTCGCGCACAAGGGCGGGCGCATCGGCATCGGGGCGGGCGGAACGCACAAGGTCAAGAATCATCTCGACCAGATTTTCGCCCACCGGCATGGCGCGCACAAATCGCTGCGCCTCCATCAGTGCGGCGGTGTCCAGCACCTGTTCAACCTGCTGGTCTTGCGAGCCGGTGGTGGCCAGAAGGATGGCGCGCTCGTCGTCGCGGTCGGGGTAATCCACGTCAATCTGCATCAGGAACCGGTCGAGCTGGGCTTCGGGCAGCGGATAGGTGCCCTCCTGCTCGATCGGGTTTTGCGTGGCCAGCACGTGGAAGGGCGCGGGCAGGTCATGGCGCGCACCGGCAATGGTGACATGATGTTCGGCCATCGCCTGCAGCAGGGCAGATTGCGTGCGCGGGCTGGCGCGGTTGATCTCGTCAGCCATCAGCAACTGGCAAAATACCGGCCCCTTGATGAAGCGAAAGGCGCGGGCGCCATCGGCGCCGGTTTCCAGCACCTCGGCACCGAGAATATCGGCCGGCATCAGGTCGGGGGTGAATTGCACGCGCGCGCCATTCAGGCCGAACACCGTGCCAAGCGCCTCGACCAGCCGCGATTTGGCAAGGCCGGGCGCGCCGACAAGCAGCCCGTGGCCGCCACATAGCAGCGTGGTCAGCGTCAGGTCGACGACCTTTTCCTGCCCGATCACGCGGCGCGCAATCATTTTGCGGGCCGATTGGAGCTGTTCGGCCAGCGTGGTAAGCTGTGCGGTGATTGCTGGGTCGGCGGTGCGCATCAAATTGTCCTTAACTTCGGGCTTCACGGTGGAATTTGCATCAGATTAGCGGCTTGGATAGATTAGTCCACCCAACCCAAGCGTGTTCGCGCAAGTCTATACGGCATAAACCAGCGAGGCAGCCCCGATATGCACAAACCTGATCAGAATTCCGTGACAGGGCAGAAGGCGCCACATGACCCGGCGCGCGCCGAAAACCTTGCCGCAGCCGCCAAAGCCGCCAGCAAAAAGGGCCCGCCGCCCGTGCATTTGTGGAACCCGCCCTTTTGCGGCGACCTTGATATGCGTATCGCGCGCGACGGGACGTGGTTTTACATGGGCACGCCGATTGGCCGCAAACCGCTGGTGAAGCTGTTTTCCTCGATCATCAGGCGTGATGGCGATGCGTATTTCCTGGTCACGCCGGTGGAAAAGGTGGGCATTCAGGTGGATGACGCCCCCTTTGTGGCGGTGGATTTCGAGGCCACGGGCACGGGACGCCAACAGGTGCTGCGCTTTGTCACGCAGGTCGATGAAGAGGTGGCGGCGGGGCCGGACCACCCCATCCGCGTGGTGCGGGCCGAAGATGGCGAGCCGTCGCCCTATGTGCATGTCCGTCGCAATCTGGAGGCGCTGATCGACCGCAAAAGCTTTTACAGGCTGGTGGAGATTGGCACGGTGGCGCCGCATGAGGGGGCGGACTGGTTCGGCCTCTGGTCGGGGGGTGAGTTTTTCCCCATCATTCCGGCGGCAGAACTGCCCTAGCTCCCCGAGGCTCTGACGCGCGGCGGCTGCGTCCTTCGGCCTTGCCCCCGCTTGCCGGTGGCGGCGCGACAGGCGTTGCGCCTGTCATGCGGTCAGCCCCGCGCCGCCCGCAACCCGCAGCGCGTTCCGCACAATTGCCAAACCGCATCTTTCGTTCTCAAATATCCTGCGGGGGTCCGGGGGTGCAAAACCCCCGGTTCTGCCGCTGGTTCAGGGACAGAACCAGCGCCCATATCGCGCAACGGGCGCGGCAGTTGCACGAAGACGCTAGAGTTTGGGGCCAAACTCGGCCAACACGCGCGCATAAACATCGCGCTTGAAGGGCACGATACTGGCGAGCAGCGCCTCGGGTGCCATCCATTGCCAGCGGCTGAATTCGGGAATGTCGGTCTGGATGTTGATCTGGCTTTCATCACCCACCAACCGCATGAGGAACCACATCTGCTTTTGGCCGCGATACCTGCCGCCCCAGAGCTTGGGGATAAGATCATCGGGCAGTTCATAGGTTACCCAATCGGCGGTTTGCGCCTCGATCTGCACAGCACTTGCAGGCAGGCCGGTTTCCTCGGCCAGTTCGCGCAGCGCGGCGGTTTGCGCATCTTCGCCCTTGTCTATGCCACCCTGGGGCATTTGCCAGGCGTCAGAGGCGAAATCGAGCCGCTGGCCCGCAAATATCTGCCCCCTGGCATTGGCCAGAACAATCCCCACGCAGGGGCGGTAGCCAAGTGAGCCGCGCTCTATCACGATAATCCCAACCCTTGCAGCTATGCGCAAAGCGCAGCGACAAGCGCCGGGCGGGGTTCGATGCCCCGCCCGGCGCTGGCCCGGCGGTTAGTTGCCGTTCAGCACCGACAGGCCTGTGATGATGTCAAGCGCATAGGCGAGCTGGTAATCCTGATCGCGCAGGCGCGCGGCGGCTTCCATATCGGCACGCTGGGCTTCCAGCGCTGCGCGTTCCTCGTCTGACAGCGAATCACCGGCAAGCGCCCCACGCAAATCGCCCTCTGAACGGCGGCGCAACGCGGCGGTGGCCTCACCTTCCTCATTGGCGGCAACCGGCGGGCGCTGTTCGACCAGAATGTCGGGGGCAACGCCAAGCGCCTGGATAGACCGCCCCGAAGGTGTGTAATAGCGCTGCGTGGTCAGCCGGATCGCGCCTTCACTGCCCAGCGGCATGATGGTCTGCACCGAGCCTTTGCCAAAGCTCTGTGTGCCGACCACGACCGCGCGGTTCTGGTCTTGCAGTGCGCCGGCCACGATTTCCGAGGCCGAGGCCGAGCCGCCATTGATCAGCACAACAATCGGCAGACCCTGAGCGAGATCGCCGGGCTGGGCATCGTAGCGTTCGGCGTTGCGATCATCGCGGCCGCGGGTCGAGACAATCTCACCCTGTTCCAGAAACGCATCCGAAACCGCCACGGCCTGATTGAGCAGGCCGCCGGGGTTGTTGCGCAGATCCAGCACAACGCCCTGAACATTCTCTATCCCGCCGGCAGCTTCAATTTCCGCAAGAATGCCCTGTTCGAGATTGTCGAATGTCTGCTCGCTAAAGGTGGTGATGCGCGCGACAATCGCATGGCCTTCGGTGCGCACGCGCACGGCGGTAAGCCGGATCGTATCGCGCACAAGCGTAACATCGAACGGGTCTTCATTGAGATCGCGCACAATGGTGAGGGTGATTTCCGAGCCGACCGGCCCGCGCATCATTTCAACCGCCTCATCCATTGTCAGCCCCAGGGTCGGCTCGCCGTTTACATGGGTTATGAAGTCACCCGACATGATGCCGGCATTATCGGCGGGGGTGCCATCCATCGGCGAGACAACCTTGATCCAGCCTTCTTCCTGGGTCACCTCAACACCAAGCCCGCCAAACTCGCCGCGCGTATCGAACTGCAACTCGGCATAGTCATCGGGCGACATGTAGCTGGAATGCGGATCAAGCGAGGTGAGCATCCCGTTGATGGCGGCGCGGATCAGCGCCTCGTCATCGACCTCTTCGACATAGGCCGAGCGGATACGCTCGAATATATCGCCGAACAGGTCGAGCTGCTCATAGGTGCTGCGGCCTTCGTTGATGTCTTGCGCAACAAGCGGTGCGGCGAATTGTGTGGTGAACAGCACCCCGGCCAACGCGCCGGTTGTCGCTGCGATCCAATATTTCTTCATGCTACTCTTCCTGTCATTGCAGCGGCGCGAACCAGGGGGTCGGATCGACCGGCGTGCCTTTGCGTCTAAGTTCCATATAGAGCGTTTCTGATCCGGATGCGCCAGTAACTGACGAGGTTTCGATCAAAAATTCTTGTGCAATGGGCAAATCCCCGCCCATTTCGCCAACAGGGTCGCCCGCCGCGAGGATATCGCCCTCGGTCACGAAGCTGCGGCCAAGCCCGGTATAGGTGATCAGATAGTCGGGCGCGGGTTCCAGAATGATCACCAGCCCGTAATTCAGAAACTCGCCCGCATAACGCACCGTGGCCGCCGTGGGGGTAGAGACCAGCGCCAGCGGTTGGGCCGAGAAGATCACGCCGGGGCGGCGGATGCCGGCCGCATCGGCGGCGTTGAAGCCACGCAAGATTTCGCCCACAACCGGCGCGGCCAACACCCCCTGCAACGAGACAAAATCGACCTGACCAGGGATTTCGGGCGCGGGCATTGCCGCCAGACCATCGGCAAAAAAGGCCAGGTTTTCAGACGCGCGCAGCAGCGAATCGAGCTGCTCTGCCGCGACCGGGCTGACGCTGACGCGCTGGCGCTGGCCTTCGGCATCGCGCTGGTCAAGGGCTGCATTGAGCGCCCCGCGCGCCTGCTGAAGCTCGCCAAGGCCGATGCGCAAATTCGTTTCAGCATCTTTGCGCAAGGCATTGATCACGCGTAGCTGGTCGAGCTGGCCGGACAGGGCGGCCACCTCTTTTTGCATATCCGGCGCCATTGCCGCCATCAGCGCCCCGGCACGGGCCGAGGCAAGCGGGCCATCAGGGTGCAGCAGGGTCAACGGGGCGGGGGCGCTTTCCAGCGCAGCAATCACCCCGAGCAGTTGCACGAGTGTTTCACGCTCGCCCGCCAGCGCATTGGCGATTTCGCGTTCCTGCACGGCGGCACCACGCAGGGCGGTGCGCATGGCGTTCAGCCCAAGTTCATAGGCGCGGATGGCCGCGGTCAGCGCGGCGATGCGTGAATCAAAGCCCTCGGAGGCGGCGAGCGCCGCGCCGGCTTCGGCCAACTGGGTGGAGGCTTCGGTCAGGTCGCGCAACACCTGTTCGGGCTGGGCCGTGGCCGGGCGCAGCATGAGCAGGGCAAGGAACAGGGCGAGCGACAGGGTTTTCATGGGGCGAGCAGGGTCTCTCCGGTCATCTCGGCAGGCTTGGGCAGACCCATGAGCGACAGCAGGGTCGGGGCAAGGTCGCCAAGTTTGCCGCCATCGCGCAGCCGCGCGCCTTTGGGCCCGCCAAACAGCGCCACCGGCACGGGGTTGAGCGTGTGGGCCGTGTGTGGCCCGCCGGTTTCGGGGTCGATCATCAGCTCGCAATTGCCATGATCGGCGGTAAGCAGCATCGCCCCGCCCACCGTTTCGAGCGCGGCAACCGCTGCGGCCACGCCCGCATCCACCGCCTCGCAGGCGGCAATGGCGGCGGGCAGGCTGCCGGTATGGCCGACCATGTCGGGGTTGGCGAAATTCACGATGATCAGGTCGTGCTTCTGGCCGGTAATGGCGCCGACCAGCGCCTCGGTCACTTCGGGGGCCGACATTTCGGGTTGCAGATCATAGGTGCGGACCTTGGGGCTGGGGGCAAGGTGGCGCTCCTCGCCTTCATTCGGGGCCTCGACCCCGCCATTCATGAAAAAGGTGACATGCGGATATTTCTCGGTTTCCGCCAGCCGGAACTGGGTTTTGCCGTGCCGTGCGACCCATTGGCCAAGCGTGTTCACAATGCTTTGGGCGGGGAACATTGCGGTCATATAGTCGTTATGCGCCTTTGAATATTCGACCAGCCCGCAGATATCGGCCCATTTCGGGCGGGGGCCGGTCTCGTAGCTCGCAAAATCGGGGGCGGCCAAGGCAGCCAAAATCTGGCGCGCGCGGTCGGCGCGGAAATGCAGAAACATCAGCCCGTCGCCATCGGCGGGGGCTTTATAGGCGGGCAGGCGGGTGGCGGTGATGAACTCGTCGGTATCGCCATTGGCATAGGCTTTGGTGATCGCCTCATCAACGCTGGCGGCAGGCGCGCCTTCACCATGCAGGATAAGGCCGGTAGCCGTGCTGACCCGTTCCCAGCGATTATCGCGGTCCAGCGCGTAGAACCGCCCGATCAGCGTGTGGATTGCCGCCCCTTCGGGCAGTTTTGCACTGAAATCGTCAAAATAGCTTCTGGCCGATTGCGGGGCAACATCGCGGCCGTCGGCAAAGGCATGGATGGCGACCGGCACACCGGCAGCCGCAATGGTGCGCACGGCGGCCACAAGCTGGTCGTGATGCGCATGAACGCCGCCTGTGGAGATGAGCGAGGCGAGATGCGCCGTGCCGCCGCTCTCCTTCAGTTTGGCGATAAAACGCTCCAATGCGGGGTTTTCGGCAAATTCGCCGCTGGCAATGGCATTGTCGATGCGCGGCAGGTCCATCCACACCGTGCGGCCCGCGCCGATATTCATATGCCCCACCTCGGAATTGCCCATCTGCCCTTCGGGCAGGCCAACGGCGGGGCCATGCGCGGTAAGGGTGGAATGGGGGCAGGTGGCCATCAGCGCGTCAAAGGCGGGGGTTTTGGCAAGGGCAACGGCATTGCCCTCGGTTTCGGCGCGCAGCCCCCAACCATCGAGAATGCAAAGAACAACGGGTTTAGGCCTGGACATGAAGCTCTCCGAAAGATTGCACCAGTCATATGCGCTGGCGCATTGCGGGGCAACCCGCTGAACGCCGCAGATGACGTGAAACTGGACCGGGTGCCAAAATCACGTAAGATAAAGACGTATTTGAGATTCGAGGTTTTCATGATGCTGCGGCACCTACTGTCTGCATGGCTGCTGTGTCTGGCGGGTTTGGCCAGCGCGCAGCCGCGCAATCTGGCGCTGATTGTGGGCATTGACAGCTATGACAGCCTGCCAAGCCTTGCGCGCGCGGTTGAGGATGCAAGCGGCTATGTCACGCTGTTTGACGAGATGGGCTATGAGGTGACCGCGCTGACCGACCCTGGCAGCACCGAGTTCCGGCTGGAACTGGCGCGGTTTTATGACAGCATCACCGAAGGCGATAGCGTGGCCTTTGTCTATTCCGGCCACGGCTGGAGCGACGGGTCGCAAAACTATCTGGTGCCCGCGGATACGCCCGCATCGCTGAGTGCGGCCGAAGCCGCCGTTCTGTCGCTACCGCTGCGCAACGGGCAGAACGGCATCATGGATGAAATTGCCAAACGCGGCGCGGGCCTGTCGCTGGCGATTATCGATGCCTGCCGCAACAACCCTTTTGACACCGGCGAAACCCGCGCCCTGGGCCTGGTCAGCGGGCTGGCACCGGTCGAGCCGCCTGCCGGGTCGTTCATCGTGTATTCGGCGGGGGCCAACCAGACCGCGCTTGACCGGCTTGGCCCGGCTGACGATTTTCAGTATTCGGTGTTTACGCGGTTCTTTCTGCCCAATCTGCGCGAGTTTGGCGATTTGCGCCGCGCCATCGTGGTGACGCGCAGCCAGGTGCAAGAGGCGGCCTCGATCATCAACCACAACCAGCGGCCCGCCTATTATGACGAGCTTTCGGGCAGCGCCTGCCTGATTGGCACCTGCGATGCGCTGGCCGTGCCCGCCACCATATCTGCCGCCGAAATCGCCGCCAGCCAGTTTGCCGAAAGCGAATGGGGGCTGATCCAGAATTCGACCGATACCGCCCTGCTGGGCGCCTATATGGACCGCTACCGTGACACGGTTCCGGAAATGGCGGAACGGGCGCGGGCGCGGATTGCGGCCCTGCAGCCCGAAACCGCCAGCCCGCCGGGCGCGGGCAGTGCCGAAAGCAGCATCGAAAATACGCCGGCTGAAGCCGCCCCGCGCCAAGACACCACCGCCGAGGTGCTGGCGCTGAACAGCCCCAGCGCCTTTATTGCGCCCGCCCCAGGCAAGCCGCCACTGCCGGGCATGACCCGCAGCAATGTTGCGCCCCCAGCGGCGGTATCACCCGTGGCGCCGGACACGGCCACAACCGTGGCGATGCCCGCCAATACCCGCAGCATCATAGATGAATGCGACGCCATTGCCGCCATGTGGGGCAATCCCGATAATCCGCCGGGCCTGCAGGGGCGGCTCAGCCTTGTGAACATTGCCGCCGAGGCCGTGGCAACCTGCGATGTCGCCGTGCGCAACCACCCCGATATTCCGCGGATGCGCTTCAATCTGGCCGCGGCGCTTTATGACCGTGGCGAGCGTGGCGATTTTGCGCAAGTGCATGATATTTCGATGCAATTGATGCGCGAAGGCTATGCGCCAGCCGGGATTTTGCTGGGCAATCTCTATTTTCTGGGGGACGGGGTCGAGCAGGACTGGCCCTTGGCGGCCGATTACCTGCGCCGCGCCGAGGCGGGCGGCTTCAAGGCGGCAACCGCCATTCTGGCCTATCGTGACCTGATTGATGAAAGCCGCGTGCGCGCGCGCGGGCAGGCGTTTTTGCGGCTGAACCAGCTTGTTGCCGAAAACGATGTGACGGCGCAATATCTGCTGGGCGCGGCCATGCTTTTTGGCGAGGGTGTGCGCCAGAATGTCGAGCGCGGGTTGGAGCTTTCGGAACTGGCCGGCCAGCAGGGCCACGCCTATGCCTATGAATCCATTGCCGAATATTACGAAGGGCGCAACAATTACAACCCCGATGATATCGCATTGGCGCTGCAATATTATGCCCGCGCGCGCGCAGCGGGCAGTGCCACGGCAGATTTCTATGTTGGCAATATCTACAGCTATGGCACCGGTGTTCCGGTTGATCATGAACAGGCGTTCAATTACTATCAGGCGGCGGCGCGGCTGAACCATGCCGGCGCCTATAACAACCTCGCCTTCATGTATGAGAACGGCCAATATGTCGAAGTCGACCTGTCCGAGGCGGTGGGGTTTTACGAGATTTCATCGGAACTCGGCTCGGAAGTGGCGAGCTATAACCTTGCGCTGGCCTATCTGGAGGGCAAGGGCGTGCCGGTCAATTACGCCAAGGCCGCCGATCTGTTCATGCTGGCGCTGGAGCGCGGCAACCGCACGGTGATCGAAGATGCCGGGCTTGATCTTGGCACCGTATATTTTGCCGCCTTCCAGCGGCTTTTGCAGGCGCGCGGCTACCGTTCCGGCCCGGTCGACGGGTTCCTGTCGCGGGCGGATATTTCGGCGATGGAGCAGATCTGCAACTGCGCCGGCTAGCGCAGTTTCTGCACCCCGACAAGGCGGCGCAGCCCGCGCACGAAACTGCCATAGGCCCAGAACGGCAGGGTTGCGGCGCGCAGCCAGGCAGATGGCAGAAGGCAAAGCAAAATGAAGGGCGCAAGCGTGCGGGTGCGCAACATGCGCAGCAATACATTATGCCCGCCATAATTGATGAGATAGTGGCGAATAAGGCGCGGACGGATCGCCGCCATGCGCGCCATCGCAAGGCTGTCGACCTCGCTTTTGGCCCCGGCAAGGTTCACAAGCTTGCCCGCGCGTTGCGCAAAGCAGGGGCATAGAACGTCAAACCCGTGGCTGGGGTTCAGAAGGTCGGCCGGCACACGCGGCACCCCGGCACTGAACCGCCCGCCAAAGGACAGGCCAAGATCGGCGCCCAGCAGATCGGCGATGCGCAATGCATAGGCGCCCCCGGCACTGAAGCCCAGCACATTGACCTCGGCATAGGTTTGCGGCGCAAACCGGGCAACAATGCTTTGGGCCACCTGATGCGTGGACCGGCCAAACCCTTTCAGGCCCCTGGCATAGAAAATGCCCAGGCCCGAACGCAGAACCAGCACATCCTTTGGCCCCTTGGGCAGATTGTGCAGCACAACCGAAAGCGGGATGTAAAACTGGCCATCCTCGCCGCTGAACAGAATGAAAAGCCGCTTCCGGGCAGGTTCGCTGCCGGGGGTTGTGAACAGGCTGTAGGTTGGGTCGCTGTGATTGGCAACAAGCTGTGGTTGGCGCGCCGCGCGCCGCCTTGCAAATCCCGTCATATAGCGAAACTGCGGCGCATCGCGGCAAAGCCCGGCGCCGCCAATTTCGTGAAGCTGCGCATAAAGCGTGGTCAGCGCACCCGGTGGCAGGTGGTTCGAAGCGGCTTGCAAAATGCTTTTGCGCCGCAGGCTGCGCGGCTCGGCACGCAGGGCCGCGGCATATTCCCCGGCTGTGTCCATTCAGGCGGGCAGTTTTGCGTGCAGGCGGTCCAGCACGGTTGCAAGGCTCGGATTGTCGAACATTTCCGAAGTTTCGATCTCTATCTCCAGCGCCTCTTCGATCTGGAAACACAACTCGGTCAGGCGAATGCTGGAATCGGTCAACGCATCCATTCGGAAAGTGTCGTGCTGCAAAAGCCCGTCAAGCTCGCCCTTCGGGCGGTCGTTGAACACGGCGTAAATGGCGGCGGCAATCTTTTCGCGTAGCTCAGCGCGGGTCATGTGTAATCCTGACATCGATACGGTTGGGGGCGTTGAACAGCCAGTGGGTTGCGGGTTCAAACCCGATAAGGGTGATACGTGTTGTGAGCCGCGCCAAACCGGCTACAAGCTCGCGCCAGACGATCATCGACATGCCGCGCCCCATGCAGCTATGCGCGCCGATGCCAAAAATTTCGCCGCGTTTGCCGCCAAGCGCGGGGTCTGACAAGAGCCGTGTTTCCACCCGAAACGCGCGCATCGGGCAGGTTTCGGCGGGCAGATCGGCCGGGGCAAAGCGCACGGCGTGTTTGACGGCAGGCTCCAGCATCGCGTCGGGCCAGGCTATATCGCAAAGCCGCTGGCCGGTATTCTGCTGCAACAGCGCCAAAAGCGCGGCCCCAATCCCGGCGGTCAGCGGTTCGGTGCCCAGCAGCGCAAGGGTAACGCGCATCGCCTGCGCATCTTCGCTTTCATCGGGGAAAAGCGCGGCCACCTTGGCGCGCATCGCTGCGAGCCGCGCCTCCAAAGCATGGTTCTTGCGCAGACTGCGGCGGGGCGAGAGGATGTCGGAGGCCACAAAATCGGCGCTGATCCCGGCAAGCGCCTCGGTCAGGCCGCGCGCGATCGGGCGCACGATTTCGGCCATCACATCAAATTCGCCTTGTGTTGCAAATCGCTGGATTGCGGCGGCAACGAGCGCGGTGCGCGCCTGGCGCTGCGCAAGCCCGCTTTTGTTGAACTGCGCGGCGGCCAGCTTGCGCAATTCCGCATGGCGCGGCCCGTCATTGGTGAGCAAAAGATAGCCGGTATAATAGCGGATCAGCGGAAAATCGCGGCCAATCTCATCGGCCAAAAGCCGGTAATAGCCGGGCAGATCGGTAACGGTGAGCGCCGGGCAGGACAACACGTCGCGCGCTGCGGCACCGCTTTTGGCGCGCCACATCTTGTCATCGGCCAGATAGTCGAATTCGGGTGGCGAAAACATTTGCGAACTGCTGAAAACAAATCAAATATGAGCAATAGTAACAGCGCAGAAAAATTCATGCAATTGGTACCCGCGGCCGGACTTGAACCGGCACGGCCATACGGCCCAGGGATTTTAAGTCCCATGTGTCTACCATTCCACCACGCGGGCAGGGAATTGGCGGCACAATAGTCGGTGCGCGCGGCTTGTAAAGCCTTAGCCGAGCGGATTTTCGGGGTAATCGACCGCCATCAGATACAGCCCGTGCGGGGGTGAAACCGGGCCACATGCGGCACGGTCGCGCGCTGCCAGTGCGCGGGCCACATCATCGGGCTGCCAGTTGCCGCTGCCCACACGTTCGAGCGTGCCAATGAACGAGCGGACCTGATTGTGCAGAAAGCTGCGCGCGCTCAGGCTGAAGCGGTATTCCACCCCGTCGGAATGCGGAATTTCAGCAATCTCCAGCCGGTCAAGGGTTTTGATGGGGCTTGCGGCCTGGCAGATGGAGGAACGGAAGGTCGTGAAATCATGCTGGCCAAGCAAATGCGCGGCACCCGCGCGCATGGCGTCAAGATCAAGCGGGGCGCGGACCTGCCACATGCGCCCGGCAGCAAAGGTCAGCGGGGCGCGGCGGGCAAACAGGCGAAACCGGTAGTGCCGCGCAAGCGCCGAGAAGCGCGCGTGAAAGCCGGCATCCACCTGGCTGGCGGCCAGAATTGCCACCGGCGCGGGGCGCAAATGCGCGTTGAGCGCGGCGGCAAGGCGCTCGGGCGTCCAGTCCTTGGCCAGATCGACATGCGCGACCTGGCCTGCGGCATGAACGCCGGCATCGGTGCGCCCGGCACCGTGCAGATGGGGCGCGTCGGGCTGGAGCCTGGCGAGTGCAGCCTCGATCGCGCCTTGCACGCTGGGCAGGTCGCGCTGGCGCTGCCATCCGTGGAAGGGCGCGCCGTCATACTCTATTTTCAGCGCATAGCGCGGCATGGGCTTCGCCCTCTCCACTTTTCGGCATTTCGTGCTTATATCATTTGAAGAACAGGATTCCAGAGCAGGAAAAGGCAAGGTTTATGGGGCTGGGCGCAATCAGCGATGCGGTATTGTCGCGCCTTGAGGCGGGTGCCGCCGATGCCCGTGCCGCCTTTGAACCTGTGGTGCGCCTCGGGGTCACGGGGCTGGCGCGCTCGGGCAAAACCGTGTTCATCACCTCGCTTGTGGCCAATCTGCTTGATCGCGGGCGTATGCTTGGGTTTACACCCGAGGCCGAAGGGCGGATCGTGGCGGCGTATCTGCAACCGCAGCCCGATGCGACCGTGCCGCGCTTTGATTATGAGGGGAATTTGGCCGCTTTGACCGCGACCGCTCCGAACTGGCCCGACAGCACGCGCGCCATCAGCCAGCTGCGCCTGTCGCTGCGGCTGCGCCCCGGCGGGATGCTGGCGTCGATGCGCGGGGCGCGGATGGTGCATATTGATATTATCGACTATCCCGGCGAATGGCTGCTCGATCTGGCGCTGCTGGACCAAAGCTATGCGCAATGGTCGCAAGCCGCGCTGGCGCGCGCGGCCAAGCCGGGCCGGGCGGGCATGGCAAAGGCGTGGCTGGCGAAGCTGGAGGGCGTTGACGCGCTTGCCGTTCTGGATGAGCCCACCGCGCAAAGCCTTGCCGCCGCCTTTACCGCCTATCTGCAAAACACGCGCGATGCGGGGCTGTCGCCCGGCGCACCGGGGCGGTTCCTGCTGCCGGGCGATCTGGCGGGCTCGCCCGCGCTGACCTTTGCGCCAATGCCGCCGCCGGCAAGCCGCGCGCGCAACACAAGCCTTTATCGGGCGTTCGAGCGGCGGTATGAGGCTTATCGCAGCGAGATCGTGAAACCCTTTTTCCGCCAGCATTTTGCGCGGCTCGACCGGCAGGTCGTGCTGCTCGATGTGCTGGATGCGCTGCATACCGGCCCCGCCGCCATGCAGGAAATGCGCGATGATCTTGCAAGCGTGCTGGCCGCCTTTCGCCCCGGCGCCGATAGCTGGCTGGGCCGTTTGCTGCGCCGCCGGATCGACCGGATATTGTTTGCCGCCACCAAGGCCGACCATTTGCACCATACCAGCCATGATGATCTGGCCGCGCTGACCACCGCCTTGCTGCGCGAGGCGCGGGACCGTGCGGCTTTTGCAGGGGCTGAAACCAGGGGCATGGCGCTGGCCGCCTTGCGCGCCACGGTGGAGCAAACGCTGAGCCATGAGGGTGCGGCGCTGAACTGTGTGCGTGGCCTGCTGGCAGGCAACCCGCCACGCGAAGCCGCGCTTTACCCCGGCGCGTTTCCAGACGACCCCGATGCCGTTCTGAACGATGCCCGCGCCGCGCAGCCGCAATGGCTGGGCGGCGGGTTCGAGATGATGTCCTTTCTGCCCCAGCCCGGTGCGCGGCAAAAAGGCATGGGTCTTGCGCATATCCGCATGGATCAGGCGGCGGAATTCCTGCTGGCGGACAGGCTATGAGCCGCGCCTACACCCTTCGCCCCGCACGCCCGCGCGATGCCGCCGCAATGGCCCGCATTCTGGCAAGCTGGATTGATGAAACCCCGTGGTTTACCAGCCGCGCGCCAAAATCGGCAAGCCGCGCGGCAATGGCCGCATATGTGCGGCGCGCGCATGTCGTTGTGGCACAGCGGCGCGGGCTGATGCGGGGGCTTGTGGGGTTTGGTGTGCGTGATGGCAATGCGCTTGCCGCACTTTACGTGGCCCGCGCGGCGCGCAAACAGGGGGTGGGGCGGGCCCTGCTGGCGAAACTGGCCGACGGGCAGGAGGATTTGCACCTGACCAGCTTTGCCGCCAACGCGCCCGCCCGCAGTTTTTACCGCGCAATGGGCTGCGTCGAGCTTCGCCAGACCGCGGGTGACAACGAGGAAGGCCTGCCCGATGTGCGGCTGGTGCTGCGCGCAAACCCGAAAAGGAGCCCGCATGGCTGAGCCGCCAAAACAGTCGCGACCGGTGGTGATTGAAGCCAATGCGCTGCCGCCCCTGCCCGGGGACAACGCCGAAGCCGACCCGTTTGCGCCCGAAGGCCGCGCCATGCAGGCGGTGGGCGCACGCGCCGGTGCCGGGCCAGCGCGGCGGGGGAGCTGGTTCAAGCGGATGTTCTGGGCGGCGGCGGCGGCGCTGCTGACGCTGGTCATTTCTTTGGCCGCCTATGAGAGCCTGGCCGCGCTCATCAGCAGCTATCCGCTGTTGGGGGCCATTGCCAGCGGGCTTGGGGCCATCGTTGCGCTGGGCCTGCTGGTGGTGGTGATGCGCGAGGCGGCAGGCATTGCACGTCTGCGCCGGATTGACGGGCTGCGCCGCAGGGTCGATGCGGCGGCGCGCGGCAATACCCGCGCACAGGCGCTGGAGGCGGTGCAGGTGCTTGGCGCATTCTATGCCGCGCGCGAAGATCTGCGCTGGGCGTGGCGCGATGTCGAAAAACGCCTGCCCGACGCGCTGGATGCACCCGCCCTGCTGGCATTGGCCGAACGTGGGCTGATGGAACCGCTTGACAGCGCCGCGCGCATCGAGGTGGAACTGGCCGCGCGGCAGGTTGCGGCGGCCACGGCAATCATTCCGCTGCCGCTGGTCGATGTGCTGGCCGCATTGGCGGTGAACCTTAAAATGCTGCGTCGGGTGGCCGCCATTTATGGCGGGCGCACGGGCACGCTCGGCTCGTGGCGGCTGTTGCGGGCTGTGGGGGCGCATTTGCTGGCCACGGGGGCGGTGGCAATGGGCGATGATCTGCTTGGCTCGGTCGTCGGCGGCGGAGCAATCGGCAAGGTCTCGCGCCGTTTGGGCGAGGGGGTTGTGAACGGCGCGCTGACCGCGCGGGTGGGGATAGCGGCAATGGATGTCTGTCGCCCGATGCCCTTTGCCGCGCTCAAACGCCCGCGTGTGACCAGCCTTGTAAAACGCGCCTTGACGGGGCTGTTCAGCTAGGCGCCAAAGGCGCCGCTGCGCAAATCGGGCGGGCCACCGGCGGGCTGGCCGCGCGCCACCAGCCCCATGCGCAACCCGCGCCCGATACGGTGGGCAAGGGCGGAAAAGGACTGCGCGCGGTCAGCGGGCAGTTCTGCGGCCAGAACCTCGTCGAACAAGGCCAGCCACGGGGTGAAATGGCCGGGCAGCACATCGGGCCGCGCCTGATGCACCTGCATCGGGTTGCCGGCATACGCACGCTCCAGCAAGATCGCATTGCGCCAGAAGGCGGCGATCTTCGCCTCGTGGGCAGGCCAGTCTTTCACATGGGCGTTGAAGACCGGCCCAAGCGTTTCATGGCTGCGGATGCGGGCATAAAACCGGGTAACGATGCGGCCAATCTCATCGGCGGAAATGTCAAAGCGGGGCGGTATCGGCATGGCATCCTCGTGCATTTGCAGCCAGTCTGCGCCTTTGGGGCCGATGCGCAAGCCGCACAGTGTCGCAGCACAGGTAACGGGCTATTTACGCGCCCGCCCAATGCGCCTATAAGGCCGCGCATGGGTTTGAATCTTGCTATCATCATTCGAATTAGCAACCCGGCGCGCTGAAGCTCAGTCGCCGGGACCAGGCGCATGGCCTTGCCGCGCCGCATTCACCCTTGCAGAATTTTCCTAGATTGAATGAGCCATATCATGTGCGCCGATACGCCCGACTATAAAGACACGCTGAACCTGCCCGAAACCGATTTTCCCATGCGCGCGGGCCTGCCCGGCCGCGAGCCCGACTGGCTGGCAAAATGGGAAAAGATGGGGATTTATGACCGGCTGCGCGCCAAGCAGGGCCGCACGCCTTTTGTTCTGCACGATGGCCCCCCCTATGCCAACGGGCATTTGCACATTGGCCATGCGCTGAACAAAATCCTGAAAGATATGGTGGTGCGCAGCCAGCAGATGATGGGCAAGGATGCCCGCTATGTGCCGGGATGGGATTGCCACGGCCTGCCGATTGAATGGAAGATTGAAGAGCAATACCGCGCCAAGGGTCTGGACAAGGACGCCGTCAGCGCGGTCGATTTCCGTCAGGAATGCCGCAAATTCGCCGAGGGCTGGGTCGATATCCAGCGCGACGAGTTCAAGCGCCTTGGCGTGCAGGGCAAATGGGATGACCCCTATCTGACCATGAATTTCAACGCCGAGGCGGTGATCGCCGAGGAGTTCATGAAATTCCTGATGAATGGCAGCCTGTATCAGGGCTCCAAACCGGTGATGTGGAGCCCGGTAGAAAAAACCGCTCTGGCCGAGGCGGAGGTCGAGTATCACGAGCATACCAGCCATACGGTTTGGGTGCGGTTTAAGGTAGAGAAAGCACTTTCTGTAAAGTATTGGCGAAGCTCTCATGGTCCTGAAGAGGCCATCAAAAAACGCGAATATGCTCTAGAAAAACGAGCAGAGCGCGAAGCTGACCTGCTTGCAGCATCAGTTGTAATCTGGACAACGACGCCTTGGACAATCCCACAGAACCGTGCAGTCGCTTTCGGACCGGGGCTGTCTTACGGGCTTTATCGTATAACACCTTCCGAGGGCGAACCGGAAAATGTGCTACTAGGTGACGCTCTTGCCAAAACTGTATTCGCACAAGCCAAGCTGGAGCCTGAACAGGTTGAGCGCTTGCGCGATGTTTCGGCGGATGAGTTGGACAACCTGACCCTCGCCCATCCCTTCCGTGGCGTTGAAGGCGCCAATGGCGAATGGGATTATGACATCCCCATGCTGCCCGGCGATCATGTCACCGACGAGGCGGGCACGGGCTTTGTGCATACCGCACCCAGCCATGGTGATGATGACTATCAGCTTGGCCTGAAACACGGGCTGGAGATGACCTATAACGTCGAGCCCGATGGCAGCTATCGCACAAGCCTGCCGCTGTTCGGTGGCCAGCACATCATCCAGCCCGATGGCAAGGAAGGCCCGGCCAATGTGAGCGTCATCAAGCAGCTTGCCTATGCGGGCGCGCTGTTTGCCAAGGGCAAGATCAAGCATAGCTACCCGCATTCATGGCGCTCCAAAGCGCCGGTGATCTATCGCAACACACCGCAATGGTTTGCCGCGATTGATAAGGAAATCGGCGGCAATAACGAATATGGCAAAACCATCCGTGAACGTGCCCTGACTGAGATCGACCATGTGAAATGGACCCCGCAATCGGGCCGCAACCGCCTTTACTCGATGATCGAGGCGCGCCCCGACTGGGTGCTGAGCCGCCAGCGCGCATGGGGCGTGCCGCTGTCCTGTTTCGTGAAACGCGGCGCCTTGCCAGGCGATGACGATTTTCTGCTGCGCGACCCGGCCGTGAATGCCCGCATTGCCGAGGCGTTCCGCGCCGAGGGGGCCGATGCGTGGTATAAGGACGGCGCGAAAGAGCGGTTCCTGAACGGCCTGCACGACCCCGACGCCTATGAGCAGGTGACCGACATTCTGGATGTGTGGTTTGATAGCGGCTCCACCCACGCCTTTGTGGTGCGCGACCGGGCCGATGGCAGCCCCGATGGTGTGGCCGATCTGTATCTGGAAGGCACCGACCAGCATCGTGGCTGGTTCCATTCGTCGCTGTTGCAAAGCTGCGGCACCAAGGGGCGCGCGCCCTATAAGGCGGTGCTGACGCATGGCTTCACGCTCGATGAAAAGGGCATGAAAATGTCCAAATCCATTGGCAATACCATCGTGCCGCAAGAGGTGGTGGACCAGTATGGCGCCGATATCCTGCGGCTTTGGGTGGCGCAGACCGATTACACGATCGACCAGCGCATCGGCAAGGAAATCCTGAAAGGTGTGGCCGATAGCTACCGCCGCCTGCGCAACACCCTGCGCTATATGCTGGGCGCGCTGGGCGGTGCGGCGGTGGAGCCCGTGGCACTGGCTGACATGCCCGAGCTTGAGCAGGTGATCTTGCACCGCTTGGCCGAGTTGGATGGCGTGGTGCGCAAGGGCTATGCGGCCTATGACTTTCAGGGCGTGTTCCAGAAACTATTCCAGTTCTGCACGGTCGATCTGTCGGCCTTCTATTTCGACATCCGCAAGGACGCGCTGTATTGCGATGATGCGGGCAGCCTGAATGCGCGTTCGGCCCGCACGGTCATGGCGGCCTTGTTCGAGCGGCTGACCACATGGCTGGCCCCGATGTTGCCCTTCACAATGGAAGATGTCTGGCTGAGCCGCCATCCGGGCGATGACAGCTCGGTGCATTTGCAGGACTTCCCCGAAACACCCGCCGATTGGCTGAATGCCGATCTGGCGGTGAAATGGGAAGGCATTCGCCGCGTGCGCCGTGTGGTCACGGCGGCTTTGGAGGTGCAGCGCAGCGCCAAGGTGATTGGTGCCAGCCTGGAGGCGGCGCCGCTGGTCTATATCTCCGATCCGCAACTGGCGCGCGATGTGAACAGCGTTGATTTCGCCGATATCTGCATCACATCTGCGATCATGTTCAGCACCGAAGCCGCAATCGCCGATGTGTTCAGCTTGCCCGATGTGCCGGAAGTGGCGGTGGTCTTCGGCCGTGCCGAGGGCGAGAAATGCGCGCGCTGCTGGAAAATCCTGCCCGATGTCGGCACACATGCCCATGCAGGCACCTGCGCGCGCTGCGACAGCGCGCTGGGCTGAGCAAAAGGCTGCGCTGCCCCGGGCTTGACCCGGGGCCTCGACCTGAATGAGAGGCCCCGGGTCAAGCCCGGGGCGGCATGTCCTGCTTGCGTTGGGTCGCGACTGTCGCCAAGCTATTGTCATGCCGGAATCTTCCCTTCAAAGCCCCTATGGCGCGCTGACCCTTGTCGAGCGCGATGGCGCGATTGCGGCGTTGCGCTGGGGTGGCGGTGCCGGTGATGAAACGCCGCTGCTGCGTGAAGCGGCTGCGCAACTTGCTGACTATTTCGCTGGGGCGCGCCAGAAGTTTGACCTGCCCCTAGGCTTTGCCCCCGGCCTGACCGGTGCTGTCATGCTGGCCATGTGCGCCATTCCCTTTGGCGAGACCCGCACATATGGCGAGCTTGCCCGCGCCCTTGGCGCTTCGGCGCAAGCCATCGGGCAGGCGTGCGGGGCGAATCCCATTCCGATCATCGTGCCCTGTCACCGGATTCTGGGCGCCAAAGGGCTTGGCGGTTATTCCGGCGGCGGGGGGATTGAAACCAAGATTGCCCTGCTCAGGCATGAAGGCGCGGCGGGCCTGCTGCTCTAGCCCGCACTTGCACCCGGCCCATCGCGGCGCTAGGGCTAGGGCGGGTCCATAGGGTGCAGGCATGAGCGTTACGGTTTTTCTGGTGGTTCTGTTTGCAGCCCTGCTTCATGCAAGCTGGAATGCGGTCATCAAAACCGGGGGCGACCGGTTTCAGGGCATGTTGCTGCTAACGCTGTCCCAGGGCGTGATGGGGTTGCTTATGGCGGTGGTTTTCCCCTGGCCGGCCAGCGCCGCCTGGCCGTGGCTGCTTGCCTCGGGTGTTCTGCACACCGCCTACAAGCTGTTTTTGGCCGCCGCCTATGGGCATGGCGATTTGAGCCGCGTCTATCCGATTGCGCGCGGCACGGCACCGATGATCACCGCGCTGGTCGGGGTGTTTGTGCTGGCCGACGAGGTGAGCGGCGTTGAATATGCGGGCATACTCGCCGTTGGTTTAGGCGTGGTGCTGATGGCGCAAGGTGTGTTTGCCAATGGCGAGGGGCGGCGCTTGTTGCCGCTTGCCCTTGGCTCGGCGCTTTGCACGGCGGGCTATTCACTGGTTGACGGGGTTGGCGCACGCATCGCGATGGATGCGGCCAGCTTCACCGGCTGGATGTTCTTTCTTGATGCGATGTTTTTTGCGGTTGCCGCCCTGTTCTGGCGCGGCGCTGCGGTGTTCAGCGCCAGTGGTCTGGCCTGGCGGCGTGGCACGCTGGCCGGGGCCCTGTCGCTGGGGGCCTATTGGATTGCGGTTTGGGCGATGACCAAGGCGCCGATCGCGCTGGTGGCGTCGTTGCGCGAAACCTCGGTGCTGTTTGCCATGCTCATTGGCGTCTTCATCATGCGCGAGCGCGCGGATCCGGGCAAATGGCTGGCCGGCGGGCTTATTTTGAGCGGCGTGCTTTTGATGCGGCTATAGGCCAGATCTGCATGGCCACGCCGATGAACAGCAGATAGCTGCTGGTAATGATCAGCAGGATTTGCGCCAGCCGCGTTGGCTGGAAATCATCGAACCCAACCCAGAACGACACCCCGACCCAGGCGACCATCATCGCCAGCGAAAGCGGCCGGAACCGCCGCGTGCGCACCGGATGAATGAATTTGAGCGGGAAGAACTGCGCCAGCGCCAGCACGGCCACAATGCCCATCATCAGCGGTTTGGGCATGTCGACCGCGAAAAACACCAGCACTACCATGTTCCAGCAGCCCGGAAAGCCGGAAAAGGAGTTGTCAGCGGTTTTCATGCGGGTATCGGCAAAGTAGATCGCGCCTGTCAGGCAGACGACCAGCGCCGCAATCCAGCCCGGCCAGCCCGGCAGCAACCCCGATTGGAACAGCGCATAGGCGGGAATGAACACATAGGTCAGATAGTCGATGATCAGGTCGAGCAGCACACCATCCCATTGCGGGGCGTATTTCTTGACGTTGAATTTGCGCGCAAGCGGGCCGTCGATCCCGTCAACCACAAGCGCGGCCAGCAGCCATAAATACATCATCGACCAGTCATGCGTGCCCGCAGCAAGCATGGCGACAAGCGCAAGCCCGGCGCCTGTGGCGGTGAACAGGTGAACGGCGAAGGCTGGGATGTAATGCTTCATAAAAGCGTCATAAAGAAGCTGATGCGCGGATAACAGCAATTTCTTGCGTTTCAAGTGCGGGAAATGCCGCCCCGGACCTGATCCGGGGCCTCTCACCACCAAACAGGAGGCCCCGGATCAGGTCCGGGGCGGCATGGCTCGCGCCGCTAGTCCTTGCCTGCACGGGGATGGGCGGCGCGGTAAACATCCATCAGCCGGGCCTGATCGACCCCGGTATAAACCTGTGTTGTGGCCAGCGAGGCATGGCCAAGCAGCGCCTGTATGGTGCGCAAATCCCCCCCTGCCGCCAACAGATGCGTGGCAAAGGAATGGCGCATGGCATGGGGGGTTGTGCTGTCGGGCAGGCCAAGCTGGCGGCGGGTATCGGCCATTGTTTTTTGCACGATGCGCGGGCTGAGCGGGCCGCCGCGCAGGCCGATGAACAGCGGGCCATCGCCCATGAGCCTGTGGGGGAGCAGGCGCAGATAGTCATCAACCGCGGCGCGGGCCACGGGCAGAACCGGCACCAGACGTTCGCGCTTGCCCTTGCCAAGAATGCGCAGCACATCGGGCAGGGGGGCATCGGCGCGGCGCAGCCCCAAAGCCTCGGAAATGCGCAAACCGCAGCCGTAAAGCAGGGTCACGACAGCCACATCGCGCGCCGCCACCCACGGCTCGGCCGCCTGAAGCCCGGTCCGGCTGATCATGTCGCGCGCGGCATCCGGGCTGATGGGGCGGGGCAGGCGCGCACCCGCCTTTGGCGCGCGCATGGCCAGAACGGCGCTGGTATCCACGCCCTCGGCCTCTCCCAGCCAGCGATAGAAGGATTTGACGGCCGAAAGCGCGCGCCCAAGGCTGCGCGCGCCCAGACCGTCGGCGCGTTCATGCGCCATCCATGCGCGCAAATCGGCCGTGCGCACGGCCCCAAGGGCGGCAAGCCCGACATCCCCGCCCAGATGCGCCGACATGAAGCCAAGATAGGCGGCAACATCATGGCGATAGGCTTCAATCGTATGGGGGCTGGCGTCGCGCAACCCTTGCAGTTGCGCCAGCCAGCGACCCATAAGATCGGAGGACTGGGCGCTGGGCAGGGTCACGTCAGCCAGCGGCGCAGCACACGTTCCAGCGCGCGGGCCAGAAAGTTGAGAAGATCGCCACCCTGATCGGGCGAGAAATGCGCCGGGTCTTTTGCGCCAAGCGCCAGCAGCGCGGGCAGACGGCCCGCGCCAAGGTCGAGCGCCAGCAAGGCTTCGGACTTCACACGCCCGGCGGCGCCGGTAAACAGCCGCGCCGTATGCGGGCCGGCACCGCGCAGCACAACGGCGCGCTGCGGTGTGGTCGGACTGCCGGTTGCCGCAACACGAATCGTGCCGGGCTTCATCGGGGTAATGACTGGATGCGGCAGGTCCACATCCTGCGCGCCGCTTTCAAGGCAAAGGCGCACAACATCGATTCCCAGAATCGGGGGCAGGTCGCGTTGCAGCGCATCAAGCAGGCCGGCAAAACTGTCGGGCTCCAGCAAGGTCAGCACGGCGCGCTGCACCTGATTGGTGCCCGAGAGATTTTCGTAAGCCGCCGCCACAACCGTGCGATGGGTGCTTTCCAGCGCACCAAGCTGGCCTTCAAGTTCGGCCAGAAAACGTGCGCGCAGATCGACGACATTGCGGTCGGCCTTGTCCTGTGCGCCGATCAGGGCGCGCAGCACATCGGCATCGGCCAGAACCGCTTCGGGATGCTCCAGAATGGCGGCTTTGAGCGTATCTGCGGCGGTGAGGTCCGGATTTTGCATTCCCGCTTACAGGATTTTCTGGCCGGTTTTCGCCCAGTCGGCCATAAAGGCGGCAAGCCCGGCGTCGGTCAGCGGATGGTCGGCCAGCTTTTTCAGCACGGCGGGCGGTGCCGTAACCACATCGGCCCCGATAAGCGCCGATTGCGTAACATGGTTGACGCTGCGCACCGAGGCGACAAGGATCTGGGTTTCAAAGCCGAAATTGTCATAGATCGTGCGGATATCGCCGATCAAATCCATGCCATCGAGGTTGATGTCATCGAGCCGGCCCACAAAGGGCGAAATGAATGTCGCCCCGGCCTTGGCGGCCAGCAGCGCCTGATTGGCGGAAAAACACAGGGTGACGTTGACCATATGGCCTTCATCGGTAAGGGTTTTACAGGTTTTCAACCCAGCCCATGTCAGCGGCACTTTCACCGCGATATTGGGGGCGATCCTGGCGAGTTTGCGGCCTTCGGCGATCATGTCATCGGCTTCCAGCGAGACAACCTCGGCGGATACCGGGCCTTTGACCAGCGCGCAGATTTCCTTGGTGACTTCCAGAATATCGCGCCCCGATTTCAGGATAAGCGAGGGGTTGGTGGTAACACCATCGACCATCCCGGTTGCATTCAGCTCGGCAATCGCGTCAATGTCGGCCGTGTCCACGAAAAATTTCATCTGCTCGTCCCGTCTTTTTGTGCTGATAATGCAGCCCGTTCGGCTGCGCGCGCATCGTAGCGGAACGCGCGGTGGGATGGAATACCAATGAGTGACTTGTTTGGCCAGGAGCGGGATTTTGATGAGGGCGAAGCGGTTGCCGTGCTGACAACCGAGCCGCTGGACCGCTATCTCGACTATCGCGCGCCGTTCGGCGGCGTCGATCTGGGCGCGCTGGTTGAAGTGCCGCTTGGGCCGCGCCGCGTGCTTGGCGCGGTCTGGGGGCCGGGGCAGGGCGGGTTTGACCGTGCCAAACTGCGCAGCATCATCCGTGTGCTGGACGAGCCCGCCATCCCCGCCCCGATGCGCGACTTTCTTGCCCGCGCCGCCGATTACACCATCACCCCGCTCAGCCAGATGCTGCGGCTGGCCACGCGCGCACCGGGGCTGATGCACCCGCCGGGCGATACCAAGGTGCTGGTCGCTGGCACAGCCGCGCCCGACCGGATGACACCGGCGCGTGAAAAGGTGCTGGCGCTGGTCGAGGACTATGGCGGCCTGCCCTTTCAGCCGGGCGAGTTGGCCAATATGGCGGGGGTGTCGGGCTCGGTCATCAAGGGGCTGGTGGCGCAGGGCTGTCTGGTCGAGGTTTTTGCCCCGCGCGACGGGCCGTTCCCGGCGCTCGACCCTGGCCTGCCGGGGGCTGCGTTGAATGCCGAACAGGCGGTGGCGGCGGAACAACTGCGCGCGGGCGTGGCGAGCGGCACCTATGGCACAACGTTGCTGAAGGGCGTAACGGGCTCGGGCAAAACCGAGGTGTATCTGGAAGCCGTGGCCGAGGCGCTGAGGCTTGGCCAGCAGGCTTTGGTGCTGTTGCCGGAAATTGCGCTGAGCGTTGAATTCATGGCCCGCGTTGAAAAACGCTTTGGCGCGCGCCCCGCCGAATGGCATTCGGGCGTGACAATGGCCGAACGCCGCCGCGCATGGAAGGCGGTGGCGCGCGGGCAGGCGCAACTGGTTGTCGGCGCGCGCTCGGCACTGTTTTTGCCGTTTCGGCACCTTGGGGTGATCGTTGTCGATGAAGAACATGACGGCAGTTACAAGCAGGAAGACGGGGTGCATTACCACGCCCGCGATATGGCGGTTCTGCGCGCCAGCATTCTGGGCGCGCAGGTGGTGCTGGCCAGCGCCACGCCCAGCCTTGAGACCTGGGCCAATGCGCAGGCGGGCAAATATGCGCGGCTTGATCTGGCCGAACGGTTTGGTGTGGCCGAAATGCCGGAACTGAGCGCCATTGATATGCGCACCGAGCCGATGCAGCCGAACCAGTGGATTTCGCCCATGCTGGCCGATGCCGTGGCGCAGCGTATGGCCGATGGCGAACAGGCGCTGCTGTTCTTGAACCGGCGCGGCTTTGCGCCGCTTACGCTTTGCCGTGCCTGTGGCCACCAGATCGGCTGCGAGTATTGCGATGCGCGGATGGTCGAACACCGGTTCCTGGCGCGGCTGGTCTGCCATCAATGCGGCGAGAGCAAGCCCGTTCCTGCCGCCTGCCCGTCATGCGCGGTGGAAGGCAAGCTCGCCCCCATCGGCCCCGGCGTTGAACGCCTGGCCGAGGAGGTGGCGGCGCGCTTCCCGGATGCGCGGATTGCGGTGCTTAGCTCTGACATGGCGGGCAGCACACGGGCGATGAAGGCGCGGATTCTGGAGATCGCGCAA